>JACMRG010000013.1 GCA_014376585.1 Opitutaceae bacterium | reverse complement strand
CTTCGCCGAAGCCGTGCTCATCACCGATTCCCGCGGCCAGATTCTCTTCGCCAACCCCACCGCCGCCCGCCTCCTCCGCCGCCCCGCCGAGCAACTCCCCGGCTCCCCGCTCACCGAAATTTTCCGCCTTATTAACCGCGCCAGCGGCCGTCCCGGCGAGGATCCCATCGACCGCGTCCTCGCCGCCGCCGGCCCGCTCCCGCTTACCAGCGAGCACGCCCTCGCCTCCTCCGACGAGACCGCCGCCCCGCTCCCCATCGTCTGGACCGCCCGCACTTCTTACGGGGCCGACGGCAAACTCCGCGGCGTCATCATCGTCTTCCGCGATCCCGACGAGGTCAGCCTCACGCCCGACGAACTCGTCAAAGCCAACCGCTTCGAATCCCTCGGCCTCCTGGCCGGCGGCATCGCGCACGATTTCAACAATCTCCTCACGACGATTCTCGGCGGCGTTTCCCTCGCCAAAGACAGCCACGATTACACGTCCCTCGGCGACGCGGAGAAAGCCTGCATGATCGCTAAAGGTCTCACCAAACAGCTCCTGCTTTTCGCCCAAGGCGGCACCGGCACTCAGAGCGTGGTGGCCGTCAAAGAGATCTTCGAAGACACGCTCAAAATCGCTACCGCCGGTTCGGTCGCCAGCGTCGGTCTCGAGATCGCCGCCGGCACCGATCCCGTGCAGGTGGACCGCGCCCAGATCCTCCAAGTTTTTCAAAACCTCGTCGTCAACGCGCTCCAGGCCATGCCGCCCGCGCCGCATTCTGCCCGCGTCCAACTGTGCGCGCGCAACGTCGCGATCAGCGGCGACCAGATTCCCGGCCTCGCCGCCGGCGATTACGTCGAGTTCGAGTCCCGCGACAACGGTTCCGGCATCAAACCCGAATACCTCGAGAAAATCTGGGACCCATTTTTCACCACCAAGAAACACGGCACCGGCCTCGGCTTGGCGACCGTCCGCTCCATCGTCCAAAAACACGGCGGCGTCATCGGCGTCGATTCCACCCTCGGCGTCGGCACCGTCTTCACGATCTATCTCCCCCGCGCCGACCGCCCCGCCGAAGCGCTCGCCCGCAAATCACCCTACGTCTCTACGCGCACGGGCCGCGTCCTTTTCATGGACGACGATGAGAAAATCTCCGCGCTCACCGCCACCATGCTCGGCAGCCTCGAATATAAATTCGACCTCGCGAAGAACGGCGAAGAGGCGATCACCCTCTATAAACGCTATCTCAACATCGGCCGCCCCTACGATACCGTCATCATGGACCTCACTGTCATCGGCGGCATGGGCGGCGAAGAATGTTTCCACGAGTTGAAGAAACTCGATCCCAACGTCCGCGCCATCGTCTCCAGCGGCTACGATAACGACGACATGGCCCGCCGCTACCTCGACATGGGCTTCTGCGGCTACCTCACCAAGCCCTACCGCGTCGGCGACCTCGGCCGAACGCTCAAGACCGTCCTCGGCTGATCCGCCGCTCCGTTCACGTGTAGGGCTGCCGCTCGCCGGCAGGCCGCCGCCACAGTTGTTTCAACGCCTCGCCTCGCGGCCCGGCGACAAGCGCCGGCCCTACAACAATCCACCGCCCGGCCGCCGCCCCTTCACTCCCGCCAGGTAAACGCGTGGCACAACGCCACGCCCGCCGCATCCGCCTCG
>JACMRG010000085.1 GCA_014376585.1 Opitutaceae bacterium | reverse complement strand
GGGGGGCGGGCGTCGGGGGGGGGCGGGCACGTGGCGCACAGAGCATTGCGGGATATGGGGGGGGGCGTTTAACGCCCGCGGCATGGGTTACACTGAGGGGGGAGGGCTCGACGCCCTCCCCCCTCTTTTGTGTGCGGCGGAGCCGCAGACGTTATGGATTGAGGGTTTGAAGTGTCCGCGGCGCTGTCCCTCTCGCGCTCTCTCAGTCTATTTTCAGCTGCGACCTATACCCAAAGGCCCCTTTTGGGTGGGCAGTTGGTCTTCCTTAAGCCGCTGCCCCTTGCTGCCTAACGAATCGAGGGACAATGTGGGTTACTCTGGGTATATGGGTAAGAGGAAAACTATTGGGAAGGCAGGGGCAATCTCTCTGGGGTGAGTGAGCCCACCTATGCCCTGCATACCCCGCCCTAAGGAATCTTTTAACCCCGTCGGCCTCATGGTAGGGTTTACGAGTCCCTTACCCTGTTTCTATGCACGCCGCGCGAAATCCCGTTTGCACTTTTGACACGCCGACGGCAGGGAAGTGAACAGCACAGACCAAGCCGCAACTTGCCCCGAGCCACCGCTCGCGCTCGTGGCTTTTGCGGCGGCGCCCAAGCTCACCCGCGCTGGCTACCTGCATCCGCTCATCGACGGTTGCCCGTATGAGCCGACCTACCAGCGCAAGGTCCGCGTGATCAAAGGCTGGCGCGCCGAGGGCGCTACGCGCTCGCCGCCCGATCTCCCGCCGCTCGATGATCCCGTGGCCATGGTCGACTGGTGGCAACGCGTGAAGGTCCAGACCGTGCCCACCGATCTCCTCACCGCGCGCGCCGACGAGCAGACCCGCCGCGCCGCCCAGAACCACGCCGCCGGCCCCACGCCCGCCAGCGTGGCCCCCGGCGCCCCGCCCGCGCCCGGCGCCACGCCATCACCCCCGCCGCCCGCCGAGCCCCGCCGCGCCACCGTCGTGAACTTCGACGCGACCGCGCCCATGGACATCGCCGACGCCATCACCTTTCTCCAAAAAACCCTCGGCGGCCTCACCGCCGACTACCGCGCCGCGCTCATCGACATCAACGCCAGCGAGTCCACGCTCACCCTCCGCGCCGGCCGCGTCGATAAATGCCTCGAGCGCCTCCACCAGCTCGAGAAAACGCACACCGCCTCCCAAATCGCCAACGGCGATCTCATCCCGCGCCACGCCATCCGCGACGAGCTCGCGCCCATCTTGGAGACGCTCGCCGGTTCCCTCCGCGACGAGCTCGCCGCCGCCTTCGGCCTCCCCCGCGCGCGCCTCCTCACCTTCACTGATCACTGGTTCCGCCACCTCCGCGAATCCGACCTCACCGCCGCGGCCCTTCCGCCGTTGGTGCCAACTGAGAGTGCCGCCTGAGATTTCCAGTGACCCCCGACCAACCCCTCCTCCTCGACATCCCCGTCTCCCGCGCCCCTCCGCCCGAGCCCATCCTCGCCGCGCCCACGTCCGATCCTTCCCCGCGCCCCGCGCCCCCCGCCACTCCGTCCTGCTCGGGTCGATACATCCCCCCCGCCCCGCCGCTCCGCGCCCGCCTCGCCACCACCGGCCTCGCGCTCCGCGCCTGGCTCGTCGCCGAGATCTTCCGCCCCGCCTTCCGCGCCCTCGTCTCCACCGCCCTCGTCTGGCGCTGGGCCGATAGTCACGTCATCCTCCACGGCGCCGGCACCGGCCGCGGCGGCCCCTACCACTCCGCCCGCACGCCGTGGGTCCGCGAATTCACCGAGACCTTCACCGATCCCGCCTGGCGCGAAGATCACGTGATCAAATGCTCCCGCTCCGGCTTCACCGAGGCGGCCCTCTGCGTCATCCGCTTCATGCCGGACAATGCGCCCGGCCCCGTCCACCTCGCCCTCGATTCCGCCAAGGCCGCGACCGACGTCATGCGCGAGCGCCTCAGCCCCACGCTCCGCCGGCATTACGTCGCCGAGGATACCGACGACAACGACATCACCGCCCGCGTGGTCCGCCTGCGCAACATGGTCATCCGCGTCACCGGTTCCTATACCGAGGGCGCCTTCCGCCAGCATGGCAACCGCCTCGTCATTCTCGACGAGGTCGAAGTGGTCAACGCGATCGACGGCGTCGGCACCCTCCACGATCTCGCCCGCTCCCGCATCCGCGGCGTCGATGGC
>JACMRG010000084.1 GCA_014376585.1 Opitutaceae bacterium | reverse complement strand
CACCCCAAAACCGGTGCCGCCCGCGCCCACTCCGCCACTCAACTGTCCCGTTACGGCACGCTCGCCGCGCTCATCTCCCCATGACAATCCCCAGTCAGATGAAACGCCTCCAGATCGAAGCTCCAGGTCTCGCCGTGTGGAAAGACGCCCCCGTGCCCACGCCCGGTCCCGGCGAAGTGCTCGTCCGCATCCACGCCGTCGCCACCTGCCCGCACTGGGATCTCCACATCTTCGGCGGACAACCCATGTTTCCCGGTCAGTCCCTCGAATATCCCTATCTCCCCGGCCAGCCCGGCCACGAAGCCGTGGGTGAAGTCGTCGCTCTCGGCCCCGACGTGACCTCACCTCGCGTCGGCGCGAGCGTCGCCGTGTTTCGCGATACCGGTCGTCGCCCGCAGGGCTGCTACGCCCAGTTCAACGTCTCTCGCGCTGAAGATCTCCTCGAAGTCCCCGCCACCCTCGCCGCCGCCGACATCGCCTCGCTCGAACTGGCGATGTGCGTCGAGACATCCTTTCAACAACTCGCCCGCCTCGGCGGCATCGCCGGCCGCCGCATCGGCCTCTCCGGCCTCGGCCCCGCCGGCCTCGTCGCGGTCCAACTCGCCCGCGCCCACGGTGCCGCCGAGGTCACCTGCTTCGACCCCGTCGCCGAGCGCCGCGCCTTGGCCTCCAGCCTCGGCGCCCACCGCACGCTCGCGCCCGACGCCGCGACTTGGCCGGCCTCGCGCGAAACCCATGCACTTGACGACGCCATCGACCTGACCGGCGTCCCCGCCTCCATCGAGTTTCTCATGGATCGCACGCGCCGCTGCGTGACCCTCTTCGGCGTGCTCCGCGAAGACGTGCGTTTCACCACGCGCCATCTCTTCGGCCCCGGCCTGTTGCTCATGGGCTACGGCGATCACAACCGCGTCGCCGCCGAGACCGCCCTGCGTTTCATCGTGGAGGGAAAACTCCGCCTCGCTCCGCTCATCACGCACACACTCCCATTCACGCGCTACGCGGAGGGCGTCGACCTCCTGCGCCGCAAGGAAGCCATCAAAATTCTCTTCGATCCCTGGCTTTGAGCACAAAAAAACCGCGTCCGATCCGGACGCGATTCGCTTAAATTCAGGCGACGAGTCGTCGCTTACTTCTTGGCTTCGACGGCGCCCGAGCCACCGCATTTTTCGCAGTTCTTGCCGTCTTTGGCCGCGGCGACGCAGCACTCGTGGCCGCAGGCTTTGCCGTCTTTCTCGGACTTGACGCAGCACTTGGCTTTGTGCGGTTCTGCCGCGGCGTCCTTCTTAACTTCGGCGGCAAACGCAACGGTGGCGCCGACCATGGCTGCGATAACGAACAGGATTTTTGACAACTTCATATTAGGTATTGGTTTTGGGATGAGTGGTGCGGGCGGCGGGAGTCGAAAACTCGGCTTTGAAATTAGCCGAAATCCGATTTCCTCCTCTGCAACAGTTTCTCATAGGGAGATTTCCCCCTGAGTAGGTTTCCATTTCGATGCAGAGAGATGCAGGGAAATGCACCGTTTGCAACGATTTTGGCAACAGTGTGACAACAGTAGGGGCTATTTCTATGCGGAAGCGATGACTCTAAGAATGCCCGTAGCTGTAGAGCTTCCAAACTAGCCAAATTCCGAGTGCGGAGAATCCGACAAATCCAACCGCGAGAATCAATCTGCCGAGAAGTGGCATTTCCCCGACGGATTCTCTGCGCCTCCGTCCCTTGCCGAGTGAAACACTCACGCCTTTGCCCAACGAAACGCTACGACGCGCGAGCGGATTCCTAATGCGCAGCTTCATTCCCGATCCGTATTCCGTGAACTCCATAAAGTAAAGTCATCGGCAGCGGGCGCAAAAAAGCCCGCTCCGGTGAAGGTAGCGGGCTGAGTGCTGAGGCAAACGGTTACGCTGCTTTGGGCACCGTAATCAGGCGAGCGAGCATCGCGGCGTCTGCGTCGATCCGGTTTCGGTTGGCGGTCGCAGCGGCCTTGGTCTCACCCCGCGACGTGATCCCTCTAAACACAAAAGTCTTTCGCGCCGTCTCGATAAACGATCCTTGACAGGTATTCCAAGCGCGTAGGGTTTTAACCGGATCGCCTTCCGTTAACTGTCCTGGCATCTCGCCCTCAATTGTGCTAGTCAGGTTCTCAACGAGGCATTCAAACTCGGCGCGCGTAACTTCGAACATTTTTGCTTTTTTCATGTGCTGATTTCCAAACGAAGCAGCCGCACCTACTCACGGGGTAAGATTTGGGCACAGAATGCCCTCCCGTTTTCGATGCGGCTGCAATTATACGTTTTCTGTTGGTCGGGATCTTACCCCCGATGAACCGTGTGTTCACGGGCGCAACCTGCGCTTCCGTGGCCGTAGCGGTCAAGGATGATCGCCCTTGAGGCAAGGGCTGGGAAAGCCCGTGATTGCGGCATGAAGGACCAGCAATTCACCGCGATTATCGACAAACTGAATGCTCTGACCGCGGCAGTCGCCGCCCTGTCTTTGCGGATGGATAACCCAACTCCGGGGCGGAAGATCGAGCCGGACACGATCTATACGACCGAGACCGCCGCAAAGGCGCTGTCTGTTCATCCCGACACCCTCACGCGCTGGCTTCGCGCCGGCGTTATCAAGGGCAACCGCAAGCTCGGGAGCTGGCGCATAAAGGGCAGCGAACTGCTACGGCAGGCCTAGGACGCACTACGCCGTCACCCATTGGTCAATGTCGCCGCCCAGCCGCGTCACGATTTCGTCGGCAAGCTCGCGCCCATATCTCCGCAGGGCCAACGCATCGCAGCCCGCCATTTTTGGCGGCATCTCGTTTTCAAGTTTCGAGTAAAGCAGCGATTTCAGGCGCAGCGCCATCTTGCCATGGAGT
>JACMRG010000083.1 GCA_014376585.1 Opitutaceae bacterium | reverse complement strand
GGCGCCGGTGGCGGTGGTGGTGCGGTTGATCGCGGCGAGGAGCGAGCCCTCGCGGGTGCCGCGGGAGGACGTGAAGATTTCAAGATTCCGGAGGGTGGCGGGGTCGAGGAGAAGCGTGCGGGCGCTGCGGTATTCTTGGAGGCCGCGGAGATTTTCCGGTTTGGCGCAGAGATTTTCGGTCGCGTAGTAAACGAGTGCGCCAGCGGGGCCGAGCGCCGGGTGGGTGTGCGCAAAACCGAAGCCTTGAAGGTTAAGGACGCCGAGGGTGTCCATGACGGTTTTGGCGCCCGTGGATGTCTCGAAATGGTAGCTGGCCAGCTCGGTGGTGAGACGGCCGAGGCAGAAGGCGTGGAGCGCGTGAGTGTCGGCCTGCTCGCGGGGCGCGGCGGCCCAGCGGGCGAGAGCGCCGTCGATCACGAGGAGTTCTGCCGGATCGAGGGCGGTGAGGACGGGAAGGAGATTCGCGATGGAGGAATCGGTAGCGACGCGGAACTCGCCGGTGGAGAGATCGAGCCAGGCGGCGTGAATACCGGTGGAGTCGCAGGCGAGGGCACAGAGGTAGTGATTGCGCGCGGCGTCCAGCTGGGCGGCGTTGAGCGTGGTGCCGGGACTGAGGATGCGGGTGAGCTGGCGGCGGACGAGGCGGCCGGGCTGGGCGGTTTCGGCCTGATCGCAGATGGCGACTTTTTTGCCGGCGGCGAGGAGCTTGGTGATGTAGTTGTCGAGCGCGACGGACGGCAGGCCGGCCATCGCGTGGTCCTGGCGCTTCGTGAGCGTGAGGCCGAGGAGCTTGGAGGCGATGATGGCATCTTCGAAGAAAAGCTCAAAGAAATCGCCGAGGCGGAAGAGCAGAAGCGTGTCTTTCGGCAGGCCGCGCTTCACCTCGAAATACTGCTGCATCATCGGGGTGAGTTTGGGCGCGTCGGACATGGGTAAAGGCAGGGGAGTGGAACCACGAAACACACGAAATACACGAAAAAATTAGC
Organism: Opitutaceae bacterium; assembly: GCA_014376585.1. Taxonomy (GTDB): domain Bacteria; phylum Verrucomicrobiota; class Verrucomicrobiia; order Opitutales; family Opitutaceae; genus Tous-C4FEB. The sequence continues at coordinate 1,180 of JACMRG010000083.1, read as the reverse complement.
CCGGTCTTGCGAGGCTCGCAGCGTCGGGCGATTGGTGGGGCGTGGTAGAACTCTTTCATCGTGATTTGGGTGGGGCGCCCCAGCCGCCGTTGGTGATTTTGCACGGGCTGTTGGGTTCTTCGCGCAACTGGCAGACGGCAGGGAAGGAGCTGACGGTCGATTTCCATGTGTTCGCGCTGGATCTGCGCAATCACGGGGGTTCGCCGCATACCGGGGAAATGACTTACGCCGCGATGGCGGATGATGTCGTCGCGTGGATGGATGCGCAGGAGCTGGCGCAGGTGACGCTCATGGGGCACAGCATGGGCGGGAAAACGGCGATGGTGCTGGCGTGTCGTCATCCGGCGCGCGTGACGCGGTTGATCATCGTGGACATCGCGCCGAAGGACTATTTCTGGGCGGCGCACCGGGCGGAGTTTGCGGCGATGAACGAACTTGATCTGGCGAATCTGCAATCGCGGGCGGAGGCGGAGTTGCGGTTTGAGGCGCGGGTGGACGATTGGGCGATGCGGAAATTCCTCGCGACGAATCTGGAGCGCGTAGCGGACGGCGGCACGGGGTGGCGTTGGGTGATCAACCTGCCGGTGGTGACGGTAGCGTTGCCGGCGTTGGAGAAAAATCCGTTGGGCGCGGGCGAGCGGTTTGAGGGCGCGACGCTTTTTGTCGTGGGCGGGAAATCACGCTACGTGCACGCGCAGGACCATGCGGCGATCATGGCCCATTTTCCGCGAGCGCGGATCGAGACGATCGCGGAAGCGGGGCACAATCCGCACATGGAGACGCGGGCGGAGTTCGTCGCGGCGATCAGGTGAAGAGTGTCCAGCCACCGCCGGGCAGATAGCGGTGGCAGAGGTCGCCTTCCAGGGCGAAGAGATGAATCCAAGCGTGGTCGAACAGTTCGCGCGGAGCGGGCTGGCGCGCGAGGACGAGGGCGATTTTTTCGCGCGGAGCCTCCACGAAGACGGAGAGACGGCGCGGTTCGTGCATGAATTTTTCGCCGTCATGGACGGATTGGAGCGGTAGGCCCGCGCGGAGATCGCCGCCGTTGCCCTCAAAGACGCCGAGGCCGCCAGCGACGTTGTGGAGGACTTTGTTGCCGCTACCGTAGCGCACGGGATCGACGCGGGTGGCGTAGTATTGAAGGTTGATCCAACTGGCGACAACGACGGGCGCGGCAAGG
>JACMRG010000082.1 GCA_014376585.1 Opitutaceae bacterium | reverse complement strand
CCGTGCTGATTTCCGCCGCCAGCGCGCTGACGGTCCCCCAGGGCCAGTGGGCGCCCCCGGGGGTGTTGGGCTTCCCCGTGCTGGGGGCCGGTCTGCTCCCCGGCGCCCGCAACCCCGCCGCCGACGGCAGCCCCGTCAGCGCGCCGCCCCTCTCCGGCGCCACCGCCTCCTCCCGGGTTTCCGCGCTCTTGCCCGGACTCTCCGCCCAGCGCCCGCCCAGCGTGCTCCGTCCCGCGCACAAGTGAATATCCTCCTCATCGGCAATCTCGCCGAGGACCGCCAGGAGAGCATGACCCGGTTCACGGACTTGCTGCAGGCCGGCCTCCGCGCGCGCGACCACCACGTCACGCTGCTCGCCCCCACCCTGCGTCTTGCGCGGTTCGGGCCGCGTTACCGCTACGGCGGCCTGCCCAAGTATCTCGGCTACTTCGACAAGTTCGCGCTCTTCCCACGCGAACTCCGCCGCACGATAACCGCCGCTCGCCCCGATGTGGTGCACCTCACCGATCAAGCCGGCGCCGTTTACCGCTCCGCGCTTCAGGGGGTCCCGGCGCTCGCCACCTGCCACGACCTCCTGCAAATCCGCGCGGCCCGCGGCGAGATTCCCCAGCAGCAGCCGGGCCGCGCGGGGCGCCGCTATCAGGCGTGGATTCTCGCGAACCTCGCCCGCATGCCGCATCTCGCCTGTGTTTCCGATTACACGCGCGCAGACGCGCTGCGCCTCACCGGTCTCCCGCCCGCGCGCATCTCCGTAATCCCAAACGCCCTCAACTATCCCTATCAGCCGATTCCCGCCGACACCGCTCGTGCGCGACTCGCGGCGCTCAGGCTTGATCCCGCATTGTTCGACGCGGCGCGCGGCGGTTTCCTCCTCCAGATCGGGGGCGGGCATTGGTATAAAAATCGCCCGGGCTTGCTCGCGATCTATGCCGACCTGCGGCGCCGGCTCGCGCCCGCCCCGCCGCCCGCACTCGTGATGGTGGGACCGTCTCTTTCCGCCCAGGATGGCGCCCTCGTCGCCGCCCTCGGAATAAGCCAGCACCTCGTGCCGCTCTCCGGCCTCAGCAACGCCGAGCTCGAAGCCCTCTACAACCTCGCCGAGGGCCTGATCTTCCCCTCATGGGCCGAAGGCTTTGGCTGGCCCCTCGCCGAAGCTCAGGCGTGCGGCTGCCCGGCCTTCGCCTCCGCCCGCGCACCGATGACCGAAGTCGGCGGTCGCTCCACCGTCTATTTCGATCCGGCCGATTCCGCCGCCGCGGGCCGGGCCATCGCCGCCGCCTGGCCGACGCGCACCGCCCTGCGCCCCCTCGCCCTCGCCGAGGCCCCGCGCTGGCGGCCCGGCCTCATGCTGGACGCCTACGAGGCGCTCTATCGCCAGCTTACCCTGTGAAAATACTCCACGTCACCAATTCGATGAATCCCGCGTTCGGCGGCTTGTCGGCCTATCTCCGCTCGTTGGTTCCCGCCTTGGCCGCCATCGGCCATCCGTCCGAAATCCTCTCGCTCGATCAGCCCGGAGCCGCGTTTCTGCCCGCGATCCCCGCCCCCGTTCACGCCCTCGGCCCCGTAAGTCCCGGCTACGGCTACACGCCGCGCCTTCGTCCGTGGCTGGCGGCGGCGGCCGGACGTTTCGACGCGGTGATCATCCACGGTCTCTGGCAGTATCACGGGCTCGCCACGCATCTCGTCCTCGCGCCCGCTGGCTCACCCCGCACGTTTGTTTTTCCCCACGGGATGCTCGATCCGTGGTTCAAACAGACGTATCCGTTAAAGCATTTCCGGAAGTGGCTTTATTGGTGGCTCGCGGAACGACGCGTTCTCCGCGGCGCCTCTGCCGTCCTTTTCACCTGCGAGGAGGAACGCCGCCTGGCGCGTCAGTCCTTTCCCGGCAGTTCCTACCGCGAGAGCGTGGTCACTTTCGGCACCGCCGCGCCGCCTGACAATCCCGCGGCCCAGCGGGCGGAATTTTTGCTCCGGGTCCCGGGACTGCATGATCGGCCCTTCTGGCTTTTCCTCGGGCGCATCCATCCGAAAAAAGGCGTCGATCTGCTCATCGACGCCTACGCCGCGCTCGCCCACGGCGGCGCCGCGTTGCCGCGCCTCGTCATCGCCGGACCTTGCGAGGACGAAGCCTACCTCCGGCAACTCCGGGACCGCGCCGTCGCGACCTGCCCCGCCGGCAGCGTGCTCTGGCCGGGCATGATCACCGGTGACGTGAAATGGGGTGCGTTGCGCTGTGCCGCGGCGTTCGTCCTGCCTTCGCATCAGGAAAATTTCGGCATCGCCGTCGTCGAGGCGCTCGCGTGCGGCACGCCCGTGTTGATTTCCAATCAGGTTAACATTTGGCGCGAGATCGCCGAGGAGGAGGCGGGGTTGATCGAGCCCGATACCGTCGAAGGCACGCTCCGCCTGCTCAGCCGCTGGCTGGCACTCGACGAAGCCGCGGTCCACGCCATGCGCACGGCCGCTCGTCGCAGTTTCGCCCAGCGTTACGAAATCGGCGCCGTCGCCCACAGCCTCGTCGCCGCCCTCCAAGCCTCCCTGCCGGCACGCGCCGCGCCATGAAAATCGCCATTGTTCAAGGGGCCTTTTTGCCCGTGCCGCCGCTACGCGGCGGTGCCGTGGAAAAAGTCTGGTTCGCCCTGGGCCAGGAATTTGCACGCCGCGGTCACGAGGTGACGCACTACTCCCGACTCTGCGACGGCCTGCCCGAAACCGAGATCATCGGCGGCGTGCGACATGTGCGCGTCCCCGGCGCCGACACGCCTTCCTCCCTGGTCCGCTTGAAATGGCGGGACCTGCTCTACACCCGGCGCGTCGCGAAAAAATTGACGCGCGTCGCCGTGGTCGTGACCAACACGTTTTGGGCGCCGCTGGTTTTTTCACCCCGCCGCCACGGTCCGATCTGGGTCCACGTGCAACGCTATCCGAAGGGCCAGATGCTGTTCTATCGCCGGGCGGCGCGACTCCAGACGGTCTCGCGCGTCATCGCCGACGCCATCACCCGACAGGCGCCGTCGCTCGCCGCGCGCGTGAGCGTGATCCCCAATCCACTGCCACCGCTCGTCGCGCCGGCCACCTCGGTCGGGCGCGATCCCAATCTCGTCCTTTTTGTCGGCCGCCTCCATCCGGAAAAGGGGATCGAGCTTCTGCTGCAAGCCGCGGTGCTCGCGCGCCAGACCGCGCCCGCGCTGCGGTTCTGCATCGTCGGACCGAGTGAGACCCGCTTCGGCGGAGGGGGCGCGGGTTTTAGGCGCCGCCTCGACGCGCTTGCCGTCCCCCTTGGCACCGCCGTGGAGTTCACCGGCCCCGTTTTCGACGAGGCCCGGCTGGCCGCCCACTATGCTCACGCTTCGGTTTTTGCCTACCCGTCGCTCGCCGCCAGGGGCGAGGCCTCGCCGGTCGCGCCGCTCGAGGCGCTCGCTCGCGGGTGTCCGGTCGTGACCTCCGATCTCGCGTGTTTCGACGATACGATCGGCACCGGACCGTTCGCCCATCGCTTTGATCATACCGCGCCCGACGCCGCCGCGCGCCTGGCGGCGGTGCTCGTCCGGGTGACGACCGACCGGCAGGCGTGGGCGTCCGCGTCCGTCGCGGCCGAAGCGCGCGCGCATGAATTTTCGATTCGACGGATTGCCCGTGAATATCTCGCGGGCTTTGCCACGCTGCCATCATGAAACCGACCCTCAGCACCCACTCCCAGCCGGATGCCTACACTTCACCGTGGTCGCTGCGGCAGCGCGTCGCGCTCCTCGCGTGGGACTATGCGTGGGCGCTCACCTGCCGCTGGACGCCAAAGCCGTTCAACCCCTGGAGACTTTTCGTGCTGCGGTGCTTCGGCGCGGAGATCCACGGCACTCCGTTCGTGCACCAACGCGCCCGCATCCAGCAGCCCCGGAATCTCGTGCTGCATCACCGCGCCTGCCTCGGCGACGGCGCCACCGCCTACTCGCTCGGTCGAATCGTGCTGCACGAGGGCGCCACCATCGCCCAGGAAGTTTATCTCTGCGCGGGCACGCACGATTTCACCGCGCCGCACCTCCCCTTGCAGACGGCCCCCATCGCGGTCGGTGCCGGCGCATTCGTCGGAGCCCGCGCTTTTGTGCTGCCCGGAATCACCCTCGGCACGGGCTGCGTGGTGGGCGCGATGGCCGTGGTCACGCGCGACGTGGCGCCCGGCGTGATCGTCGCGGGCAACCCCGCGCGCCCTCTCGGAACGCGCCCATTTTGAGAGGGAATCGGAGGGAAACCCCGATGCTATTCTCAGGGGATAATGGGGCTCGCCGCCCTTGAGTGTAGTGGAGGCAAACGCACGTTAGTTGCCGGGAGGGAATCCCGCAGTTCTGCGGTGCCCTCACAAAATTAAAAAACCAACATGAAACTTAGACCGAAATCAAAGTTGTTACTAGCGGCCGCCCTCGGGCTGGCCTTTACCGCAATAAACGCCCACGCGCAACTGATTGTAAACGTCCGCGAACGCGCAACCTTCACCGGTTTCGTCGGCGGCACCAACAACGGCGTCTCGAACAATGGCGGCGTCAACCTCGCCGAAACTGTCACCACCGGCACGCCGGTCGCGACGCCATTCACCATCGTTTACCAGCCCCTCACCGGGCCGGGCAACGTGACCCTGAACACGGGCACCCTCAACACGGCCACGTTCCAGTTCACTTCGCCCGTCTCCCCGGCGAATTTCTTCAGCAGCGTGCAGGTCGCGATCGATACGGATTTCGACAACAACGGCACGTATGATCTCACCCAGAACTACACGTTGAGTCTGTCACCCTTCACGGCGCCCAACGGTTTAAGCGGCGTGAACTACTCGATCGTTCCGCAACAGTTCTTCGGCTCGGTCTCGATCAACGGTTCCTCTTACGGCTACGCCTCGGTGGTATCGAACAACAGCGGCACGTTGTTTGACGGCTCGTCCACCACGGCCGCCATCCAGTTCCAGTTCCTCGCCCTCGCGACGCCCGTGCCCGAACCCTCGACCTACGCCCTCTTCGGCGTGCTCGCCCTCGGTGGGATTGTGGCGCTCCGCCGCCGCCGTTCCTCGGCCAACGCCGCTGCTTTGTCACTGGCCTAACGCCGAACTCGTCGGTGTCACCCCGCGCCGACGACTCGAAGTTAGCCCAACGACATCGCTAGATTGGTAAGAAAAAGCCGCCGCGACTACCTGGTCGTGGCGGCTTTTTTTCGGGCTGCCCGCCCAATTTTTCCTCCATGAATTCATCTAAAATTTCCGTCTCCATCATCATCCCGGTCCGCAATGAAGCCGCCAACCTGCCCCGGTGTCTCGCGTCCGTCGCGTGGGCCGATGAGATCTTCGTCGTAGATTCGCAGAGCACCGACGACTCCGTCGCCATCGCCACCGCCGCCGGCGCGCAGGTGGTGCAGTTTAATTTCAATGGCATCTGGCCGAAGAAAAAAAACTGGGCCCTCGAAAACCTGCCCTTCCGCCACGAATGGATCCTCATCCTCGACGCCGACGAAGTCATGCCCCCGGCGGCCGCCGCCGAAATCGAAGCCCTGCTCGCGCGGGACGGAGCGGGCCGGGCCGGTTTCTGGATCAACCGGCGCTTCATGTTTATGGGCGACTGGCTGCGTCACTCTTATTATCCGAATTGGAACCTGCGCCTTTTCCGCCACCGGCTCGGCCGCTACGAGCGGCTCGTCCAAGGCGCCACGCAAAGCGGCGACAACGAGGTGCACGAGCACGTCGTCGTCTCCGGCAAGACCGGCCGGCTCCGTTGCGAGATGGACCACTTCGCCTTTCCCTCGATCGATGTGTTTGTCGAGAAGCACAACCGCTACTCCAATTGGGAGGCGCGGCTGGAGGTGGAGGCAGGCCTGAAGGCCGGAGATGGCGCGCTCCAATCGTCCGCGGTGGACTTTCGCCGCCGCCTCAAGCGCTGGTCGCGCCGACTCCCCTTCCGGCCGACGTTGCGCTTCCTGTATGTTTACCTGATCCAGCGCGGGTTTCTCGATGGCGCCCGGGGATTTTATTTCGCCCGGCTCCACGCCGTGTATGAATTTATGTCCGTCGCCAAGGCGGCGGAAATGCGGCTGCAACAGCCCGCGGCCCCGTCCGGGGCGCGGGCGCAGATGGCGGTCGTCAGGTCCGTGGGGGCTTGACGGCGCCCGCCTGCGCCTGCGTTTGCGCGGCGAGCTGGCGGGAAATCTTTTCCGCCAGCTCAATCTCCTCCGGCAGCGCCGAGGTGGGATTAAAATGCGCGAGGCTGGCCCGCGCCGCCTCCGCGTTCCCGAGCTGGGTGAGGATGGTGGCCCTGAGCAGCGGGATCGCCACCAAGTCCGAGGCGGCGCCGGGCGGCACCGCGGCGAGCAGAGGCATGGCCTCCGCCGCGCGATGCTGTTTCCAAAGCGAGAAGACGTAAACCATGCGGCGCACCGTATCACCGGGTGCCGCTTCGAAGGCACTGCGCGCCACCACGTGCGCGCGGACCGCATTGGTATCGAGCAAAAGGCTGTAATAGGCGTGGGCCACGGCTTCGTCGGTCGTTTCCCCGTTGCTGGCCACGTAGAGGCCGAGCACGCGCAATTGCTCGGGCGTGCGCCGCGCTCCGCGATAATAATGGAGGAGTTCCGCCAGGAGTCCGCGGTCGGTGGCATTGCGTTCGAAAATGAGATTGAGCGTCTCCATCCGCTCGGGCGCCCACTGCCACTGCGTCACCAGGGCGCGGAGGTTTTGCAACCGGTCCGGCTGGTGATCCGCGACCGCCAGCGCCAGCCGCCATTCCTGCCGGCTTTGGCTCAGCTCCCCGCTTTGACGGGCCGCATGGGCCAGCAATGCCGTGCGCAGATAGTCTTCGGCCCGCCACTGGTTCGAACGCAGCAACTGCCGCAGACCCGGCCAATCCCCCGTGGCGTAGAGTGAGTCGGCGAGTTGCATGTCCGTGGTCGCGTTGCGCCGCGTCTCCGGCGCCACCACCGCCAGCCAGCCGGCCGCTCCCGTCGTCTGCTCCCGCCCCTGCCGGAACGCGAGCAACCGGGATCGGTTGCCCTGCACGCGATCAATTCGCGCGACTTCCGTCTGCACGCGCTCGGCGAGGCGTTTTTCCTCGGGAAGCAGCTGCGTGAGCACGACGCCGTTCAAGAGGTCCGATGCCGTTGCCGCCTGTCCCAGCGCCGCCAGGCACAGGGCCCGGCAGAGCATGCGCACCGGCTCGGTGCGCTCGGTGGCCGTGAGCGTATCGAGGCGGGCGAGGGCCTCGGCGGCGTGGCCCTGCTTGTAGAGCGCGAGGGCGTGGGTCGTCACGAAAAAGGGGTTTTTCGGACTCGTCTTCGTCAGGTCCGCCGCCATCAGGCTGGCGCGGCCGAGGTTGGTGTCGAGCAGCAGGCTGAGGTAGGCGAGATTGTTGCGCGCGACATCGTTCTTGGGCTGCATTTCCACGATCCGGGCAAAGAGCCGGTTCAGATTTGCGGTGTTGTTTTGATGGCGCTCCCAAGTGATGAGGACCTGTTGCACGGATTCGTTCGTCGGCAGCAGCGCGAAGAGCTTCCAGACGACATCGTGGCGCTCGTTGACCCAGCGCCAGTCATCCACCCGGGCGAGCAGGGCGACGGTTTTGCGGAGGTCTGCGCCCGCGCCGATCAGGGCCTGCTTCCACGCTTCGGAAAACTCGGCTGAGCGCCCCAAGTCGCGGTAGGCGTGCGCCAGAAACGCCTCGCGCAGATAGTCGCGGAGGGGCCAGCGTCCACCGCGGAGAAACGCCTCCAACGCCGAAGCTTCGCGCATCACGAGCAGCGCCTCGGCCATCTGGTGCTGCACCTCTTCATCCTTGCGCGTCTTCTCCGGCAGCGTGGCGAACCAGGGAGCCACCTCCGCCGCCCGACCCGTGCGGATAAAAAGCTCCAGGACCCGGGCCGCATCGGCCGGTTTGTCCACCACTTCATCCTGCAACCGGCGAAGCACGACGAGCCCCTCGGAGCGACCCAACAGCGCCTGTCCCTCGATCAACAGCAGGCGGTCGGCCACCGACAGATCTGGCACGAGCAGCAGCCGGCGCACGAGTTCCGCCGTGCCGGTCGTCACTTTGCGGGTCACGTTTTCCCGCAGCAGCAGCGTGAGCGCCCGGCCGCCGAGGCCCCTCTTATCTGCCAGTGCGAGCACGCGGGCGCGCAGCGCCACGTCTTTACCCCGCGGATCCGCTGTAAGTTCAATTTCCGCCAGATCCAACTGGGCCGTATGGTCGGCGGGTTGGAGCTGCGTCAGCACCACGAGGTGAAACCTCGCCGCCGTCGGCTGGCCCGTCCGCGTGTAAACTTGGGCGGCCAGCCGGTGAAAGTTGGCGTCGCCGCGCGCTTCCGGCCCCACGGACTTGATCGTCTCGAGTGCGTAGCCGGGCACGTCGAAATGCAGGGCGAGGCGGATCAGTTCGAGGTAGTTTTCCTTGGTCGGTTCCTCCCGGCAAAGACTGTCCTGGTAGGACACGGCCTCGGGCAGATCGCGCGCCTTTGACGCGGCGGCGGCGATGCGCCACGCCTCCGCGTTTTGCGTGGAGGACTTCAGACTCTTGCGGGCCGTGAGAACCGCGTTCGCATAATCACCGCTCGCGAGAAACGCGCGTGCGGCGCGGTTCATCCGCTCGGCGCGCCACGTCTTGACGAGGGGCCACGCATAATGGCGCCCGCCAAAATACCCGCCCGTGATCACGACCACTGCCAGCAGGCTGCCGCCCAGCCAGCGCTTCCATCGGGTTTTCTTGGGTTTCATAGAGATTTTTGGGGTGGGCCGGAATCAACGGCCGGTCCGGGGCGGATCACAGAATGCAGGACCCGGGTGACGACCCCGCGCGCCTCCTCGGGCGAAGAGGCCGCGAGGAGCGCGATGCCGATCACGTGCTGGCCGAGGTTGCGTTCACCCTGCCAGACCGAGCGGAGCCGCTCCGATGAGTCCACCTGCCGGTAGGAAAAACGCTCCCCGGCCCGCAAGGGCCGATCCTCGATGATCGCGTGAAACACATAAACATCCCGGCCGGCTTGGTTGAAAAGATAGGTCGCGAAAGGGATGCGCACGCCGTTGGCCTCACATTCCCAACCGCCCAGTTCCGCCACCAGTTTCAGCCCCGTCGCGGGCAGGCACACCGTCGGATAATGCGAGCTTGAAAGAAATTTTGAGACCCGCCCGGGCTGCCAGTTGAGCGCATACATCTGCCAGGGATAGACCCCTTCGGCCGACCACGAGGCCGTCGCGCCATCGTTAAATTTAAGCAACGCGAGCGTGCGTTCCGCAAACTCGCCCCGCTGAAAGTGCAGCGCTTTTTCCGGCCAGGCCACGTGCCAGGCCACGCTCGGCGGCACCTGTCTCTCGTGATACGAATACCAGAAACCCGTGAGCGCCTCCGCCGCGACCAACCACGCGCAACCCGCCACGGCGAACCAGCGCGGGAATGGCACGCGGTCGAATTCCGGCGCCGCCGACGGCACCACGGCGACCGCCGCCCTCCGTCGCGGCCGAAACCATTCCGAGAGTCCCCAGAGCGCCACGAGGCAGCCGATCATCGCCACGATCCCGATCGTGTCGTGCCAGCGCTCCGCCACGCCGGGCGTCCTCGCGAGATAGGTCAGCAGGAGCGTTCGCAGCAGGTTCACGAAAAATGCGAAGCCGAACGAGGCCGCGAGCAGTCCCACCCGGCGGGCGGCGGACAGGCGGTGCAGCTCCCCGAGGAAAAGCGACATCATGAACGCGGTCTGGAGCGAGCGGATGCCGCTGCACGCCTCCTCGACGTTCACCCAACGGTCGGCGACTTGGATCAGATTGCCCTCCGCGATCGCCGGCGTGCCGAGAAAGGTGAGAATCTCCGCGCAGATCGCCGCGTTGCCGCGCATCAGCTCCTGCACGAGGTAGGTCTCCATCCACACCGGCCACGGCAGCGCGGAGAAACAAAACAGCAGCGGGAAAGTGAAGTGCAGGGCGTAGCGCGCCCCGCCCGTCGCCGCGAGCGCGAGCCACGACAATCCCACCGCAAGTGTCGCGAGGCTCCAGTTGATCTTAACCCAGTCCGGATTTGCCTCTTGGATGACCCGCACCGGCAAATAAACCGCCAGCAGCAGGGCCCCGCCGGCCAGCATCGCCGGGGCGAGCATCGGAGTCTGCGCCTCCGGCCGTGTGCGCCAACGTTCCCAGAGGAGGAACAACGCCATCGCGGGCACCGCCCAGCCGTAGGCATAGACGACGTTGACCGTCCATTCCAGACGTTGCTGGTTGAAAATGAACAGCCAGAGCAGGGCGAGCAGCGCACCCGTCGGCGCCCACGTCTTCCACGGCCATCGCCGCAGCGCGGCCGGGCGGTCGCTCGGGCAGGTATATCCGGGGGCAGTGGTGCTGGAATTCATGATGGAAAAAATTGGGAGTGCTGGAAGGCGGGCGCAGCTTCACGCCGGCATCGCCATTTTGGTCGGCACCCGCTCCAAACCGCGGCTCGCGGTGAGCAGCATTTCCTCGAAGCGCGGCAGGATGTTTTGACGGGAGAATTGATCCACCCAGATGGTGCGCGCGGACCACGCATCGAGTTGCGCGCGGGATTTCGCCAGCAACTTCAGGACGGAGGCGAGGCCCGCCGCGTCGGCCGGCGCCACGGTGAGACCAAAGCCGCCTGTCCGCAGCGCGCGCGCCAGTTCGCTGTCGTCATCGGCGACGGCCACCACGGGCAGCCCTGCCGCCAGCACGGAGAGCAGCTTGCTCGGGAAGAAGAATTGGCCCGTGCCCTTGCACTGCGTGATCAGGGCCACATCCGCGGCGCCGAGCAGCGCGGCGTAATCCGCTTCGGAGAGCAGGGGCAGCAAATGCACATCAGCCCCCGCCTGCGCCTGCAGGCGGCGCTCGAGATCCGGCCGGGCCGCGCCGTCGCCAGCGATGATCACCGTCACCCGATTCGGTTCTTCAGTCGCCCGCGATGCGAGCAGGCCCGCCGCCTCGATCACGATTTCCAAATTTTGTTTCCGCCCAAGATTGCCGGCGTAGATCGCAAGGAGATTCCCTTCCGGCACTCCGAACCGGCGCCGGGCTCCGGCACGGTCCGCCGGATCGGGCGTGACCTCGAGACCCATCCGCAGCCAGTTGGGCAGGAGAACGCGCTTGGCCGCGGGCACGCCTTTTCGGTCAAACGCCGCTATCATGCCCTCCGAAATCCCCGAGACTTTCGTGGCCTTCGCATAAGCCAGCCGCTCCAGGCCGTAAAGCAGGCGCACCAGCAGGCCCCGCCGCAGCATGCCGAGTTCCACGGCCGCATCCGGTTGCAGGTCCTGCACGTGAAACACAAACCGACTCCGCTTCAGCGTGGTGGCGATCCACGCTAAAAAACCCAACCCGAGCGGCGGGCTCACGACCACATAGACGTCGGCCCGCGGCAGCGCGAGGATGCGCCCCATCGAGACCAGTCCAAAGCTCAACTCGTGGACGATGCGGCCCGGCGTCGTCACCACGGCGGGGACATAACACCAACACCGGTGCAGGCGGACGCCGTTGGCCGACTCACGCCGGTGCCAACGGCCCCGGTCGGCGAACTGCTTCCGCCAATGCGGGTAGTAGGCAAAGGAGGTGACCGCCGTGACGTCGTGGCCCCGGCCGGCGAGAAATTCGCACAGCTCCCGGTTAAAGGGCGCGATGCCGATGGACTCGGGCGCATAGTTGATGCCCCACAGTGTGATTTTCACGAGGGGAGTCGTTTACTGTCCTCCACCCAACGAACGCAAAACTGCACGAGCTGCGTGGCGGTGTTGACGTTGACCTTCGTCTTAATGTGCGCGCGGTGGGTCTCCACGGTTTTCACGCTCACGTGAAGCCGGGATGCGATCTCGCGGGTCGCCAGGCCCGAGCCGATCAGGATCACCACCTCAAGTTCCCGGTCGCTCAGGCCCGAGACGGGCGAATCGCCGCTCTCATCCTGGCCCTTGACGAGCCGGTTGAGCATCTGGCTGGAGACGCGTTCGCTCACATACATCTGCCCCTTCCGCACCTTGCGGATCGCGTCGATCACCTTGCTGGCGATGTCCTGCTTCATGACGTAGCCCTTGGCTCCGGCCTTGAGCACCCGCAGCGCGTAAACCGACTCGTCATGCACCGAGAGCACCATCACGTGGATCTTGGGATCGAAGGCCTTGATGTTTTTGATCAGCTCCAGCCCGCTGTTGCCGCGCAGGGAAATATCCACGATCACGACATCCGGAAGGAGCTTGGCCACTTCGCTCGTCGCGGTGGCGCAATCCTCGGCTTCGCCGCACACCTCTAGATCCGGTTCGGACGAGATGAGCGCAGTCAGACCACGACGCACCATCGCATGGTCGTCCGCGACATAGATGCGGGTTTTCATAGACGAATCCTCCGGCTGCAGGTTTTCAAAATGACTCCGGGGAAATCCACCCTCACCACGGTGCCGCCGTCCTCGCCCGCGCAAATCGTGAAGTCGGCGCCGATCTCGAAGGCCCGGTGTTTCATGATGTCCAGCCCGATTCCCGGCGTCTGTTGGGTGTCAGGCGTCAGGCCGCTGCCGTTGTCGCAAATCGTCAGGCTCAGGCCGCCGTCCCGCAGTTGAAGCTTTAATGCGATCCGCGTGGCCTGGCCGTGTTTCACCGCGTTGCCGATGGCTTCCTGCGCGATGCGATACAGATGCAGGATCTCCTCCGACTGGAGTGGCATGGGCGCGGACCCCAAATCCGTGGTGATGGTGACCCCCCGCAGCGTGCCCGCCTGCCGGGCGAGTTCCACCAGCGCGCCCCGCAGGCCGAGCGCGACCAGGCGCGAGGGCACGAGGGTGTGGGCCAATGAACGCGCCCGCGCCATCCCCGCATTCACCTCGGTCACGAGTTCCTTCACCTTCGGTGCCAGGTCCGGCAAGGTGGTTTTCACCCGCCGGCCAAAAACCTCCAACATGCAGGACACGCCGGCCAGAATCTGGCACATATCGTCGTGTAATTCCTGACCGATATGATGGCGCTCCCGCTCGCTGATACGGATGCACTCCGCCTCCAATTCCTTACGCTCGTCGATGATCTGGACGAAGCCATGCACGCGGCCGCCCTCGAGGTTTGCACGGTCCCCCTCGCTCGCGACCCACCAGTGCCGCACCCACACGATGGTGGCCCCGCCTGTCACCATCCGGTATTCCAACGCCGGGGCCGGCTCGCCCCGGCTCGCGACGGCCACGTGGTGGAGCATGCGCTCCTGATCGAGGAAATAGACGTTCTCGAACCAATTCGCCCCGCCCGGGGCAAATTCGGCGAGACGACTTGGCCCCGACGACTTCACATGGGCCCGGAGCGGCGTTGTCGTGCCTGACCAACGGCAGGCGCCGAGCTGGTGCAAGATGTGGTCAAAGTCTTTGGCTTGACCGTAGCTAAAATCGACGCCGGCATCGCGGCTCCGCTCGGGCAGCGGGGGCGATTCGGTCAGGAGAGAAGAGCTCATAATGTTCAGTTTTTGAAAGGAAGAAGTGACAGTGGTCGGCGATGAAACCTGAGCCAATCATAGCAAAGTTTACCCGGTTTTACTATGGGGTTAAACCCGATGGGACGCGCGCAAACCTCTCGAAATCATACGGAAGCCCCCTACTGCAAATTCGATACTTTCCTTAATCCCGGGCCCGCAAGGTTCTGAACCACGCATGCCGCGCGATCTGCCTCCACGGTGCCGCGAACATTCAGTAGGGTTTCACCCCATCGTCTTTTGAAGAGAAAAAGGGGTAGATTAAAGCACCGGCTACTTCGCCCCAACGGTGAAACCTTGCCGCGCACTCTCCTCAACCTCGCTTCCGCTCCACCGTTCTCATGCACACCGGCAATTCTCCCATATCCACCCGCGAAACTCGCTCCGCCAAGCCGGCCCTCGCTATCGCATCGACCACCCTACCCCTCCGCTGCGAGCGCCCCGCGGCAAAATCGTCGCGCGACGCTGATCGGAACACGCCATCTTCGCACCGCAAAAACCCGTTCGATCCCCTCCCCGCAGCGCCCTCTAGTGCGCCTGCGGTCGTGCTGAAACTGGAAGAACAGCCCGACGTCGGAATCCTCAGCCGTGACTTTGAAACCGCGCCCGTCCGGCCTGCCGCCGTGAGCAAGGTCCCACCGCAGCCCTTGGCTATTGCGCAAAAAAAACCTCCCGCCGCAAAGATCACCGTCCTGCTGGCCGAAGATCACGCCATCGTGCGCCAAGGCCTGAGCGCGCTGCTAAAAATGGAGCCCGACTTTCAGATCGTCGGTGAAGCGCAGACGGGCCGCGAGGCGGTGACGATGGCGGCGCGCCTCCAGCCCGATGTCATCCTCATGGATATCGCCATGCCCACACTCAACGGCATCGTGGCCACGCGCCAGATCGTCGCCGCCAATCCCTCCGCCCGCGTGCTGATTCTTTCCGCGCATTTCGACGACGAATACGTCGAACGCACCAGTGCGGCCGGTGCCTGCGGTTTCATCGAAAAACAGATGACCGGTGAGATTTTGGCGAAAGCCATCCGCGCCGTCGCTGCGGGTGATGCTTTCTTCAGCCCTACGATCGCCGAAAGCATTCGCCGCGGCATCGGCAAATTACACAACCGCAGGAATGTCGGCAAAGCCACCGGGAGCACCCTGACCACCCGTGAGCTGGAGATTTTGCAGCTCGTGGCCGAAGGCCGGGCCAACAAGCAGGTGTCTGCCGAACTGGGCATCAGCATCAAAACGGTCGAGAAGCACCGGCAACACCTGATGGATAAACTCAACATCCATGAGACCGCCGGCCTGACCCGCTACGCGATCACGATGGGGATTATCGAAAACCGGATTCAGCCCACGATCCGGCATTGAGGCGACCCGGGCGGCGAGACCGCCCTACTTAGAAAGCAGGCGTTTCCCAAAGGGCATTTCCGCCCGCACGGTCGTGCCCTTGCCGGTCTCGGATACGACAATGAACCGCCCGCCGACCATCTCCACCCGTTCCCGCATGCCGGTTAACCCGAGCCGCTTGCTCCAGCGGGTGGAAGAAAGCCGGGCCACGTCGAACGCCCTGCCGTTGTCGGAAATTTCCAGACACGCGCCGTTTTTGATTCTACGGATGACCACCGTCCCCCGGCTGGCCCTCGCGTGTTTAGCCATGTTGGTCAGCGCCCCCTGCGCGACCCGGTAGAGCACCGTGCGCTTTTCATTGCCCAGCGCCTCGACGCCGGCAAAAGCCCGGAATTCGATCTGCCGGCCTTTGCGCTTGGGAAATTCGTCGATGTAAGTGCGCAGCGACGGGATCAACCCGAGATCGTCCAAGCTGGAAGGTCGCAGCTCGCGGGAAAAGCGATACACCGTTTGCATCGATTCATCCACCATCCGGCGCAGCGGGGCGATGGTTTTGCGCACCCCTTCCGGATTGATGACCGCAGCCTTGGTTAAAATCGCCAGATGCATGTTGATGCCGACGAGGAGCTGGCTGATCTCGTCGTGCAGTTCCCGGCTGATCTCCTTCCGCAGTTCCTCCTGCGCCATCATGCTCTGGTAGGAAACCTGGCGCACTTTTTCCTGCAGCTGCCGCGACTGCGCCAGCAGACCCTGCGCGAGTTCCTCGCTCTGCTTCAACGCCGCCTCAACGGCGAGCCGGCGGACGATTTCTTTTTTCAATTTCTCGTTCGAGGCCGTCATTATGTCCAAGCGGCGGCGCGTGTGCGCGGCGCGGACGCGGTCGGTCACGTCGTCAAAAAAACACACCACGCCCTCGTCGCCGGCCGGCAGCGTGACCCTCTGGATCTGCCACTCGTAGATCTCATTCACGCCGCTATCCTTCCGCAGCTCGTCGAACTCGGGCGACTGATAGCGCTCGCCCGTTTTGAGCGTATCCCGGAAACGCGCGACGATTTGGTCCGCGACCTCATCGTTCCAGATCACATGCACGATCTCGGAAAAATCCCGTCCGATCAAGGGGCGGATTTTACCAAACGCGGCCCTCGCTTTTTGGTTGATCTGGATCAGCCGAAATTGCCCGTCCACCACATAGACGCCGACGGGCGACTGCGCGACGAGCGCGGAAAAATGCGCCCCGCTCTGGCGCACCGCCTCGGCCCCGCGCTTCCGCTCCGTGATGTCGCGGATGTTGCACTGAATCACCGGCCGGCCGTTCTCCCTGTAGAGGTTGGCCGCGACCTCTACCGCCTGTTGCCGGCCGCCCACGCTTTCCAGCGGCAGGTCTTCGTAACGGGCCCGGCCGTTTTTTTTCAACTTCCGTAACATATCCCGGCTGGCCGCCTCATCCTTGAGCAGGCCGATTTCAAACAATTTCTTCCCGATCAACTCGGCGCGCGGGTAGCCCAGCAGCCGCGTCATGAAGGGATTCGCGTCCGTGACTTTGTGCGTCGCGGGATCGAGCAGCAGCACACCGTCGTGCGCCGCCTCGAACAGCCGGCGATAGCGGATTTCGGACAGGCGCACCGCGTCCGCACCCCGCCGTCGCTCATAGGCCGCCGCGACGTAGTGGGCGATGGTTTTCAGCACCGCCAGATCCTCCGGGGCGAAGCGGTGCCGCGTGCGGCTGACGTAGATGAGC
This sequence comes from Opitutaceae bacterium, assembly GCA_014376585.1. GTDB lineage: Bacteria > Verrucomicrobiota > Verrucomicrobiia > Opitutales > Opitutaceae > Tous-C4FEB. Next base: position 44,835 of record JACMRG010000082.1, on the reverse strand, counting down.
GTGCCGAGCAGGACCTTTCCCGATAGGAGCGGATTACAGACGTAGGCCAGCACGCCCATGGACTTGGCCCACTGTTCACGAGGGAGTTGGGAGATCTGAACATCGGCTCCGTGCAGAGGCGCGCGCTGCTCTGCCACGGTGCCGCAGATGGACTCGCCAAACCTCACCTGCGTCACCTCGCGGGCGCTCTCCGCGGGAATCCCGGCGCACGACGAGAGGCGCAGGGCCCCGCCGCTCTCGTCCACCATGTAATGGAGGTAGGCGTCCACACCGAGCACCGGGCTGATCTTGGCCAGCAACCCCTGCAAAACGACTTCGGGCTCGTCGGTGGAAAGGAGCACGCTCGCCGCCTCCCACAGCAGGCGCACCCGGTCCGCGGACCGCCGGCGCTCGGTGATATCCGAGATTACGACCCGGCATTCCAGCCCGTTCGGCAGGCGCCGGGCTTCGATATTCACGGTCCGCGCCAGTTCGTCTTTTTGAAAAAAATCGAAATCCGCGGAGTGCTTGCGCCGGTCCGAAAAGACCAGTTCCAAGAAAAGGGTGAAAGCGTGGCGTGAGGTGATGGGGAGCAGCATCTCGAACGATCGGCCCAGCAACCGCGACCGCTCCACGCCCGCCATAAAGGCGCCGGTGAGGTTCACCAGTTGGATGATACCGCTGGCCGTGAGGTTGAAATAGCCAACCGGCGCGAAATCGTAGAGATCTGTGTATTTTTCCAGCGCGGCGTCACCGTCGGCTTTCGACTGCTTAAGATCCTCGTTTTGCATCTCCAGCTCGATCTGCAGAATCTGCAGTTCCTGGAGCATCCGAAACGCGTCGGTCGGAGTCTCCGGCCAGGCGGATGCCTTCGGCGATTCTTCCAACTGGGTCGCCGCGCGGTCGCGCAATGCTTCGTCGTCAACCGGAGCTTGCGATGGCTTTTTCATGACTTGGCTTTCTTCTTGGCTGCCGCCGCCCCGCGGGAGGTTTTATTCTTTGCCTCGCTGACCTGCAACCGCGCGCCCTGGATTTCCAGGCGTTCCTCCGCCCGGCCCAGCGCGCGCCCCTGGACCGCCGCATCCGTGGTAAGATCGCTGTTTTTCACGCGCAATCCGGCCTCGGTTTTTTTGGCCGCGGTGATGTCGGAGAACGTGATGACCACACCGTCGATCCGGTTGTCGGTGGTGCGGTAGGGCATCACCCGCACGGCGAACCAGCGGCCGTCGATCGTGCCAACCGCGCGCTGGGAAAAGACGAGCGTGCGCAGGACTTCCTGCGCGTCGGCGACGAGCTCCGAGTAGAGCAGATCGGAGGCGAGGTCCGTGATCGGCCGGCCCACGTCGCCCGCGATGAGTTTGATGATCTTCTGCGCTTGGAGGGTGAAGCGCCGCAGGCGCAGCTCGCTGTCGAGGAACACCGTCGCGATATCGGTGCTGTTGAGCAGATTTTTCATGTCGTTGTTCGCGTCGGAGAGTTCGTCGAGCTTGGTCTGCAGCTCGGCGTTGACGGTGTGCAGTTCTTCGTTGAGCGACTGCATCTCCTCTTTCGAGGTCATGAGTTCCTCGTTGGTGGACTGCATCTCCTCGTTCGAGGACTGGAGTTCCTCGTTCATGGATTTGAGTTCTTCCTGCGAACTCTGCATCTCCTCGCGACTCGCCTGCACCGCCTTGTGCGCGTGTTGCAATTCCCGCTCCAACTCGCGCTGGCGGGCGGTGCGGCCCGGACCTTTGCCGCCTTGGGCCGTTTTGGACGGGACGACGGAATCGGAGAAAACAATCAGCACCATTCCCCGCAGGGCCTTCGGCTCTTCCAACACCTGCACCGTGAAATCTGCAGCCGGCGCGGCGGGATCGAACCCGACCCGCACACCCCGGATCGTGACCGGGCCCGTTTCCCGCCGCACTTTTTGGAGGGCGCTTGCCAGGTCGTAGCGCAGGCCCTCGCGGGCCATGGCGATCACATTCCAGTCGGCCTTCCCGGAGGCCGGTTCCAAGTATTTCCCGGTCCGCCCGTTGATGTAGATGATATCGCCCTGTTCGTTGACGATCACGGCGGGCGGGGCGTAGCGCGTCTGGAGCATCTGGTCCACCACCGACTGGAGGCTCGGGGCGCCGCGCCCCGGGGCCGGCCTCAGCTCCGGCCGGGTTTCGATGCGCGGCACAAAACCGCCGGGGAAATCCAGCGCGAGCCGGGCGCCCGCGGTTTCCCGGCGCCGAAAAATCCGCTCCTTGTTTGCCAGCGTCGAGAACAGGTGGGCAAAACTACCGAGGCTTTCCGCACTCCCCAGAAAAAGCGCGCCACCGGCGTTCAGGCTGTAGTGGAAAAGGGGGAAGAGCTTCTTCTGCAGCTCCGGCATGAAGTAGATCAGCAGATTCCGGCAGCAGAGCAGGTCCAGTTTGGTGAACGGCGGGTCGATGGTGAGATTTTGCGGTGCGAAGACCACCATGGAGCGGATCGCCTTGCTCACCCGGTAGCCGCCGGGGTTTTTGAGGAAGAACCGGCTGATGCGGCCGGGCGAAACATCGGCGAGGATGTTTTCCGGATAGACGCCCAGCCGGGCTTTATCGATGGCGTTCTTGTCAAGATCGGTGGCGTAAATCTGGAGGGAAAAATTGGCGGCGGATTTTATCCGGCCCTGCACTTCGACGAATGCCATGGCGAGCGAATAAGCCTCTTCGCCCGTCGAACAACCGGGAACCCAGGCGCGCAGCGTGCGGCCCGCGGGGCGGCTGACCAAGAGCGGGCGCAGCACCCGTTTCTCCAGTTGCCTCCAAGCCGCGGGATCGCGGAAAAAACGCGTCACGCCGATCAGGAGTTCCTTGAAGAGAATATCCAGCTCCTGCGGGTTCTCCTGCAAATACCGCACGTAGCCCCCGACCTTGAGCAGTTGGTGGACGCCCATGCGGCGCTCGACCCGCCGATAAAGGGTGCTCCGGCGGTAGAGCGAGAAATCGTGACGCGTATGGGCCCGCAGCAAAATTATGATTTTCTCCAAATCGCCCCCCCTCTTTTCCTCCAACGGGTCCTTCGCCTCGCGGATCAGCGGCAGACACTGCCGATAAGCGATCAGCCGGCCCGGCAAAGCCTCGGCGGAGTCCACGACATCGACCAGCCCCGCCTCGACGGCCGAGCGCGGCATCGAGTCGAACTTTGCCGTCCCCGGATCCTGCACCATGGTCAGGCCGGATTTTCCCTTGATGGCGCGCATCCCCAGCGTGCCGTCGCTGCCCATGCCCGACAGCAGGATGCCGATGCTGTGTTCGTGTCGGTCCTCGGCCAGCGAACGAAAAAAGAAGTCGATCGGGAGCCGCAGGCCACGGGGCGCGGAGGGGAAGAGCAGATGCAACACACCGTGGAGGAGCGAGAGATCGCGATTGGGCGGGATCACATACACGCAGTTCGGACGCACCCGGGTGCGGTCCTTCACCTGCGCAACTTTCATGGTGGTGGCGCGCTGGAGCAGTTCGGGCAGCATACCCTTCTGCGTCGGGTCCAAATGCTGCACGATCACAAAACCGATGCCGCTGTCGGCCGGCGTATGCTCAAGAAACTGCACCAACGCCTCCAAGCCGCCGGCCGAAGCGCCGATGCCCACGATGGGAAACGGGCTGACCTCGCTCGCGGAATCTTTCGGCACCCGCGAGAATTTTCCCGCGCGGCGGCTCGGCGGAAGCTTGGCGGGAGAATGGGAAGCGGGCTTTTTCATGAAACGGATGCGGGCGTGAGGCGAAAGTTTACGGAGTGGTGAGCGCGCTTCGAGAAGGCCCCGAGCGTCGGGCACCGTCCTACGGTTTGCGAGCCTAGGCTAGAGGAAAGTGCTCGGCCGGATGCACCGGGGAGGGACGCCGCTCACGGAGGTGAGGTCGCGCACGATGCCATGGTCCGTCAGAAGGAGCGCAGAGACAAAGGCCTCGGAACGCCCGACGCCGTCCCGCGCCGCTCGTTCCGTGCGGTGGTTGCGGACCGAAATGCGCAAGGGGGTCCGCCCGATACGACTTGCGGGGTTCGCCACCAAGACCAAAGCGTGACACATTCAATGGGGTTGTTTGCTTATCCCCGACGGATGGGAAAAAATTCATCAAAACTCCGCCATTATCAGGGTTTCCCTTTCCAAATGATAATGGAAACCCCTATGTCCAAAATTCATCCCGATCGTGTGCGGAATTTCCCGGGCCGATCCACTCAAAAGAATCCAATGATCACTCCCTCTGAATCTACGCTGGGTCCCGGTTCGTCGAAATCCGGCAATTTCAAGTTGGCCGAGCGGAAGCTGAAGCGATTGCGGAGTGCGGGGCTGTTTGGCGAAGACACCAAGGGGGCGACGATCCGCCGGGCGTGCACGGGGAATGAGCTGTGCAACGCCTACCGCCTCGTGCACGACGTTTTTATCGACACCGGTTTCCTCCGGCCCGAGCCGTCGGGCCTGCGGCTCCGGATCTTCGAGACCACCTCGGAAACCGCCACGTTCATCGCGGAAAAAGACGGCGGGGTCGTGGGTGTGATCAGCGTGGTGGGCGATTCGGCGGATCTGGGCCTGCCTTCCGATGCGGCGTTTAAGCCCGAGTTGGACCAGCTCCGGGCGAAGGGATTGCGGTTGTGTGAATTCACCAACCAGGCGGTGACCGAAGCGTATCGGCAATCGGCCGTGCCCACCGAGCTGATGCGTTGCGCGGTCGCGCATGCGCTGCGGGCCGGATATCAGGAGAGCGTCGCGACCGTGAGCCCAAGCCACCACGCATTTTACGGGCTGATGGGTTTCGGCGATCTGGGTTCCGAGCGCAGTTATTCCGCGAAGCTCCACGATCCGGTGATCGCCCTGCGGCTGGATTTGAACGGACTTCTCGGGCCGGATACGGGCCTCGGCGGGGCCGCGGAGTTCATTCGCCGTTTTGCGACCGAAACCAATCCTTTCATCGACCTAGTGGACAACTGGGGAAAGACCGCCCGGCGCCATTTCCTCAACGCGGATCTACTGGAGCAGCTTTTTGTGCGACCGGGGAATTTTCTGGCGGAACGCAGCGCGGCGGAGTTACGGAGCCTGCGACACCGCTGGGGTCGGGAGTTGTTCGACGTTCTGACCGCCGGGACGGAATTCGAGCCTTTCCACGAAAACGCAGATGATGCGACGCCCACCCCCGTCGAGCTGCGGAGCCCCGGCGCGGCTCCGTTCCCTCCGGCCGATACCGGCTCCTGGCTACCGGCGCCGTCCGCCTCGGCTTGGACGGCGCTAAGGAATCGCATCATAAGCGTGATGTCGCCCGGGGACGACTGGTCCGGCCAGGCGATTGATCGTCAGCAACTGTGGTCCTACCCGTCGATGTAAACGCTGCCCGCGCGCGGGCTCAGCGTTCCAGGTATTGGAATTTCCGCTCGTAATCCAAAGTCATGCCGCTCCGAAAAGTGGCGTAGTTGAGGCAGAAAACTTCCAGCGGCTGGCGGACGTAGTGTCGAATCGCCTCAAGGAACCGTTCGTCCATTTGCGAGCTGGGCTTCACGCCCGGCGCGAGCTGAATGCGCGCATGCGCACTCACCGCGCCGGAGACCAACCGGAAATTAGCCGTCGTGAGTTCCGCCAAAGCAGGATCGTGGTAGAGGCCCTCTTTGACGGCCTCGGGATAAACCGGCTTGGTCCCCGCCAACGCATGGTCCCCGCGCCCGTGGATCGCGACGATGGGGAGCGACTCCAGCTCGCCCCAGTCCATGCCGGCCGCTTCGAGCGCCGGCCGCAGTGTCGGTCGGAGGAGTAGCTCGCGGCCCTGGTCGCCCGTGGCGTAGCGGATCAACGGAACGCGGGCCCGCGGATCGAGGGCGGTGAGGATTAACCGCCCGGTGGCATCGAACTCCACGAATATCCGGCGCGGGTCGTAGGTGAAGAGCGAGGGCACCCAATCGCACGGGCCCAGCACGGCCCGCCGAAGCGCGGGGTCCTCGTGCAACTGCCGGCGTAGCCGGACCAGCGTGCCCCGCGGCGGGGCTTCCGAAAAAAGATTCAACCCCAGCTCAGCCACCCCCATCGAGGAGATCACCACGCCGTGGTCGGGGTGGCCGTTGACGATGCCCAGCAGCCCCTCGAGATATTTCCGGGCGTTTTCGGCGAGCGTTTCCTCGCCCAAAATCAGGTGGACACGGAGACTGTGCCAATCCGTGCCGACCCGGTGGCCCAGCTCGAGCACCTGTTTCATGAACGCGGCCTCGCCCACGAAAATGATCTGGGAAAAATGCCGCGCGAAGGCCAGCACCAACCCGACGGCCATGTCGGGCCGCACGCTCGTCTCCGCCAGCGTGCAGGCGGCGGTGGGCACTTTGACGCCCATGGGCAGGCAGTTGATCAAGAGCGTGGGCTGCGTGCGCACCTGAAACATCTGGTCGAGCAGGTCGTCGATCCACGCGGTCGCCGCCGGCCCCGCCTCCGCTCCGGTGAGACCGTAGGCAAAAAAACCGGAATGACCGGAACTCGTGAGCACGGAGCCGAGCTGGCCGAGTTGCCCGTCGAGGCAAAGTTCGTTGATCGCAAAGCGCCGGAAGGTGGTGCGCTTCTCCAGCACGGGCAGGCGGGAAAAATCCGCCGCCGTCTGGATAGCCTCGGGGTCGATCCCGGCCTCTCCCAATAGAACGCGGTAGGCGGGCACCCGCAGCGCGGCCCGGTGAAATGCTTCCAAAACCGAATTTTCGAAAGGTGCAGACATGGGGTATTATTATGAAAAAAACGCGGAGCCCTTTGCAGAGCTCCGCGCAAGCGGCTGGAATCCGTCGGCCTCAGACGCGCGGTGGCGACTGCCGGCGGCGACGCAGCGCCACGATCCCCGTCAGGGCCGCCACCGCCGCGAGGCCGTAGGTGGAGGGCTCGGGCACGGGCGTGAATCGGCCCGTGACCGGGTCGTTGCTGCGCACGAGCCAGTCGGCCGTCGAGGTGTTGATCACCGTCGTGAACTGCGCGAGCAGGTCCGCCGTGACGTTGGGCACGAAGGGCGAACTGAAGAAATTCGAGTCGAACATCGCCGCCTGCGAGCCACCGGTGACGCTCAGGTAGGTCTGCCCCGTGCCACCGGACGTGTTGTTGTAAACCGAGCTGAACTCGGTCGCCAAGCCGCCCAGCGTGCCGTTGCTGTTGATGAATCCCCCTGTCGAAACGGTCGTGAGAATCTTCATACCGTCGGTGACGGTCGTGTAAGAATCAGGTCCCAGGCGGCCGGCGCTGCCGAGAAAGGGGTTATAGGCGGTGTAGAGCGGATCGGTTTTGTTTTGCAGATAGAGGTCGACATGCAGACCGACGGAATCGATCTGCTGGAATCCGCTGGCGAGCTGGCTCACATAGAAGTCCTTCGCCCCGTAAAACATGGTGGTAAGCTGCTGGTTTTTAAAGGTCTCCGACCACACCACGCCGCCATCCAGATCGGTGATCGAGATGATGCGCGCGATTCCCCAGCTGTCCTCCGGGCTGGAGGAGGCGGGTTGATTCACGCCATTGATGGTCGTCGGCTGACTTTGTGCGCCCGTAGCGCCGGCGGTTTGAAGGGAATTCAACGTGGAGATACCGCCGGCCACGGTCTGTGGGCCGGTGCCGTTGACGCCAAAACCCGCGGCGGTGCCCGGCGCTCCGAGGCTCGGGTAAAGCGTGCCGTTGTCGAAATTTTGTAGGTTGATCCGGAAGGGTCCGGAAAAAGCCTCGCCCGCCGCATGGGTCCCGAAAGCCTCTTCGTATCGAAGGGTGAGTTGAGCGCTGGCGTTGGTTACGAGTCCGAGGGATCCGCAGATCGTCATGGCGACGACGGCTCCCGAGTTTTTGATCCGATGTGATAATTTCATTTTATTAATACTTCTTTTTTTGCCCGCACCGGAAGGGTTCCGGTCCGGTCTGTTGTTCGTGAGCTGGGCGTCGTAAGACGGGCTGTCTTGGTTTTATAAAAATCTCAGACGGCCCCGCTACTTCGCTATTTCGCCCGGGTCTCAAAGGGTGGGAAGCGCGCTCCGCTTACAAGTCCCCGCGAGCCTGTAATCCACCGAAAGATGTATCCGATTTTCCCTGATACCGCTCGATGCGCCGTCCGATTTTCTTAAACGACTTGGTCGCGCCCCTCCTAAATTCCGACGTTAACCGGCCCAGCGTGGTCTTCGCGCCCCTCGTGACGATAACCGCCCCACTCTCTCCCGCCCATGCCCCTCACTCAAAACCAACAGTTGGAAACTCTCGGCGACTATCTCGGCACCCGGCGTGCGCAGATTCTACGCGCGTGGCGAAAAGCCGCGGACAACGATTCCCGGCAGACGACCGCGCACGCTCTCAGTCCGGGCCAGTTCCACGACCATATTCCGTGGGTGTTGGATGCGTTTGAACAGAAGCTCCGCTCGCGGCCGGGCGGAGCGTCGGCCGCGGCCCCCGATATCCAGGAGAAAAAAGAGGAGGTGAAGCACGGGTTGCACCGCTGGCAGCAGGGTTATCGCCTGCAGGAATTGATGCACGAATGGGGGCATCTCCAACTCTGCCTTTTAGACGAGATGGAGACCTTCGCCTCCCGGCGCCCCGAGTTTGAAACCTCCGCCCGGGCTGAGGCGAATCGCCGGATGATCACCCTCGTGAATGACGCGATCAGCGAGAGCACCGGCCAATACGAGCGGATGGAACGGGCCGAGGCCGCGGGCCACGTGGACGATTTGATGGGCGCCCTCACCAGCGTGAACAACATCGAGCGGCGCCGCACGACGCTCATTCACCAGGCGGTGCACGATCTCAGCAGCAATGTTCACAGCGTCAGTCTTGCGGCCAGTCTGCTGGGTGAAAGTAATCTGGCGGCCGCTCGACGCACCGAGTTGGCGTCGCTCTTGCATCAAGGCACCCAGGTGGTCACCGCCATGCTCGGCGACCTGATGGATTTGGCGCGGCTCGAAGCCGGTCAGGAACGGCGGGAAATCGCCGCGTTCGACGCCGCCGCGCTGGTCACCGAGGTGTGCAATTTTAACGAGCCCGTCGCCCGCCAGCACGGCCTCTACCTGAGACTGAGCGGTTCGCCGGCTATCGCCATTGAGGGCGATTCCGGCAAGGTGCGGCGGCTACTGCAAAATCTGCTGCGCAACGCGCTCAAATACACCGACTGCGGCGGAGTCTCGGTCAGCTGGGGCGTGGAGGAGAAAAATTGGTGGATGATGGTCAAGGACACGGGTCCGGGCATGATGGCCGGCCCCGATGCGCCGATGCTGACCGGTTTGAAGGAAGCCACGGAGAGCGCGCGCGAGGCGGACGAAACCGAGGCGGCGAGCAAGGGCGAAGTTTCCCAAGTGCTGGTTTCTCCCCCGGGGAGCACCGTCGCGCCGCGGACGAAGCGTGAGCAACCCGGCGAGGGCATCGGGCTGTCGATCGTGAAACGGTTGTGCGAATTGCTTGACGCCAGTCTCGAGGTGGCGAGTTCCGCGGAGGCGGGCACGACGCTCTGGGTGGTTTTCCCCAAACGCTACCCGTCCCCCGGCAAGGTTTAGATTTTTCGCGGAACCGGGCGGCAACAGAAAGGTCGGCCGCCCCGTGCCATCAGGCGTTGTTAGAGGGCGCCTTAAAAGGTGGGGCCGGCTCTCCGGGCCGGCTTGGGTTCCAGAGTGATTCGCCCCTCAAACTTAGGGCGGCTCGGAGCGCCGTCCCCACCTTTACCAAGGCTTTTCACACGCCGTCCAAGCCGGAACGATGCAGTTGAAAAAAAGCCGCCGTCTGGGAAGTGACGGCCGGTAAACGAAACCAAAACAATCGGAGGACGAAAGTCCGCTTCGCCAAACGGTGGCGGAAGAAATCGAGTTTAAAGTGGGCGGAAAATCAATCGCGGTCGGCTCGAAGGAACAGCGGCTCTCGGCGCACGCGGGCAGCGCGACGTTCTGGGCGTGGCTGCACGGGACGAAGCGGGCGAAGCAGCCGGGGGCGCGCCTGCCTCACCTCGCGCCGGTCTCGAACAACCGCCTCACGCCGTTGGCGAAGGCGCTGGCCTTCACGCACGGGCTCTTGTGCGCGGCACGCAAGGGGACGCACGTCGCGTATTTTCGGCGCGATCCCCTGGCGCCGGCGCCGCTCGGCATCCCCCGCGTCGCCAGCCAATCGACCCTCTCGCGGTTCTTCGGCGAGTTTGCTTCGGCCGGCGAAAACCTCGCGTGCGTCCGGCCGCTGTGGCGCTGGCAACGCGACCGGCTGCCGCGGCGCGAAGGCGGCTACACGCCCGATCCGGACTCGACGCGGCGCCTGCACGAGGACGGTCATCAGGAAGGCGTGCGCGCGGGCTATACCCGGCTCGGTGAAACCCTGCCTGCATCCGCTCCTGGCGGTCGTCGCCGAGGTGCGTCTGGTCGCGCAACTCTGGCCGCGCTCCGGCAACGCGACCTGCGGCAACAACACGGCCGCCTGCTTCCTAGACCTTTGGCATAACCTGCCCCGGCACGTGCGGCTGCGCGGCGTGCGGGCCCACCGCGGCTTCTGCCTGCCGGAACTGCTCGCGCCGTGGGAACGGTTGGGCGTGCCCTACGTCGTGGTGACGCAGCTCGCGGAGCCGATTAAAAACCTAGTGCGCGGCGGGCTCGTCTGAAGCCCGACCGAAGTGCCCGGCACCAAGGCCGCGGAGACCGAATATCAGACCTTGGGCTGGCCGCACCCGCGCCGGCTGATTTTGAGCCGGCACCGCGTGGCCGAACGCCCCGGAGCCGGCGGCAAAAAACTGATCGAGGTGCCCGGCTACCTGTTCCAAGCCCTCGTCACGAGCCTGCCCGCGAGCGAACCGCCGCTGGCGGTCTGGCGTTACTACAACGGCCGCGCCGACGGCGAAAACGTCATCAAGGAACTCCAGCAGGGCTTCGCCCTGACGACCTTGTGCCTGCGCTCGTTCCGGGCCATCAAGGCGGCGCTGTCGCTGGCCGCGCTCACCTACAACCTCACCGTGCTCTTCCAACGCCACCTCGGCTGGCAGACCAAGCCGACCGTCTCCACCCTGCGTTTCCGCCTGTTCCTGCCCCCCGGCATCCTCGCCCATCCCGCCGGCAAAACCGCCGTCAAACTCGCCCTCCCGCCCAGCGAACGCAACGGGTGGCGCCGCCTCTGGGGAAAAATCCTCTTCCCTTTCCCCAACTGCAATGCAGTCGAAACTACGCCCGCTTTTTCCTCCTGAAATCCGCTTCAACTGCATCGTTCCGGGAAAGACTGTGCTTGACCCGCGACCGCATTATCCGGGCAACACCCCATTTCGGAAGACCGAATTTTCAGTTACTATGGAGGAATGGTCTCACTCGCCGGCCCGGAATCTTCTTTCGAACTTCAGAACGCCCGCTCCGAGCGCGCGGCCAATTCCCGGCTCGAAGCGCTGCGTGACGCCGATTTGGTGCGCCGCTTCAATTCGGGGGACGACAGCGCGCTGAGGGAAATCATGGAACGCCACCGCGTGCGGATTTATTCCGTCGCCTTCGCGCTCCTGAAAAACCGCAACGATGCCGAGGAGATCGTGCAGGATACTTTCATCCGAGCCCACCGCGGGCTCGAGCGTTTCCGCGGCGACTGCTCCCTGGCGACGTGGCTGCACCGGATCGCGCTTAACCTCGCGCGCAACCGCTACTGGTATTTTTTCCGTCGCCGCCGCCACGTCACGCTTTCCATCGACCTGGCAGTCAGCGACGACAGCCAGACGACGTTCTTGGAAATGATGGCGTGTGATGCCATGAGTCCGGTGCGCGAAGCGTTGACCGGTGAATTTTCCGATCTGATTGCCGCTTGCATGGAGCGGCTCGGACAGCGTCAACGCGAGATTCTCATTCTGCGTAATTCGCTCAATCACCCCTACGTGGAGATCGCCCGCGAACTCGGCATCAGTATCGGCACAGTGAAAAGCCGGATCGCGCGCGCGCGCGCCACCCTCCGCGCGCTCCTCGCCGAGAACTGTCCGGAATTCGGCGAAGAAGCGGCCTCCGAGGCCTGGTTCAAAACCGTTCGCCCCGATGGTGGAGTCCGGGCCGCCTGCGCCTGAGCGGACTGCGGGCCGGGGTTTCATTTCGTCCCGGCGCGCGCGAGTCGCCACACGACATTCCCTACGTCGTCAGCGACGAGCAGCGCGCCATTCTTATCGACTGCCACGCCGACAGGCCTTCCGCGGGCCTCGCCTTTGTCATTGAGAAATCCGGTGAGAATATCTTCCGGCATTCCGGTGGGCTTACCTTCGGCGAACCGCACGAAGATTACTTTGTAGCCGCTGTGCGTTTTCCGATTCCACGAACCGTGCTGGCCGACAAAGGCGCCTCCACGATAGCGCTCCGGGAAAAGCACGCCGTCGTAAAACGCCAGACCGAGCGAAGCGGTGTGGGCGCCGAGCGCATAGTCGGGCACGACGGCCTGCGTGACCGCGGCGGGGTTGGCGGGCTTCACGCGCTCGTCCACGTGTGGGCCGAAATAGCTGTAGGGCCAGCCGTAGAAGGCGCCGTCATGCACCGCGGTCAAGTAATCCGGCACGAGGTCGTCGCCCAGTTCGTCGCGCTCGTTGACTGCGGTCCAAAGCGCGCCGCTTTGTGGCTGCCAGCCGAGGCCGACCGGGTTGCGCAGGCCCGAGGCGAAGATGCGCGAACGGCCCGTGGCCACGTCAAGTTCGTGGATCGCCGCGCGACCCGTCTCGACGGCGAGGCCGTTTTCCGCCGCATTGCTGTTCGAACCCACGGTCACGTAGAGGTGGGCGCCGTCGCGGCTCGCGATGATGTTCTTGGTCCAGTGGTGGTTGATCGTCCCGGCCGGCAAATCCATCACCTTCACCCCGGGCGCCGCGATCTGGGTGTCGCCCTCCGTATACGGAAAGCGGAGCACCGCATCGGAAGCGGCGACATAGAGGTCGTGCCCGACCAGGGCCAAACCGAAGGGCGAGTTCAGGTTTTGAAGCAACACGGTGCGCAGCTCGGCCACGCCGTCGCCGTCGGCGTCGCGCAGCAGCGTGATGCGGTTGGCGCTGGGCACGGCGGCGCCGGCACGCTTCATCATGAATTTCATGGCCGCACCCTTGATCCCCTTGCCGTCGTCCGGCTTCGGCGGGGCGTTGGTCTCAGCGACGAGCACATCACCGTTCGGCAAAACGTAGAGCCAGCGCGGATGATCGAGGCCGGTTGCGAAGGCGCCGACGGCGAACCCGGCCGCGGCCGTGGGCGTGACTCCCTCCGGCCAGCCCTGCGCGGGCGCGATATGCACGGTGGGAATGAACGCGTGCTCCGGCGCGGGCAGCGCCGGTTGCGGACCAAAACCCGGCGCGTCGGACGGGCCGTTTTCCTTTTCCGCGGCGCGGATGCCACCGACGACGAAGGAAAAAATTAAAAACAAAATTTTCAGGCGCATAATATTTTTACGAATACCGATGGTGAGGGACGATTCAGGACGTCGCCGGCATAAACTACGATCACCCCGTCAAGAGCAGGAGGCCAAACGTGATCGTGAGAAATTTCGTGCGCCCATCTTCATGATGGTAGCCGCGGCGCGCCGGCGGTTCCACGCGGACGGGTTACCGCGCGCGCCCAATTTCTGGCCGCTCATAAAATTAAAATCATCTCCGACCGAACCGTTGCGGGTTTGGCGCTACTAACCACCGCACCATGAAAACATCCTCAAACAAATCCATTGCCTTGCTTGCCCTTCTCACCGCCGGCCTCGGCCTCGCCTCTTTCGGCACCGGCTGCGCCTCCACGGCGACCCGTGAAAGCACCGGAGAATACGTCGATGACAGTTCCATCACCGTCAAAGTGAAGGCGGCTTTTGTGAAAGACCCGCTCGTGAAGGCCATCAACGTCAACGTCGAAACTTATAAGGGCGTCGTCCAGCTCAGCGGCTTCGTCAACACCGCCGTCGAGAAGGAACAGGCCGGTGCCATCGCCGCCAACGTCAAGGGCGTGACCAGTGTGAAAAACAATATCGTCGTCAAATAAAGGGCCGCGTGATCGGCCACGAAATCATCGTCGTCGGCGCGTCTGCGGGCGGGGTCGATGCCGTTCCGCGGTTGATCGAGAGTCTGCCCGCGGATCTGCCGGCGTCGATTTTCGTGGTGCTGCATATTCCCGCGCTCGGGCCGGATCTGCTCGCAGAGATTGTGGGCCGCCGCGCCGCGCTGAAGGTGAGCAACGGCGTCGATGGGGAAAAGATTCTGCCGGGCCACGTCTATCTGGCCCCGCCCGATTTCCACCTTCAGCTTGAGGCCGGTCGCGTGCGCCTCACCCGCGGGCCGCGTGAAAACCGCCACCGGCCGGCCATTGACGCGCTGTTCCGGTCCGCCGCGGAAGCCTACGGCCCGCGCGTCACCGGCGTCGTGCTCACGGGCTATCTCGACGACGGCACCGCCGGCCTGAACAGCGTGAAAACCCATGGCGGCGTCGCCGTCGTGCAAGACCCCAAAGAGGCCGCGGCCGCGGGCATGCCGGCGAGCGCTCTGCGCAATGTGGAGGTGGACTACTGTGTGCCGCTCGCAGAGATCGGCCCCCTGCTGATCCGGTTGGCCACGGCTCAAACCGGCGCAAAGCCGAAGGCGAAAAAAGTGCCGAGCCCGGCCGAGAAACGTCAAATGAGTCCGAAAGAAATGGCGCAAAAATTCGGACCGCCCACCGGATTTATCTGCCCCGAGTGCAATGGCCCGCTCTGGGAGACCAAGACCGGACGCTCATTGCAATTCCGCTGCCACGTCGGCCACGCGTATTCGCCCGACAGCCTCATGGCGGATCACGCCGACGGTTTGGAGCGGGCCCTCTGGTCCGCCGTCCGCACCTTCGACGAACAGGCCGCCCTGCTCCGCCGCCTCGGGGAACGGCGGTTTCATTCCCAAGCCTACGGGTCCGATCTGGAACTGCGGGCGGCAAAGTTCGAGGGCGATGCCGAAGCGATCCGCAAGCTTCTGCAGGCGAAGCGCTGAAATTTCCGCGCCGTCGTTTTTCATGAAACTGTCGTCGGCCGCGCCCCTCGCCTCCTCCCCCTTTCAATCGTTCTGGATGGCCGGCTTTGAGTGCACCGACCAGCTCAACGCCTTCGGCCACCGCGTGGATTTCCTTCAACTTACGCGGCACCTGGAACGCCTCGACGAGGACTACCGCAATCTGGCCCTGCTCAACGTCCGCACCGTGCGCGAAGGCATCCGCTGGAGCCAGATCGAGCGCACTCCGTTCGTCTATGACTGGAGCGTCGTCGCGCGCATGATCGAGCGCGGGCGCGAGCACGGCATCCAGCAAGTCTGGGATATCTGCCACTTCGGCTACCCCGACGACCTTACGCCGCTGCACCCCATGTTCGCGCGGCGCTTCGCGGCGGTATGCCGGGCGTTCGCGAAATTTTATCGCTCGGTGCACGCCACGAGGCCGTTGATCGTGACGCCGATCAACGAGGTGAGCTTCATCTCGTGGCTCGGCGGCGATGTGCGCGGCACCTCGCCCTACTGCGTGGGCCAGGGCTGGGAGGTGAAATACATGCTGATGAAAGCCTACATCGAGGGCGTGGAGGCGTTGAAGGAGGTTGATCCCGGCGTGCGCATCCTCACCACCGAGCCTTTGGTCAGCATCACTCACGGGCGCGGGGCCGGCCGCGCGGAAAAAGCGGCGGCGCGCCGCCACCACGAGGATCAGTTTCAAGTGACCGACATTCTCACCGGTCGCCTGTGTCCTGAACTGCGCGGCCGCCCCGAGCACCTCGATCTGCTTGGTGTAAATTTTTACTACAACAACCAGTGGGTGAAGGCGACGAACGAGATGCTCATCTGGAAAAACGGCGACGACCGGTGGGTGCCGCTGCACGACCTGCTCCGGCAAACTTACCGGCGCTACGGTCGTCCGTTGGTTCTCAGCGAAACGAGCCATCCCAAAGAGGATCGCCCGCGGTGGATGGACGTGATCGCGCAGGAGTGCGTCACGGCCCTCGCCGCCGGCGTGCCGCTGCTGGGGGTGTGTTGGTATCCCATCATTGACCGACCGGATTGGGACCATCCCCACGTCTGGCACCAGTCGGGCGTATGGGACCGCACGGCACAGCACGAGGCCGCCTATGAGCGCCATCTGCACGAACCGACCGCGGAGGCATTTTTGCGTGCGCAGACCACACTGGCCGCGGCGCTTGACCGGCCGCCGCGCCGCTCGCGACGGCTGGTCGGGACCGCCGATTGAACCAACTCCGGCTCCCGCGCTCATTTCCATCTCACAACTCCCATCCCCACCATGCGCGCAATCTGGCAAGGCTCCATCAGCTTCGGACTCGTCAACATTCCCGTCGCCCTCCACGGCGCCAGCCGCACGGAGGAGCTTAAATTCAAACTGCTCCGCAGCGGCGATCTCAGCCCCGTGAACTACAAGCGTGTCGCCCAGGTCGACGGCAAAGAGGTGCCGTGGGACCAGATCGTGAAGGGCTACGAATACGAAAAGGAAAAATTTGTGGTGCTGAAGGACGAGGATTTCAAGCGCGTCGATCTGGAGGCGAGCGACACCATCGACATCGTCGATTTCGTCGAACTCGCGCAGATCAATCCCGTTTTTTTCTACAAGCCCTACTACCTTGAGCCGCTCAGGGGCGGCGGCGGCGCCTACCACCTGTTGCGCCAGGTGCTCGCGGAAACCAAAAAAGCCGGCATCGCGAAGGTCATCATCAAAACCCGCCAGCACCTCGCCGCCGTCAAGGCCAACGGCGATCTCCTCGTGCTGGAACTCATGCGCTTCGCCGACGAGCTCGTGGATGCCAAGACCATCTCGATCCCCGCCGAAAAACGGCTCGGCGCGCGCGAACTCACCATGGCGAAGTCCCTCGTAAATCAGATGAGCGAGACGTGGGATCCCGCGCGCTACACCGACGAATACCGCTCGGCCCTCATGAAACTCATCGACAAAAAAGTGGCGAGCGGCGGCAAGGAACTGCCCGGCACGGGCCGCGCGCCCAAGCGCGCCACCAACGTCATCGATCTCGCGGCCGTGCTCCAGCAGAGCCTGGACGATGCGGCCCCGGGCAAGAAAGTCCCGGTCGCAAAAAAGAAGGCCCGCAAAGCAGCCTGAGCGAGGGCGATCCCGATGCCGACGCCAGCCACCGCGACGCGTAAAGTCGCGTTCACCCACCTCGACAAGGTTTTTTTCCCGGCGGATAATTTTACCAAGGGCGACCTCCTCGCCTACTACGTCGCCGTCGCCCCGCACCTCCTGCCGCATCTGCGCGACCGCCCCGTCACCCTGATCCGATTTCCGGACGGGGTGGACGGCATCCATTTCTACGAAAAAAATGCGCCCCATTTCGCGCCGCCGTGGCTCAAGACGTTCCCCGTCGCCCGTCGCCGCGATTCGGGCGCGACCGAATATATCGTGATCGACGGTGCTCCCGCGCTCGCCTGGTGCGCCAATATCGCGGCGATCGAGCTACATCTTTTTTTGCATCGCACGCGGAATCTGGCGCAGCCCACCTGCGTGGTTTTCGATCTCGATCCCGGCGAGGGCGCCGACCTGCTTGCCTGCGCGCGGGTCGCGTTGCTCGTGCAGGCGGTGCTGGACCGGCTGGGCCTCGCCGCCTTCCCGAAAGTTTCCGGTTCCAAGGGCCTGCAACTTTACGTGCCGCTCAACACCCTGGTGACCTACGACGCCACGCGGGCTTTCGCCAACGCCGTCGCCCGTCTGCTCGAGCAAAAACATCCCGATCTCATCGTGAGTGACATGGCCAAGGTGCGGCGGAAGGGCCGGGTCCTGATCGACTGGAGCCAGAACTCGCCCGCGAAAACGACCGTCGCCGTTTACTCCGTGCGGGGAAAACACGACACACCGTTTGTCTCCATGCCCGTGACGTGGCCGGAGTTAAAACGCGCCCTGCGCACCAAAAAGACCGGAGCACTTTTCTTCACCCCCGCCGCCGCCATCCGGCGTCTGAAAAAATCGGGCGACATCTTTTCTCCGGTCCTGACCTTGAAACAAGCGCTGCCCAAAGCCTTTGCCACGCAGTCGGCGCCGATCGAGCCCATGCTGAAAGGCTACGCGGATAAACGAGATTTCACGCGGACGGGCGAGCCGCCGGCGGCGCCCGCTTCGCACCCCCGCACCAACCGAGGGGTGAAGTTCGTCGTCCAGAAACATGCCGCGTCGCACCTGCACTACGATCTGCGTCTGGAGATGGACGGCACGCTCAAGTCTTGGGCGGTGCCCAAAGGCTTGCCCACGGCGTTGGGCGTGAAACATGCCGCCATCGCCGTCGAAGATCATCCCCTCGCCTACCTGAAATTTGAGGGCACGATTCCCAAGGGGCAGTATGGCGGCGGGACTGTCATGGTGTGGGATCTAGGAACCTACGAACTGCTGGCCGGAAGCGTCGGCGAGGGCCGCCTGAAACTCGTGCTGCACGGCAAAAAACTGGAGGGCGAGTGGCATATTTTCAAAATTCGTTCGGACGGCAAAAAAGATGTCTGGCTTATCGCCAAATCGGGCGTCGCCGCAAAAGCGTTTACCGCGAGACAGCAAGACCGCTCTGTGCTCACGCAGCGCTCCATGAGCCGCATCGCGCGCGATCGGGACGGGTGATCCCCGATGCCCTCTGTTCCGGCGACTCGAGGTAGGGCCGCGACCTCCGGGCGCGGCGGCTTGGCCCGGCCCCAAAATCGTCGCAGCCGGAGGTCGCGACACTACCCGATGCAATCGGGCAAGAGCGTCCCCTCGCGATGAACCGTTTTTGCGCTCTTGTCCTCGCGCAACCCCAGGAAAACGGGCTGGCGCAGCAGACCGTCCATCGTCCATTCGGTAAATTTCACCTGCGCGATCAAGTCGGGTTCAATCCAGGTCACCGTTCGCATGGCCGTGCGCGTCATCCCCGCGCCGAAGCGCGGCCTTTTTGCCATCGGTAGATTCACAAAACCGCAGTCCGGGCGCGCGCGTTCAGTGAACTTGGCGTGGAGCGAACGCAACCGCGCGCGGTCAAAACCCGTGCCCACTTTTCCTGCGTAGATCAATTCCCCGGCACGGTAGTAACCCACCAAAATTGCACCGAAATATTCTCGCGAATTTTGCGGCCGGGTAAACCCGCCGATCACGAACTCCTGCTCGGCGACCACCTTGCATTTCACCCAGGCGCCGCTGCGCCGGCCGCCTTCGTAGGACGATCCCGGCCTTTTCGCGATGATACCTTCAAGGCCTTTTTCCCGCGCGACCGCGAGCAGCTTGGCCGGCTCGACGGTAAACGCCGGGGAGAGCCGCAGCGGCTTTTTAGCCCCGCGCATCAGCTTCACCAGTTGCTCCCGGCGCGCTTCGAGTGGGGCCTCCGCCCAAGACTTCCCGTCAAGGTGGAGCAGATCGAAAACATAGAACACGACGGGGGCATCGGCTTCTGCGTCTTCGCGGCCTTGGAGTAACTGAAAACGCGACCGCCCCACCGCGTCCAGCGCGACGATCTCGCCGTCAAGCGTAGCGTTGCGGCACTTCAATTTGGTCAGTGCAGCGACGATTTCTGGAAAGTCGGCCGACAGTTCCTTCCGGTTTCGCGACCACAACTCAGCCTGATCACCATTCCGGAGCGCGATGGCGCGGTAACCGTCGAATTTAATTTCGCAGGACCATCGCCCCATTGGCACCGATCCACCGCCGTTGGCCTTCATCGGGGAAACGAAACGAGCGGGCGAGCCGGCCTGATTTCCATTCATATAACCAAGGTTTCGGGTAGAGCCGCGACCTCCGGGAGCGGCTGGAGGGATAGAAACGCCGATTCCGTCGCGCCGGGAGGTCGCGAAGCCACCCGGAATCGTCGGGTCAACCACCGGGGCCGGTATTACCGCCGAGGTAGGTCGGGCTTGTTCTTGGCACCCGCCGTCGCGGATTCAAATCCGGCGGCCCGAGCATCTTCATCATTCTCGGGCTGACCGCCGAGGTGTTGGGCGGCGGCCGATTGGTTTACCGCCGTTGGTTTTTTCGATTTTGGGGGACGGCTAACTGATTTAATTGGAGAACTTTTTTTCATAAAGGTTATGCACGGGGCGCGGCGTTAAAGGCCGTGCCGAGCGAAGATCGGAGCGGCAGAGCGATTTCGCCCATGCCGCTCCAATCCCATCAAACTGCGCGCGCGCGCGCTTTTTTCCCATTTCTTGACCGGTGACCAAGGGCTCACTCTCGTCGTCGTCCGCCATCGTCGTCTCGGGCTTCAACGGTATCGCCTCATCGTCATCGGACGATTTCGACGGCTTGCCCGTCTTGGAAGCCGGGGACTTCACGGATTTCGCCGCCGATTTTGCTGCGGGCTTGTCGTCGCTGTCCTCGTCATCGTCCGCCACATCCAAATCCATTTCGGATGCGATTTTTGTCAGCAGTTTGTCCGTATCGCCCTCTTCATCGAGGGTGGCCTGCAACATTTCGGCGACTTCGGTTTCGCCTGCGAGTTCGGCCAGGGTTCGCGTCGTTCCGTAACCGGCGATTTCGTAGTGCTCCACTTTTTGGGCGGCACCGATCAGCGCTAGGTCGTGCATGGCGGGCTCGGCATCCTCGTCGATGATCTCGGCGCCCTCCGCCACCAGCCCAGCCATGGCTTTACATTTTTTGCCCGTCATGGATTCGCCGAGTAGCTCGCCGATTTTCTCCAGTCGTTCGACGTGGCCCTGAGCCTGTTCGAGATGGGTTTCGAACGCTTCGCGCAATTCGTCGCTGGAGGCCGCTTCCGCCATTTTGGGAAGCGCTTTGAGCAATTGGTTCTCAGCGCTGTAGAGATCTTTCAGTTCTTCGACCAGAAGGTCGCGTGGCGTGGATATCGTTTTCATTTGGAATTGATTTCTAAAACCTAGGCCGGAATGGCCGGGGCGGGTTATGTGACTACACGGCTGGAATGGGTCAGACGGCGGCTAGCGCGAGGGGTCGAGCACGACCTTGATGCAGCCATCCGTCTTATCGGCGAACATCGCGTAGGCTTCCGGCGCTTGGCTGAGCGGCACGCGGTGGGTAATGATGCACGCCGGATCGATCTTCTTTTTTTCGACCAGCTCGAGCAACGGATGCAGATAGCGCTGCACGTGCGTCTGACCGGTCCTGATCGTGACGCCTTTGTTCATCACGGTGCCGAACGGGACGTTATCGAGGAAACCCGCATAGACGCCGGGCACGGAGAGCGTCCCGGCCTTGCGCACGCAGCGCATCGCCTGGCGCAGCGCGAAGGGCCGGTCGGTTTCCAATTTCAGCGCCTGCTTGACGTCATCATAAGTGGAGCCGTGCGCCTCCATGCCGACGGCATCGATCGCGGCGTCGGGGCCTCGTCCACCCGTCATCGCTTTCAGCGTTTCCATGACGTCGTCGCCGGAGGGGATCGCGGTCGCACCGGCTTTTTCCGCGAGCGCGCGGCGTTCCGGGATCGAATCGATGGCGATCACCTTGGCGGCGCCGAGGAGAAAGGCGCTGCGGATCGCAAATTGTCCCACCGGGCCGCAACCCCACACCGCGACCACACTGCGACCCGGCACGATATTGCAATTCTCCGCGGCCATGTAGCCGGTCGGAAAAACATCGGAGAGGAACAGCACTTTTTCGTCGGGGATATCGCTCTCGATCTTGATCGGCCCGACGTCGGCGAAGGGCACGCGCACGTATTCCGCCTGCCCGCCGGCGTAACCCCCGCTCATGTGGGAAAAGCCGAAGAGCCCGGCGGGACTGTAACCGATCAGCGCTTCGGCCACGTGGGCATTGGGGTTGGTGTTGTCGCAGCAAGACCACTCGGTCCGCACGCAGTGCGAACAGGCGCCGCAGGCGATGGTAAAGGGCACCACGACGCGGTCGCCCACCCGCGTGGTCTTCACGGCGGAGCCGACTTCGACCACCTCGCCCATGAACTCGTGGCCGAGGATGTCACCCTTTTCGAGGGTGGGGACGAGCCCGTTGTAGAGATGCACGTCCGAGCCGCAGATCGCGGTGGCCGTGACCTTCACGATACAATCACGCGGGTTCAGGATGCTCGGGTCGGCGACCGTCTGCACCTCCATTTTCTTTTTCCCCATCCAGACCGCGGCTTTCATTTTTTTCCTTTTGCAGAGGCTTGAGGCTCGCCCACGGGTTGACCTTCGGTGGTGGGAATCTCTCCAGACTCCAGCAATGCCTTGAGACGTTTGAGCGCGATATACACCTGCAGGCCGGGATCGTCGCCGGTGAGCTTGGCGACCAACTTTCCCAAGGCTCCGCCCAGCGGATCATATTCGAGCGCCACGGTCACTTCCGTGCCCTCATCACCCGGGGCGGCGACGAAGCGAACCGAGCCCGCGTTTCGCACATCGGCGCCCTCACGCGAGCGCCACGCGATCAGCGCGCCCGGCTCGTCATTGATGATGAGCGAATCCCACTCGACCGAGCCGGTCGGGGCGGTGACCTTCCAGTGCGACTCGTCGGCCGAGAGAGCGATAATGGACACGGGATCTTTGATCACGCGTTGCAGGTTCTCAACGTCGCGCCAGAAGGCGTAAAGCTCGGCCGCCGGCCTGCGGATGGTGACGGCGCGCACGATGCGCGGTCCTTGATTGCCGGGAACGGATGGCGGGGTGGAGGGATTCTTCCTGGCCGGTGCCGAGGATGTCTCCCGACGCGGAGCTGGTCGAAGGGTCGCGGTGGGCATGGGAGAAGAGTAGTGGATTTCGAGTTACGGTTCCCGTGGCTGAATAATTTTCCGCGAATTTTTCCCCGGTGATCAAACGATGGGAAATCACATTTGTTCCCACTCGATCATCAGCGTGGGGCCCACCGGCATGCGGCCGCAGTCGTAGTCGTAAACGGTGAGGCCGTGCTGCGGCGCGTCGTGGACCGCGCAGCGAAAACGCACGCTGCCATCGGCGGCCGCGGTGGCGGCGAGGGGTTGCAAAAGTTCATTCTCGATCGTCGCGCGCACGAGGTAGCCGTAGGCACCGTGGTCGCCGTGCAGGTAGCTGAGGGCGCCCCGGGCGTCGTGCGGATGATCGGGCAACATTCCACGGTGGACGGGCACGCCGTTGAGCAGGAGTTCAAAGCGGCTGGGATGGCGGCGGCTGTCGGTCTGGGAAAAATCTTCGCGCCGCGCCGAAACCTCCACGAGCACGCGCACGCGGCGGGCCCGGCCGATCCAACTCAAAGCCGCGTCGGTAAACACCCATTCGAAATATCCCGCGCCCCGACCGAAGCAGGCACCGGCCCGCGCCGCCTCTTCGCGATTGCAATGGCCGCCGCTCCATTCCGCCACGGCCCAATTTTCCACTCGGCCGCGAAAGATGAGGGTGCTGCCCCGGTCCTCCCGTTCCGAAGGGGCCTCGCCGCAAACAAAATGCTGCACGAAATTCGCCGCGACGGTCTCGCCCTCGGCCGTCACCGCGGACACGTCGAGTGTGCAAAGCATGGGTTCGAGCGGCGCGACGAGTGCGATGCGGGTCGCGAGTTCCACCCGGCGATGGGTAAAGGGTATCATCAAGTGACCCCGGGCGAGGTCCGCATGGTGGGTGCCCAGCGTGTCGGTGCCGGAATAGAGCCAGTTGAGCGTGACCTCGGCCCGGGAGCGGCGGGAAAAATGAGACGAGAGCACCTCGACCTCGACCGGGTCACCGGGCGCGAGCTGGCGGATGGGCGGAGCGTTGATCGGAAGCACATTGCCCTGATTCACGAGGTTGGGCAGGTAGCCGAATTCCTTCGGCGTGCGGTCGTAGTTTAGGAAGCCGTTGCGCTCCCACTCCACATCGGTGAGTTCCGTGTAGATATAGGCGCAGAGCTGAGGGTGACGGCGGAGCTCGTTCGTCAGAAACCTGAAGCTCCAACTCACGTCGCGGTCGCCATCGAGCGCGCCTACGCCGCCGTATTCGCTGTTGATCAGCGGGGCGTCGCCTTGGGTGAAGCCCTCGATGAAGTTGAACTTGGAGCCCCGGTAAGTCTGAGCGATCACTTCCTCGATGTGAGCTTTGGCGCGCGCGTAATCGTTGATGTAGAAATGCCAGGAGTTGATGTCGGTGTCCACGTGGCCGTAGGCCGCGAGGTGGTCCCAACTCACGACGCTCATGTCCTCGATCAGTCGCGTGGGATCGAGCGACTTCGCCAGCAGCCAGGTGTCGTGAATCCAGGTAAAGGCGGAGGCGTTGGCGATTTTCTCCGCCTTGATTCGCTCGGGGTCGCCCTCTTTTCGAGGCGTGATCCACTTGATGAGTTCGGTCTGCCCGCCGAAGCCCCAGCTCTCGTTGAAAATGCACCACGCCACGATCGAGGGGTGGTTGAAGTCGCGCTTGATCCCGAGCCGCATCATCTGCTCGAAGCGCGCGCGCCCGAGCGGCGTGTCCCCGCCTTCGCCGAAATTGGGAAAATCCTGCATGAGGAGCATGCCGAGGGTGTCCGCGTAATAGAGCAGCAGCGGGTCATCGAGCTTGATGTGGATGCGCAGAAAATCGAAGCCGACCTCCCGCGCGAACGCGATGTCGCGGCGGAGCGTGGAAGCTTCGCGCGCCGTATAAACGCCGTCGCAGTGGTAGGATTGGTAGAGCGCGCCGCGCAGGTAGATCGGCTGGTTGTTGAGACACAGCATCGCGGGCGCGCCGGCATCGGCGGCCGGGGCGGTGCTGATCTTGCGCATCCCAAAATATCCCCGGACCTCGTCCGCCACCGACCCGTCGGAGCGGCTAAGCCGAAAGATCGCGCGGTAAAGCTTGGGATCGGCGGGGTCCCAGAGCGACAGCGGTCGCAGGACAGCCGAGCCGGTCGCCCGCCCATTGCTGATCGGAAGCGCGATCGTGTGCGGCTCCGTTTCGGGCGGAATGATCTCCACCGCGACGTGATCCTTGCGGCCGATGCCGGCGCAGGTGACTTCAAAGCGAACTTCGCCGCGGTCGATGTCGGTGAAGATGCGGAAAGATTCGATGTGGGCGGTTGATCGCGGCTCGATGAACACCGTCTGCCAGATGCCGCTCGTCGTGGTATACCAGCCCCACTGTTTGCCGACGGGTTGTTCGCGGTTGTCCATCGGGTCCTCCACGCGGATGACGATGAGCGCGAGGCGCGGCGCGTTGTCGCTGGTTGCACCCAGGGTGTCCGTGAGATCGAATTCGAAGGGCACGTAGCCGCCCTCGTGGCGACAGAGGTGCACCCCATTGCACCAGCAATCGGTGAAAAAATCGGCCGCCCCCACCGTGAGAATGACGCGCTTGCCCGCCCAGGGCGCCGTGGCGGGGATCGCCACGACACGGCGATACCAGCCCACTTCGAAACGCGGGGCGCTGCGGTGGTTTTCGTTCGTCACGGCCAGCGGGTCGAGGAAGACGCGAGTCGCGTAATAGTGGTCGTTGCACGCGGCGTCGCCCTCGCCCCAGGCCGCGAGGGATTCCCAACAGAAGGGAACGATGATCTGTTCGCGCCAGTCGGGCCCGTGCGGAGAAAACCAGTTTTCCGCTAGGCCCGCCCGATGCGCGTCGAATCGAAACTGCCAGGCCCCGTTGACATTGAGCCAGTCAACGCCCTCGACGCGGCCGCGCTGGCGGTCGGGCCGGGGATATTCGGGACGGGGAATGGGGGAGCCGCGGGCGAACATAGAAAAGAAACTAGGAAGGGATCTCAGCTCAGCGCAGCGCCCTCGGCACGTTTCAGGCCGGAGAGTTTGCCAAACAGCGTGAGCGCCTGGCCCACGACTTGATCCATGTTGTAGTAGCGATAGGTCGCGAGGCGGCCGACGAAGTGGACGTTGGGCGTCGCCTCCGCCAGCGCTTGATATTTTTTATAAAGCGCCGCGTTATCGGGACGCGGAATCGGATAATACGGGTCGCCCTCGGCGCCGGGAAATTCATAGACGATGCTCGTCAACGGATGCTCCTGCCCCGTGAGGTATTTGAATTCCGTGCAACGGGTGTAGGCATATTCGTTCGGGTAGTTTACCACGGGCGCGTCCTGAAAGACCGGGCGGTGGTGGGTCTCATGTTTGAACTCGAGACAGCGGTAGGGCAATTTGCCGAACTGGCAGTCGAAGTATTCGTCCACCGGGCCGGTGAAAATGAGCTGGTCGTGCCGGATCTCATCGCGCACCTCGCGATAGTCGGTGTTGAGCATGATCTTGATGTTCGGGTGATCGAGCATGTTGCCGAACATGTGGGTGAAGCCACGCGCCGGCATGGCCTGATAGGCGTCGGTGAAATAGCGGTCGTCGCGGTTGAAGCGAACGGGCACGCGCGCGGTCACCTGCGCGTCGAGCTCGGACGGATCGAGACCCCACTGCTTGCGCGTGTATCCGCGAAAGAATTTTTCGTAGAGTTCGCGACCGACACCGTTGACGACCACATCCTCGGAATTGACGACGGGATCGCGTTTCTCGGCGACCGACGCGAGGAACGCCTTCATGCCGGCGGAGTCGAGGTGGGTGCCGTAGAGAGTGTTGATCGTGTCGAGATTGATCGGGATCGGCACGAGCCGGCCTTCAACGCGGGCGCGGACGCGATGCTGATACTCGCGCCACGCGGTGAACCGCGACAGGTAGTTAAAAATCTCCGCCGACGCGGTGTGAAAAATATGCGGTCCGTAGCGGTGGATCAGAATGCCGTGCGCGTCATACTCGTCGTAGGCGTTGCCGCCGATGTGCGCGCGCTTGTCCACGATGAGCACCCGCTTGTTCAGTCCGCGGGCAAGCCGTTCGGCCAACACGCTCCCGGCGAAGCCCGCCCCCACGACGAGATAGTCAAACATAGCGGGAGGCGGTGCCGGTTTGTAGCGAAGACAGCGGGGCCCTCCGACGGGCCGCGCTGCCGCGGGCTTTCGCCGTCGCCGTCTCCCGGGCGGCGGCGGACTGAACATCCGCGACGTGGCCATCCATTTTGGCCGAGATCGCTTCCCACGTATTTTCCGCCGCGAGTTTGCGTCCGCGCTTCACGCGCGCGGCTGAAGGGGTCGTCGTCTCCTTGCGACACAGGTCGATGAACTCGGCGTGGGTGCGGGCGACCCGGGCGACGGAGCCGAAATTCGAGCGGACCTCGTCGAGCGCGGTGGAAACAACCGGCCGGCCGGCGGCCATATATTCGAGCGCCTTGGTGGGATTGATAAATTCAGTCGAGGCGTTCAGCGCAAAGGGCATCAGGCAAACGGCGAACCCCTTGGTCATGGCGGGCAGACGCGCATAAGGACGGCCGCCGAGCCAGTGCAGATTGGCACGGCGGGGGAGCGAGGCGGGGTCAACCTTGGCCACCGGCCCGATCATGGCGACGCTACCTTTGGGATTCGCGTCCGCCAGCGCCGCGACCAAGGCGTAGTCGATGCGTTCGTCCAAAACACCGAAGTAGCCAAGCACCGGTGCGGGCAGCGCCGCGATCTCGGGATCGACCGCGAGCTCCGCCGTAAGCGCCGTGCCAAAATGCACGCAGTCCACTCCCGTCCCGTAGAAATGGGTGTTGGCATTTAACGGCAGGCGCTTGTCCCGCATCTTGCGCCCACCGCAGAAAATCACGTCGGCCAGGCGCGTCAATTCGCGCTCCCGTGCGACCAACTCGGGCGGCGCCCCGTGGAACTGAGTCAATTCGTCCATGCAGTCGTAAACGATCATGCTCTCGCCGAGATGGCCGGCATAAGCGGTGACAGCCATGGGATCGTTGAACCAAAGAATCGCCCCGTCGTAGCGGCCGTTGAACTCCCCCGCGAGACGGTCCTGCAGCACCCGGCGGCGTTCCGCGTCAATGAACGCACCGTCGCCCCAGCGCCCAGCCGGCAGGTGCACCTCGAGAATCGTGACATTCGGATGGTTGAGCGCCCCCCGCGTGCGCGTGAAGCTCTCGTTGGCCGGCGTGCGGTGGGTCTCGACGAAAAGCACCGGATGCTGCTTCGCAAGGCGCGACAGAAATTGCTGGGGCCGTTGCCACACCCAATCCCAACCGAGATGGCAGATCGCGACCAGCGGCGACGCTTTCGCCGAAACAGGGCTTGCGCGCGAGTAAGCTGGGCGCTCCGCGAATGACTCCGGTGCGACGGTAGCCGATAGAAAATCCAATATTTCGGAACGGGGATAAGACGACATGTTGTCTCAAGGCAGTCAGGGCCGCCGTGCCGCGGTTCCCCCCCGCCCTGTGGCGATAGGACAACACCCCATGTTGGGCTCCGGGAATTCGGCCTAAGGTGGCCCGCGCTCTCCCCGCCATATCCCTCCCCCGCTCTCGTGCCATGATCAAATTCTACCTTTGGCTCAACGCCGTCCTCTACGTCATTTTCGTTTTGTGGTGCACATTGAAGCACGCTCAGACCGCGCGAGCCACGGGGTTTATCGCACTCAATAACTCGGGCCACTCGGAATACCTGGTGATCTACGGCGGTCTGCAGCTCGGCTTGGCTATGTTCTACGCCTACCTCGCATCGACGCCCGCTCTGCACGGCGTGGGCGTGGTATTTTCCCTCTGCATCTATGCGCCCATCGTGATTTATCGCTTGTCCACCCTCGTCTTCTTTTCCCCGGTCGCCGCACTCACCCTCGGCACCGCCGCTCTTGAAGTCGTGCTGTTGGTCGCAGCTTCAATCTTGTTCTTGCGGCGCTGAATTTAAACGGGGCTAAGGCATAGCCCGCACGAATATCAGGCACAATGGATCTCGTCTCCGGCTCCCCGTTCTGGCCGCTGCGCAACGGTCTGATCGCCAGCTATCCCGGCCTCGACGCTTCCGTCGAATGTCACGTCGCTGTCCTCGGCGCCGGCATCACCGGTGCGCTGGTGGCGTGGGAACTCGCCGAAGCCGGCGTGGACGTGGTGGTCGTGGACAAACGCGATGTGGCCACCGGCAGCACCTGCGCCAGCACCTGTCTTCTCCAATACGAGGTGGACACACCGCTGCACCGACTCGTCCACCTGGTGGGCGAGGCTCACGCGGTCCGCGCCTACCGTGCCTGTTATGCCGCTTTGAAAAAAATCCCCCGTCTCGACCGGGTGCTCGGCGGCGGGCACGGATTTAGGCGCGCCGAAAGCCTGCAGGGCGCCAGCCGGGCCGCCCACCTCCCCGGCCTCCGGCGTGAACTCGAAATGCGCCGGTTGCACGGGTTCGACGTAGAGTGGTGGTCGCGCGCCCGGCTCGCCCGCGAGAGCACGCTCCCCTATCCGGGCGCGCTAGTCGCCCGGGACGCCGCGCAAATCGACGCCCACCGCTTCACTCATTCCCTCCTTCGCGCGGCCTCCGCGCGCGGCGCGCGGGTGTATGATCGCACGCGAGTCACGCGGCGCACTTCCACACGCGGCGGGGTCACGCTACACACGGATCGAGGCGTGAAAATCCGCGCCCGGCGCCTCGTCGTCGCCACCGGCTATGAGACCGCCCCCTACCTCGCCGAGGGTCTCAGCAAACTCGTCAGCACGTTTGCCCTTGTCACCGAACCCCGGGCCCATTTCTCCGGCTGGCCCGGTGAGCGGTTGATTTGGGAAACCGCCCGGCCCTACGTGTATCTAAGAAAGACGGACGACGGCCGCGCGCTCATCGGCGGCTACGATGAACCGGCGTGCGACCCGCGTCGTCGCGCGGCATTGCTCGAACGCAAAACGACCGCGCTGGCGCGCCGCTTTCGTCAGCTCCTGCCGAAAGTCCCGTGCGAAGTCGCCTATGCGTGGGGTGGCACTTTCGCCGAGACTCCCGACGGCCTCCCTTACATCGGCGCACATCCCTCCGCGCCGCATACGTTCTTCACGCTGGGCTACGGCGGCAACGGCATCACGTTCAGCGTCATCGCGGCCGAGATCATCCGCGACCTCATCTGCGAGGGCCGAAGTCGCGATGCCGAGCTTTTTCGTTTTGATCGTCCCGCGATGGTTTGACGCGGCGTCGACGCCAAAATGGCGGCGGCTTTGTGCGAAAAAATCAGCGTGATATTTTTTTGACGGGTTACACCCCATAGCGCGCAAAACAGTTAGGATGTAAGGTGGGCTGTCTAAAAACGCTGCCCGTCAGCGCCGTTCGTTTCCCACGATTAGAAAACGAAAAACTCGGCGCTGAGTCTGCTCCGTTAACCAAAAATTAGGAAGCCCTAAAACATGATCACGTCCTCCATCGAAACAGCATTTGCGTTCAAAAATCCGGCGCTCGTCACGCGCCGTTCCGCCCTTCGTAAAATTGGTTTGGGCGCCTTGGGGCTCGGCTCTCTGGGTCTGCTGCAAAATCAAGCGGTCGCCGCTTTCTCCAAGTCGGCGAGCGCGACAGACACCGATCTCGCGGTCCTCAACTTCGCGCTGAACCTCGAGTATCTCGAAGCGGAATATTACAGCTACGCGGTGGACGGCCGCGGCATCGAGTCCTTCGGCGTCGGCGTCGATGGTATCGGCACTGCCGGCGCGACCACGGTTAAATCGAATCCGCAGGTCCCTTTTGCGAGCGCCGCCATCCGCCAATACGCCTCCGAGATCGCGTTTGATGAGCGCGCCCACGTGACCTTCCTGCGCACCGCCATCAAGGGAGCCGGCTCCACGCCCGCGGCGCGGCCCGCCATCAACCTGCGCGAAAGCTTTGCCGCCGCCGCGTCGGCCGCCGGCCTCGGCGCAGGGTTCGATCCTTTCGCCAACGAAACGAATTTTCTCCTCGGCTCCTTTATTTTCGAGGATGTCGGGGTCACCGCCTACAAGGGCGGCGCGCCGTTGCTGACGAACAAGACCTATGTCGAAGCCGCCGCGGGCATCCTCGCGGTCGAAGCCTACCATGCCGCCGTTGTGCGCACCATCCTCTATCAGTCCGGCGCCACCGCCCAGCAGGCGGCGCAGGCCATCTCCGATTTACGCGACTCCGTGGACGGACCCGACGATCTTGATCAGGGCGTGGTCGCCAACGGCACTGCCAACCTCGTGCCCACCGACGCCAACGGTATCGCCTATAGCCGCACCCCGCGGCAGGTGCTCAATATCGTCTATCTTGCCGTCAATGCCACCGGCGGCGGCTTCTTCCCCAGCGGTCTCAACGGCCCGCTTCGCTGACCGTTTCTATCCTCATTCCTAAAAACGAAATTATTTTTCCATGAAAACATTTAATCTACTTTTGCTCCTCGGCAGTCTCTCCACCGCCGTCGGATTTGCCCAGACCGCCGACTCCGCGCCGCTCAACTTCACCAGCGTCGTCTTCAACGGCACCATTACGGCGGCCACCGGCGGCGCGAACGGCGCCGGCACGATCAGCTCCCTCTTCGCATCCAACGGTCTCGACTACACCCTCACCGCCGCGGGCGCGCTCACCGATCCCGTGCCGTTTACCTACGTCAAGACCGGTGCCAGCTCCGCGCGCATCACAGAGGTTGCCCCAGGACCGCTGCCGGCCGTGGGCGTCGCGCTCACGTTTTCGGATGCGACCACCGGCACCTTCGTAGCCACCTACGGCAACGGCAGCACGCAGACGGGCGCCTTTACGCTCGTGCCCGTGGGTTTCGCGGCGCCGCTCGTGAACGCCTCCACCCGCACCATCTTGGCGCCCAACGGAGCCGCCATCACCGGCTTCGTGGTGGGCGGCTCCGGCTCGCGTCGCGTCTTGGTGCGCGCAGTCGGTCCCGGCATCGCCCAGTTCGGCGTGGCCAACGTGCTGGCGAATCCGTCGATTTCACTCTGGCGCGGTAGCACGCAGATCGCCGCCAACGACGATTTTGATTCCGGCGCGGCTGTTAACGCCACCCTACCCGCGGCCTTCAGGAGTGTCGGCGCGTTCCCGCTCACGACCGGCAGCAAAGACGCGGCGCTCACCATGGACTTGGAACCCGGTTCCTACACCGCCCAAATCCGCGGCGGCAGTGCGACCGAGACCGGTGAAGTCCTGCTCGAAGTGTATTTTATGAACTGATTCCAAGGCGCGCCGGTGAGCCCCATCTGGGGCCCACCGGCGACCCGTGCCTCCAGCCGAGACACGGCCAAGCCTTTTTCTATCTTAAGCCACTCCAGTTCATCTCGCCGAAACCATGGCCTCTATCCCCACTCTCCACGCCCTCCTGATCGACGAGCTTAAAGATCTCTTTCACGCCGAGAATCAACTGCTCAAGGCCCTGCCCAAAATGGCCAGGGCTGCGACCAATGCCGACCTCAAGACAGGCTTTACCGATCACCTCGCGCAAACCCGCGGCCACGTGACCCGCCTGATCGAATCGCTTAAAATGCTCGGCCTGCCCGCCAAGGGCAAACCGTGCCACGCCATGCTGGGCCTGGTCGAGGAGGGCACGGAAGCCATCACTATAAAAGGCCCGCCCACCGTGCGCGACGCGGCACTTATCGGAGCCGCCCAACGCGTAGAGCACTACGAAATGGCCGGCTACGGCACGGCCCGGGCCTTCGCATATGCGCTTGGAGAAAATCAAATCGCCGACCTGTTGCAGGCCACCCTCGACGAAGAAGGCGACACGAACAATCGGCTGACCCAAATCGCCGGCACCGTGAACGCCGCGGCATTGGACGCCGGCGGCCAGATTTCCCCCGTCAAGAAATCCAAAAAATAATCAACCCGCCTCCTCCTATGTTTGATCTCGCACTCCTCCTGCCCCCCATCGCTGCTGCCGGCTACTCGCTGATTTATCTCCTGTTTGGCGGCGGCCTGTTTGGCGCCGTTGTGATTTTTGCCATCGCGAAAATGTTTGGTAAGTAGATCCGTTCGGCCGAGCGCCGGGCACGCACCGCACTCTTCGCTGCGTGTTCCGGCTGTCTGCGGGATGTAGGGGGTGATTTTTACCCCCGCCCGCCCTTAGAAATTCAACCGGCTTGTTCGAGCCGATCACGCGTCGAGCTCGGCCAGTCCTCCGCCGCCCTTTTCAGTCACTACCCAAAATCTCATGCCCAAAAATTCTATTTTTTGTCTATCCGCCTCGCGCTCCCAAGTGGAACGGATGATCGCGGCCCTGAAGGCGGCCGACTTCTCCAGCGGTGATATATCCGTGCTGCTCCCCGACCACCTTTCGACCCACGATCCCGTCCCGGCACCAGACACCCCGGGGGCCGAAGGCATTCTCTCCGCGGTGGGCAAGGACGGAGTCATCGGTGGCCCCCTTGGCTGGATCGCCGGCATCGGACCTCTCGTGCTCCCGGGCGTAAGTCCCTTGGTCGGGGGCGGCCCCATCGTCGGCGCGATGGAGAGCACGGCGACCGGCGGGATTGCCGGCGGTCTGATCGACCTCGGTCTTTCCGATAGCGAAGCCCGGCGCTACCACGGGGAAATCATGGGCGGAAAAATTCTGCTCTCCGTCCAAACCAAGGGTCCGAAGCAGATCGCCTGCGCCCGCGAGATTTTCACGCGGGACGGCGCCGAAGACATTTGCACCTCAGACGAAATCTCCGGGTCCGCAACTTTGCCCGCTCACTCCGATCCTTCTCCTTCGGGCGGGGTCCCCTCGTCCGTCCGCTACAGCACCGTCAGTTAAAACGTCTTCCGACCCAAAAACCCTCTCCTTCTATTTTTATGAGTCCAAATCCATCCCCCGCCGCCTACACCTCCGAAGCCTTGCCGAGCCATCTCGCCTACCACCAACACGCGGGTCCCACGGTCTCGTGGGCCGCGATTTTCGCGGGGTTAAGCGCCGCGCTCGCGCTCGAGGTCCTGTTCATGATGTTGGGCGCAGGCCTCGGCTTTGCGATCTACAGTCCGATCACGAGCGACAATCCGATTTCCAATCTCGGCACCGGGGCGGCCGTCATCCAAGGCATCAGCGCGGTCATATCGCTGTGGTTTGGTGGGTGGATCGCCGGCCGCTTTACGCCGAGCGGCGTGCGCGCCACCGGTTGGCTGCACGGTTTCAGCGTGTGGGCCACCGCCACCGTCGTCGGGGTCCTCTTGGTTTCCAGCGGCGCTGGCTGGGCGCTCGGCGATTTGTCGAAACTCGTGGGCGGCGGGCTCTCGCTCGCCGGCAAACCCGCCGCCGCGCTCGCTTCGGGCGCGACCGATGTCGCCAAGGATGCGCTCAAGCAGTCGGGTGACACGCTGACGAGCTTCACCGACGAAGCGGTTGGCAACCGTCCCGCCGGCGGGGCTCAAAACGTGAGCATCCGCGCGAAGCGCGAAGTGGGCATGGCCGTCGCCAGGCTCTTCAATCCCGCGCAACAGGGCAACATGGCCGAGAATCGCGCCGCCGTCGTCAAAGCGCTCGTGGACCACACCGGGATGAGCGCAGCCGATGCCAACCGCACCGTCACCGATTGGACGGCGTCCTACGAGCGCATGAAAGCCGATCTCGCCGCCGCCAAGGCCGAGGCTGAAATCAAGGCCCGGGAGGCGGGCGACAAGGCGGCCACGGCTCTGGCGATTTTTTCATTCTGCTACTTCGTCGGTTTTCTCATCGGTGCTCTGGCTGCAAGCTGGGGCGGCCACCAAGGCGTGAAACACGCCCGCCGGTGCGAAACCTCAGCCGATGTCGCCTGCTGATTGCCCTCAATTCCAAAATTAAATTCCATCGTATGAACCATTCCCTTCTCCCTCTCTTCGCCTCGACGGTCCTTGCCGTCGGTTCCGTGGCCCTCGGCGTCGTCGCCCGGGCGCAAAGCCCCATGCCTGCCAGACCCACTTCCGAGATGCAGGCCGTCCTCGACGAGCTCGCCGCGCTTGGCGGCAAACCCATCGCGACCCTCACGGCCAAGGAAGCGCGCAAGCAGCCCACGCCCGCCGACGCGGTGGCGAAGCTGATGAAGAAAGCTAAAATCAAGCCCGAGAAAGTGGCCGACATCGACAATCGCGACATCGACGGACCGGGCGGCGACATCAAAATCCGCGTTTACACGCCGAAGGGCGACGGCCCGTTTCCCGTGATCGTTTATTACCACGGCGGAGGGTTCGTGATTGCGGACCTTGACGTGTATGACGCCACCCCAAGGGCGCTGTGCAACGCCGTCGGCGCCGTGGTCGTTTCTTCCCACTACCGCCAGGGCCCGGAACACAAGTTTCCCGCCGCGCACGACGACGCGCTCGCCGCCTACCAGTGGACGCTGAAAAACGCCGCGAAGATCAAGGGCGATGCAACCCGCGTCGCGGTCGTCGGCGAGAGCGCCGGCGGTAATCTCGCCGCCTACGTGTCCATACAGGCGCGGGATCGCAAGCTACCCCTACCCATCTATCAGGTCTTGGTCTATCCGGTCACCGATTCCGATATGACCACGGCATCCTACGTGGAGAACGCCAACGCAAAGCCGCTCAACAAGCCGATAATGGCCTGGTTTTTTGAAAACGCCGCCACGCCGGCGGATGCCAAAGACCCCCGCCTCGCTCCCCTGCGAGCCGACCTCGCGGGCCTGCCGCCGACCACTGTGATCACCGCGCAGATCGATCCGCTGCGCTCCGAGGGCGAAGCCTTCGCCAAGAAACTGACGGCCGCCGGCGTGAAGGTCGACTACCGCAATTTCAACGGCGTAACCCACGAGTTCTTTGGCATGGGCGCCGTGGTGCCGGAAGCAAAGGAAGCGCTCGATCTCGCAGCGTCAGATCTCAAAACCGCATTCGCGACCAAAGTGGTCGGCCAGTGAATTCGTGCTTGAAGCTGAGTTATCCTGCGCAAAAAACGTCCCCATGATTTCGCGTAAAAATAATCCAACCTCCGCCGGAGGTGAAAATCCCGCCGCCCCGAAGGCGCCGGTCCTGCCCGCGGAACTGCACCAGACCACCGCCGACTCCGGAACCTCGCTGACGACCAATCACGGCCTGGTCATCGCCGACAACCAGAACTCCCTGAAAGCCGGCGGGCGCGGGCCGACGCTGCTCGAGGATTTTGTCCTACGGGAAAAAATCACCCACTTCGACCACGAGCGGATTCCCGAACGGATCGTGCATGCGCGCGGTTCCGGCGCCCACGGCTACTTTCAGGTATATGAGCCGCTGGGCGACATCACGAAGGCGGCGTTTCTGAACGATCCCAAGGTGAAGACCGAGGTGTTTGCCCGTTTTTCCACCGTGGCGGGTGGCGCGGGCTCCGGCGATCTGGCGCGCGACGTCCGTGGGTTTGCTGTCAAGTTCTACACTTCCGAGGGCAACTATGATCTGATCGGCAACAATATCCCGGTGTTCTTCATCCAGGACGCGATCAAGTTCCCCGACTTGGTCCACGCAGTAAAGATGGAGCCGGATCGCGGCTTTCCACAGGCGGCATCCGCGCATGACACGTTTTGGGATTTCGCGACGCTCACGCCCGAATCGATGCACATGCTGATGTGGATCATGTCGGACCGGGCCATCCCGCGCTCGTTGCGGATGATCGAAGGCTTCGGCGTCCACACGTTTCGCCTGATTGATGCGAGCGGGACCGCGCGTTTCGTAAAGTTTCACTGGCGGCCGACCATCGGCGCGGCGTCCGTCCTTTGGGACGAAGCGGTGAAGATCAACGGAGCGGACCCGGATTTCCACCGGCGCGATCTGTGGGAAGCCATCGACCAGGGCAATTTTCCCGAATGGGAACTCGCCTTACAAGTCTTCGACCAAGCGACTGCGGACAGCCTGGACTTCGACGTGCTCGACGCGACCAAGCTGATCCCCGAGGAAATCATTCCCCTGCGCGTCGTCGGAAAAATGGTCCTGAACCGCAACCCCGATAATTTTTTCGCCGAGACTGAACAGGTCGCTTTTCTCCCGACGAATCTGGTGCCGGGCATCGATTTTTCAAACGACCCGCTCCTGCAGGGTCGGCTTTTTTCCTATCAAGACACGCAACTCAGCCGGCTGGGCGGACCCAATTTTCACCAGATCCCGATCAACGCGCCACGCTGCCCGATGCACAACTTTCAGCGCGACGGACTGCGCCAGATGCAGGTGCCGAAAGGCCGCGTGAATTACGAGCCCAACTCGCTCGACGGCGGCGCACCGCGCGAAAATCCCTCGCGGGGATTCACGAGTCATGCCGAGCCGATGGAGGGCAGCAAGGTCCGCCAGCGCTCGGCGACGTTTGCCGACCACTATTCGCAAGCGCGGCTTTTCTTCCGCTCGATGACGCTGCCGGAGCAGACGCACATCGTCGGCGCGTTTGCCTTCGAGCTGGGCAAGGTCGAGACCCACGCGATCCGGCAACGAATGCTCGGGCACCTCGCCCTCATTGACACGTCTCTCCACGACCAAGTCGCAGACGCACTCGGTCTGAAGGGGCACACAGATGAAATCGCACCGGCGCTGCCGCCCCGTGACCTCGCGCCATCGCCGGCCTTGAGCCTGATTGGCAAGGCCGTGAAAACCTTCGCGGGCCGCAAGGTCGGCGTGCTTGTCACCGACGGCTTCGACCCGTCGCTGCTGACTGCGTTGCGCAGCACCGCGAAAACGGCGAAAGCCGGGCTGGTGGTGATCGCGCCCAAAGTGGGCGGAGTGCAGGACGCCGAGGGGAAACACGTGCCAGCCGATTTCGCCCTTTCCGCCGCATCGTCCGTATTTTTCGACGCCGTCGTCATCCTGGCGACCTCCCCTGCCGCCACCGATCTTGCGACCCAGGCCGCAGCGGTCGATTGGGTCGCCAACGCCTTTGCGCATCTGAAGGTCATCGGCCATACCGCGGGCGCCCAGCCCTTGCTGGATCGGGGCGGGGTGCGGGCGGGCGCCGGGATCGTGGCGCTTACGGAAAGGAAGTCAGTCGATACCTTCTTCGAAGCCGCCAAAAAAGGGCGCATCTGGGATCGCGAGCCGTCGCTGCGCCGGCCGGGTTGAGTGCCGGTTGGCGTGAGACAAAAAGACGACCGCCCTGTTCTGGTGAGTGTTAAATTTCACGGCGGCTCGGACTGCACCAGCAGCGGGCAACCCGCCGGCTGCGCAGTGAGAAATCCACCGACGCTCGGAACTGTTAATTCGGAAGCCCGTCACGCTCGCCCTCCATGAATCCCGATCAAATCGAGTTTCCTCCGCCTGCGGCCCCGGGGCCATCAACCGGCCCAGCTTGGGATGAAGCCTTTCTGCGCGTAGAGAGCTATTTGCGAGCTCACCACTTGGAAGGCCGGGTGCGACTCAATCGGCTCGTGACGGAAATTATCCGTGAAGCCCACGCATGGGTGGACGCCGACCCCGAGGTAGAACCGGTGGTGGCCGCGATGCACACCACGCATGCTCGGATCGGGGTTTGGTTCGCTCGCGCCGGCTCCGCGGACGATTGGAGTGACGAACGCGCGCGGGTGCGCGGCCGACTTGCGCTGGTGCTAGCGGACCTACCGCGTCACGGCGCGCATTCGTTTCTTTCCGAAGATACGGCACTGCCGTCTTTCGCGGCGGCCTTGGCCACGGACGGATTTCAGCCGGGACCCGAATTGAGGTTTAGCAACATGCCGCCGGCTTCGCTCGAATTTGGTTTTGATGAACCGGGTGACGTGATCGCAGTCAAGCAGCGGGGGTGGCCGGTCGTGCGCGCCGCGGCGGTCTGGCTGTCGATCATCGGATTCCTGAGTGTTGCCTGGGCGGCGTCGCACTGATTGGCCACGATGAACTTCGTCCCGTTCGATCCCGCGGCGCTCGATCCCAAAGCAGCGACCCGGCGACGTCACCGCCTGATCACAGTGGTCGTGGCGATCGCGGGACCCGCCACGTTGGTGATGGCGGATTTGCACGGGCGCACGGGCTTCGACGCGTGGAAATTACTCCATCTCCTTCTATTCGCCGTCCTTTTTGGCCTGGTCGCACTCGGTGCGGCCCAAGTGTTGATCGGCTATTTTCTGCGGCGCCGGGGGGGCGACCCCTGCCGCATCACGCTGAGTTTGACTCCGGATGAAGCGGAGAGGCCCGTGCTTGCGCGCACCGCCATCGTGATGCCGGTGTGCAACGAAGAGGTCGGTCGTGTGATCGAGGGCCTGCGCGTGATCTACGAATCGGCGCGTTCCAACGGGAAATTACCGGACTGCGATTTCTTTCTGTTAAGCGACTCGGACGATCCCAACCGCTGGATCGAAGAAGAAGCAGCGTGGCTGGCGCTGACCCATAGCCTCGGCGCGCAGGGCCGGATTTTTTATCGAAGGCGCCGCGCGGGCATTAACAAAAAATCCGGCAACCTCGCTGATTTCTGCCGGCGGTGGGGCAGCCACTACCGCTACATGGTCGTGCTGGATGCGGACAGCATCATGACCGGCGACGCGGTCGTGCGGCTCGCGCAGCTGATGGAGCGCAACCGCCATGTCGGGATCATCCAGGGCGTGCCGGTATTGGTTAACGGCGCGACGGTGCTCGCACGTCTGCAACAATTCGCGAGCCGTCTGTATGGCCCGGTCTCCGCGACCGGCCTGAATTACTGGCAACTCGGCGAGGCGAACTATTGGGGGCACAACGCGATCATCCGGCTGGCCCCGTTCATCCGTCATTGTTCGCTGCCCGAATTGCCGGGCGAAGGCCCGTTTGGGGGCCGCATCATGAGCCACGATTATGTGGAAGCCGCGCTGATGCGCCGCGCGGGCTGGCAGGTCTGGTTGGCGACCGATATGGCGGGCAACTACGAGGAATCTCCGGGCAACCTCATCGAATTCGCCCAGCGCGACCGGCGTTGGTTGCAGGGCAATCTCCAGCACGCGCTTTTGGTGGGCGCGAAGGGTTTTCACGCGGTCAACCGCGTGCACTTCGC
The DNA here is from genome assembly GCA_014376585.1 of Opitutaceae bacterium. Taxonomy (GTDB): domain Bacteria; phylum Verrucomicrobiota; class Verrucomicrobiia; order Opitutales; family Opitutaceae; genus Tous-C4FEB. The sequence goes on along the minus strand of JACMRG010000082.1, from coordinate 5,477 downwards.
CCTCGGCATCCTCGCGTATGTGGCCTCGCCGCTCTGGTTGGCGTTTCTCACGGTTTCCGCGGTGATCGTCTATCGCGTCGGCGGCGCCGCCGCGCAGCCAGCGGGCGCCAGCTTCGCCGGCTTGGTGCCGTGGGATTATTCCACGCAGGCCGTGACCCTCTCCCTTTTCACGCTGGGGATGCTGTTCCTCCCCAAGGCCGTCGCGCTCTGCGATCTCCGCAGAAACCCGGATGAGGTCGCGGCTTTCGGCGGCTGGGGGGATCTGCTCGCCGGAGTGTTGTTGGAGACGATTATTTTCACCTTGTTGGCGCCGGTGCTGATGCTGTTTCACACCAAGTTCATCGTGCTGACCGTGTGTCGCCAGAAAATCGCGTGGGGCCCGCAGCGGCGCGGCCAGGAAGGCGAGGCGGTCTTCGCGGAAACCTTCGCGGCGCACTGGGGGCACACGTTGCTGGGCATCGCGGGCCTGATCATCGTCAACCGCATCGACTCCACCCTCGCGCTCTGGATGTCGCCGATTCTGGCGGGTCTGATCGGCTCGATCCCGCTGTCTTATTTCACGGGCTCGCTCTCCGTGGGCACGGCGTTGCGGACGCAGGGGCTGTTCAAAACGCCCGAAGAGAGCCGGCCGGCACCGGAGCTGATCGAACTGGCCGCCCGGCTGAGTGCGCGCCGCCGCGGGCCACGCCCGTTGCCCGAACTCGCGGCCAACTACGGCCTGTTACAGGCCGTGTTGGACCCCTACGTGAACGCCGTCCACATCTCACTCCTTCACGCCAAAGACGAGTTGCCGCCCGCAAGTGAAGAACGATTTCTGAGTCTCCGGGAGACGTTGCTCCGGGAGGGACCGGAAGCGCTGAGCCCGGCGGACCGACTCGCCCTGCTCATGGATGCGAATTCCATGAACGCACTGCACGGAAGTCTCTGGTCGTCGCCCGCGGCCCGTCTGGCGGGTTGGTGGCGGCTCGCGTTGCAACACTACGATGTGATCGCACCGCTGCCAGAAACCGCGTTCACGACTCAAAAATAACGCGGCCGAAAGCCCGGTGCGGATCGGGCGGAGCGGTGGGGGAAACGAAACTTATTTTATTTGATGCCCGAGACCGGCACAGCCGGCTGGGGCTCGTCGGACAGTGCTCGGCTCTGCACCTCCAATGCGCCTTTGCGCGCCGGGGGGAGCAGAAGAATCAGCAAACGCGCCGAGCGGGCGGTTTTAAGTGTATCGGAAAAGGACTGGACCCGTGTGCCGCGGGACATCGCGTAGAGCCGGAGGCTAGCTCCGGCCGCGAAGGGCACCGGAGCATTCAGACCCGCGTCGAGGGTGAGCGTAGTTTTATCCATCGTGCCGGTGAGTTTTAGGCCGCTCAGGTTGACGACGGCGAGGTGGCCGGGAGGCAGTTTCGTCACGCTGTCGTCAATGACCGCGACCTGATAGCGGAGTCCGCGGGCGTCGGGTGCGGGCAAAGTGGTAAATAGCAGCAACGGCTCGCGGATGGCGGCGGGCACCTCGGCCTCGGCGACGACCGCGCCGCTTGCCGCGTCGACAAAATTTAAGGGCGAAGGCCCATTATAGGCGGAACGCGCCGAGCGGGAGGCCGGGAAAAATTTTAGCGGCAAAGTCGCGCCCGTCGCCGAACGGTAGCCCAGACCATCGATGGGGTGCGCGGAGAAAACCGTGAAGCGAACGGAGATCGGCTCGGAACGTGGAACCGCGGCCGACAACGCCGCCGACGCGAGGGCTAGCGCGAGCACGATGATCAAATATCGGAACGCGTGAGCCATCGGAAGGAGATGATCTTGAAGCGGCGACCATACGTGCCTGGAGGGTTCTGATATTCCGCATCGGTGGGCTGTTTAGAGACGGCCGGCGCAAACGGCTCGGGGAAACGTTGCACGAGAGCCTCGCACCAAGCCCGGCCCTCGGTCGCCCCGGTGGCGGGATTCACGGCCTCGCCGTAGGTGCGAATGGTAAACGTATCGCTGCGCACGAAGAGCGTGGGCGCGAGCGCGGTCAAGATGTCGGACTGCGTGAGCGTGCTGGAGTTGAAATCGGCAGGCGGGTTCAGATTGAGAGTGCTGATGGCGTTTTCGAGGAGGCTCGGCGTGCCGGTGCCAGAGGCGGGGTTGAGAAATTCTTCCAATGAGAGAAACGGGCCGGCGCTGGCGAGGCGGGCTTTGACGGCGGCGCTAATCGTCTGCGCGAGTGCGGTGACGCCGGCGGCGTCGAAGGTGCGAAAGCCTTGGCGATAAAGTTGGGTGGGCAAAACCGTGGGAGTGCTCGTGGGCGAAGGGTCGGATTGGGCGTAGCCGGACGTGGTTTTGTAGGTCTCCTGCGCCGACTGGCTGAAGCGGGGAAACGCGGCTTCGGCGGTGAGCGCGGCGGTAACGGTATCGGCATTCGTGCCGGTGGCGGGATCGGCGTCGAGATAGGTGAACGCGCGACCAGTGGGGAAACGCACGGACCGCAGGACGGCAGCCCACGCTTCGGGGTCGGTAGAATTGAGGTTGAAGGCGCCGCCTTGGAGGAGGTGTTTTGCGGACAAGCCGTCGGCGGCTAAATCTGTCGTCGCGAGCGCGGTGCCGTCGGGTTTGTGGCGGAGCACGCGCGCGAGGAGGTTGGGCAATGGGCGGGTGACATCGGACCAAGCGGAGCCCGAGCCGAGGCCGCTAAAAAAATGCCGATCAAAAAGCGCGTTGCTCCAAGTCACGGGGCCCGCGGACGCGGCCGAGCTGCCGATCCAGAACGGACGCTGCGCGGGCAGGCTAAGGTGCTGGAGCTGGCCGAGGCTGAGGAGCGGTGATCGGGGGAGCTCGAAAACGGGGATGTCTTCGCTGAACTCAAGGCCGGCAGGCGTCGCGGGGGTGCCGGGGTAGCGGTCGAGGAGGAGCGAGGGATTGGTGGCGCCGCCAGGAAGATCGACCCCGCTTTTTCCGCTGATAAAACGAACGACCTCCCCTGGATCGTCCGCCTTACCGGGCAGTTGATAGGCAACCTCCGATAATGAGTTCAATCTCGGATCTGCCCCGTCAGTCTGAAGCCATGGAAAGGCATCCACCGCCGGATCACCGAGGCGAAATACGAATGCAAAATCATTAAATTTAATGTCAGTTTCGTTGCCCAAATCGGAAGCGATCAACTTGAACGACGGAGACTCAAAGGTGGCCAAGACGGCCCCGTCGGAAACCCGCCTAAGTTCAAATTTCAACTTTGGACGGACCGGCAGATCACTGGAAATCGAGCGGGTGATCGGCACGCTGGTTGTGCTGCGAGTGAGAGGCACGGGGTCGCCGTTTCGGACCATCCCTGTGCCCGTCGTTAGATCACGTTCGCCAAATCTCATCGGGTTTCCCTTTCCATCAATCGGGTCGGCAGTGCTCGTGGGAAGAGACCAGTTATATACCCGGCCCGGAAGCCACGATGCGCGGTCGTCGTCGGTGCTTACGGCAGACCAAGGAAGCAGAAATTTCAGGGGCTTTTGGCCCGTCGTTGGATCGAGATCGCCGAGCTTGTCCTGCAAATCGACGCGAATGCTCGAACCACTGCTATCGCGAACTCTGATGACCGGCAGGCCAGTCACAAAAAGCTGAAGACCGGCGGTCTCGGGCACAAGGGCGCTGCTGTAGGGATTCCAGAGGCCGACGACGCAGCGGACCGCGCAATCAAGTTGGGTCAAAGATGAAGCCGCTGATGAATTATTTCTCAGGCTGAAGGACAGCGCCACGTAGCTTAGCACGGGCGCGACGCCGAATTGGGAGCCGTTGGCGTCAATGACGGCGGGCGTCATTTTGTAGCGGCGCCGGAGGGCGTTCGCCGGCGGGGTCAAACCTGCGGCGAGCGGGTTGGCCTGGGGAGATTCCATGTAGGCCGGATAGTCGGACCACGCGGTGAAAGCGGTGCCGAGGGCGGCCGGGTTGAGCGAGAGGTCGTTGCGGAGGGCGGGCTCGCCGGCTGCGGCGTTGGTCCGGGCGAGGACGGCGTGGTTGCCGACGGTCCAGTTATGATAGTGCGTTCGCAGCAGCGCGGGACCGATGGCGGAGCCGGCGGCGTTTTTTAGAAAAGGAATTTGCTGCGCGGCGAGCGCGTTGGTGGCGGACGCAAGGTTGGCGAGGTCGCGCGGATCGAAGGCGACGGCGCTCGCGAAGGCGTTGAAGGCGCCGGCACCGAGGCCGGTCTGCTGAAAGAGGCGCGTGCGCATCTCGCTCGTGTCGGCGCCCGAGGAATCGACGAACGGAGGATAATTGAGCCGCGCGGTGAGGTCGGCGCGGGCGACATCGGCCTTCACGCCCTGATCGCCGATCCACCAGGCGTAGCGGCCGATAGTGGCGGGGGTCGCTCCTGTTTGGCCGGGGACGCCGACGGCGGTGAGGGTTTGGAGCGGGGCGGCGACTTGGCTGGGGCCGGGGTTGCCGTTAATGAGAGCGGCGGTGCCGTCGGTATTGGCGCCGACGAGGGTGACTTGGTTTGCGGCGGGAATGGCGGTCGTGACGTTGGGCGCGGTGGTGGTTTCCAATCCGCTCACGAGCCAGACGGGCGTGGCTCCGGCGGTCGCGGTGTCCCACACGCCGGTGTAGTGGCGCTTCTGGCTGTTGACGCCGGTAACGGACGCGGCGGTGGCGGTCACGCGGGTATCGGGGCCGGCGTGTTTTTGGAGCTGGGCGAGGGCGACGTCGAGGGCGAGGAGCGCGTTTTGGCGGGCTTGGGCTTGCTTTTGGAAATTGCCGGCGATGGCGGTCTCGACGCGCGTGTAGCTCGCGAGGCCGACCAGCAACAGCACGATGAAGGCGAGCAGCGTCAGCGTGACGAGGAGCGCGAAACCGCGAGAGCGCCGCAGACGCGGCGCGAGTTGAGAGCTAAAGGTTGAGAGTTGAGAGCCGGACACGTTCAGAGGGGCTGCGCGCGCAGGACGATGCGGCGGGTGAAGACGTGGGAGTTGGCGAGGGCGAGGTTCCACCAGTATTGCTGCGGCGTCACCGCCGGGGTGGTGGGGGCGGCGAAGACGCGCTGCGTGGCGGCTTCGTAGCCGTCGAGGAGATCGGCGCCTTGCTCGGTGAGGATGCGCACGGAGACGTCGATCACTTCGGGCATGCGGTTGGCGAAGGACGAGGTGCCGTTGCCGGCGGGCGGCAGGGTGGCAGCGTAGGTGAGCGCGGTATTGCTGAGAGCACCGGCGGCGCTGGCGGGGAAGGTGAGGCGGAGGCCGCCGGGCGCGGCGGCGTCGCGCACATAAAAGCGGAGACCGAAGTCGATGACGTTATCGGCGAGCACGGCGTCGAGGGTGGGCGCGCGAACGGTGCGGGGGTCGCCGTTGGCGCCGGTGTTGCCTGGGCCGGTGGTGGTGCGGGTGTAGGGGTTGGCGGCGGCGGGCGGCGCGAGGTCGTAGCCGGATTCGAGGGTGCCGAGGGCGGTGCCATTGGCGGCGGGACGGACTTGGGCGCGGTGGAGGAGGTAGCGGCGTTTGGCGCTGGCGCTGGCGCTG
>JACMRG010000012.1 GCA_014376585.1 Opitutaceae bacterium | reverse complement strand
TGGGGTTGTGCTGGATGATGTAGTTCTGCCAGTCGGAGAACCAGACGGCGCCATCGGGACCGACTTCGGCGAAGACGGGGGACATCCATTCATCGCTGCTGGCGACGAGAGGGAAGGCGTCGTTGGCGACGTAACCGGCGCCCTCGCGCTGCACGTCCATCAGGGCGATGTTCTTCATCGTGGGCTCGCAGACCATGGACTTGCCCTGGAGGCGGGCGGGGAGTTGGTCGGAGTAGATGAAGGCACTGCCGGCGGCGGCGGTGTAGCCGCCCATGACATCTACCTGGCGGAAGTTGGGCGTGATGGTGTGGTCTTTGTCCTCCGTGTTGATGCGTTTGGCGGTCATGGCGCGGACGCCTTTCGGGACGATGGTCGCCGGGATGCCGCCGAAGAAGATGGGGGCGTTGTTGGCGGTGCCGCCGAACTGGTCGCCGAACTGATTCATGCTCTGGCCCCAGGTGTTGTTGGTGAATTGGTGGAGGAATTCGAGGGCGGAGCCGTCGGCTTTGAAACGGTAGGTGCCTTGGGCGAATTGTTTTTCGACACCGCCGATGGTGCCTTTGAAACCGGAGTAGCCGACGGCGCCGTAGAGCCAGTTGTCCAAACCGTAGTGGAGATTGTTGGCCTGGGCGTGGGTGTCGTTGATGCCCCAGCCGGTCATGATCTCGGTGCGCACGTCGGCCTTGTCGTCGCCGTCGGTGTCTTTGAGGAAGAGGAAGCGGGGCGACTGCGAGACGATGATGCCGCCGTTCGCGAAGGTGAAACCGGTGGGGATGTTGAGATGGTCGGCGAAGACGGTAAACTTATCGGCGCGGCCGTCGCCATCGGTGTCTTCGCAGATCTTGATGCTGTCGTTGCCCATGCCGTCGGGCTTCACGTCGTGCGGGTAGTCGCGGGTTTCGGCGACCCAGAGCCGGCCGCGCTCGTCCCAAGCCATGAAGATGGGTTTGGCGATATCGGGCTCGCCGGCGAAGAGGACGAGGTGGAGATCGGGGGCGACTTGGGTGCGCTCGACACTTCCTTTGACATCAAAGGAAAATTGAAAGGTGAGGGGCTCGGGACGTTTCTCGTAGTTGGCGATGGTGGGGCGGGCTTCGCGTTGCTCGGGTTCGCGTTGGGCGAGGAATTTCTCCCACGCGGCGGCGCGCGCGGGACCAACGGCGGCGAGGAGTTTGGGTTTGGCGGCGGCGGCGTATCCTTCGGTGGTGGGGTCGCCGAGGGCGGAGGCGGTGAGGACGTTGGTGGCGGGCATCGCCGAGAGGGCTTTCGTGAATATGTCGGCGGGAGCGTCGAGGACGATGAGGTCGAACCTGGCGACGAACGCGGGCGTGGCCGCGGGGGGGGCGTAAACGTAGTCGAACCAGATCGCGTCGCGGCCAAGGTCGCGCATGAGGACGTGGGCCGTCATGCGCGGCGTGCGGTCGGGGGTGCCGAGGTAGAGGACGCGGAGGGGTTGCGCGGCGCACTTAAGCGCGAGAGCAAGGAACAGCGTAACGAGCAGGGGTAGTTTCATGGAAGGGGTAAGCAAGTGGGAGGTGGGCGAAACGAGAAATCAAGGGAGGGGAACTTGCTTCGTCGTCTTGAGGTAGGCGACGAGGTCGCGGACGTCGTCGGTGGAGAGTTGTTTGAGGAGACCCTCCGGCATCATCGAGACAGGAGAGATTTCACGGGAGAGGATGGCGGATTTCGCGACCACGGTTTCCTGACCGACGAGGCGGAGGGTGACTTTCTGGTCGTCTTCGCCGACGACGTTGCCGGCGAGGACGCGGCCATCTTGGGTGTTGATCGTAACGAGCTTGTAGGCTTCTTGAATTTCTTCGCTGGGGTTGATGATCTGAGCGAGGATGTAGTCGAGGTTGGCGCGGTTGGAACCGGTGAGGTCGGGACCGACGATGCCGCCGGCGCCGTAAAGCATGTGGCAGGCGGAGCAGGTGCGCTCGAAGAGGGCGCGGCCGTGGGACGGATTGGCTTTGGCGAGGACGCCGTCGGTGAGGAGGCGTTTGAACTTGGCGATGTCGGCATCTTTGTCGGCGGCGGGCTGGACCATCGGGCCCCAGAAATCGACGAAGGCGGGGCCGACGACGCGCTGGAGCTGGCGGGCGGCGAAGGCGGAAATGTCGGACTTCGGAATTTTTTGAGCCTCAAGGGCGGCGAAGAGTCGGCGGGCGCCGGCGGGGCGGGCGGCGAGGGTGAGGATGGTTTCCGTTTTGTCGGGTCCGGCTAGGGACGGGTAACGCTCGAGGAGCGCGGCGGGAACTGTAGCGTCGTCGAAGGACGCGAGGGCGCGGATGGCGTCGCGGCGGAGTGTGGGCTCGTCGAGAAGCGCGAGCACGGCGGGCAACGCGGGCGCGTAGCTGTCGCGGGCGAAGCCGAGGAGAACTTCGCGGCGGTGTTCGACGGGGGCGGCCTTATCCGCGAGGACGGCGAGCTGGGCTTCGGCGGCTTTGGCGTTGCCGAAGAGCTGGCCGACCTGGAGGGCAAGGTTGCGGAGGGTGGCGTCGGTGCCGGCGAGCAGCGCGGTCTCGACGGCGTCCCAGTTGGCGGGGGCGGCGGTGGTGCGCTGGCCGAGGCCGGCGAGGCCGTCGCGGAGGCCTTCGAGGATGGCTTGGCGACTGGTGGCGGTGGGGTGGGCGCCGAGGGCGGCGGCGATGATGTCGAGCTGTTTGCCGGCGGTGGCGCGGCGGG
>JACMRG010000081.1 GCA_014376585.1 Opitutaceae bacterium | reverse complement strand
GTCCATGAGATCGATGGCCTTGTCGGGCAGGAAGCGGTCGGTGATGTAGCGATTGGAAAGCGTGACGGCGGCCACGAGGGCGTTGTCTTGGATGCGCACGCCGTGGTGCAGTTCGAAGCGCTCCTTGATGCCGCGCAAAATCGAGAGCGCGTCCTCGACGCTCGGCTGATCCACGACGACCGGCTGGAACCGCCGCTCGAGCGCGGCGTCCTTCTCGATGTGCTGGCGATATTCGTCGAGCGTGGTCGCGCCGATGCAGTGCAACTCGCCGCGCGCGAGCATGGGCTTGAGAAGATTGCCGGCATCCATCGCGCCCTCGGTCTTGCCGGCGCCGACGATGGTATGCAGCTCGTCGATAAAAAGAATGATGCGGCCGTCGCTCTCTTTGACTTCGTTGAGCACGGCCTTCAGGCGCTCCTCGAATTCGCCACGGTATTTCGCGCCGGCGACGAGCGAACCCATGTCGAGCGAGAAGATGATCTTGTCCTTGAGCCCCTCGGGCACGTCGCCACGGAGGATGCGCTGTGCGAGCCCCTCGACGATGGCGGTCTTGCCGACGCCCGGTTCGCCGATCAGCACGGGATTGTTCTTCGTCTTGCGCGAGAGGATGCGGATCGTGCGACGGATTTCCTCATCACGGCCGATGACGGGGTCCATTTTCCCTTTCCGTGCCTGCGCGACGAGATCGACGCCGTATTTTTCGAGCGCCGCGTAGGTCGCCTCGGGATTGTCGGTCGTCACGCGCTGGTTGCCGCGGATTTCCTTCAACGTCTTCAGGACCTTGGCGCGGTCCAGGCCAAAGCTTTGAAAAATTTTCTTCAACGCCTCGGGCTTCGCGACCTCGAGCAGGCCGAGCAGAAGATGTTCGACGGAGACAAACTCATCCTTAAGCGACTTCGCCTCGGCCTCGGCGCGCGTCAGCACATCGTTCATGGCCTGCGTGGCGTAAACTTTAGACGTATCAACACTGCCCGTGACGCTGGGCAAGCGCGCCAATTCGCGGTCCACCGACAGGGCGAGCGCGCTCGCGGTCAGACCAAGCTTGTCAACGATGCCGGAGACGAGGCCGTTTTCTTGGGCAAGCAAGGCCGACAGCAGGTGCCACGTATCCACTTCGTTGTGGTTGAGCCGGCGGCCGATTGCCTGCGCATCGGTGACGGCCTGACGCGACATCTGGGTAAACTTGTTTAGATCCATACCACCCTGACCCGTATGAGTCGCGCCAGTGCCACACTACCCCGCATTCCCCGGCCCGCCCCAAAAGCCGCCGCGGGTGTGCGCCACCCTGCGTCATGCGCGGAGCGAGAGCGCCAGAGTGGCGGTCCTCATTTTCCGCCCGGCCACCGCCGCCCGACTGCCCAACGCCCGTCAATCATCGTCGTGTTTGGGAGCGCGGGCACGCCTTTCTCACCGCGGGTAAGCATGCCGGCCAACACTTCGATCACGACCGCTCCGATCCGCTCAGGGCGTTGGTCGATTCCCTCAGTGGCTGGCGGATTTGGCCAGTTCAAGGTCGCAATCACGGGCCGACGACGCGCCGACAGCGATTTGAGCATTACTGAAAACGCCGCGCGATCATGGGTCTCGCAGAGGATGACGTCGGGGCGCTCAGCCCCAATCCAGGCAAAAAACGCCTGGGGCGTGACATTGGGGCCGGTTTGCGGATCGATAAACGGCGCGACCGGAGGCCTGCCACCGAAAAGATTGTGCCAGGCAAGACCGCCCGACCAACGGTGATGCACCCTCTGATCCCAATCTTTGGTGAGCGCGAGCCCGATGCGGCGGAAACCGGAGCGCGTGAGTTCGGCGCATGCTTCGAGCATATTTTCAAAATGATGCGGCATCACGCTGTGAAATTTTGGCGCCGATAGCGAAGGCGTCGCCGAGACCGTCGAGAATGCCTGCCAGTCGAGCAGCGCGGTGAGATCACAGGGGCACCGCAAGGGCATGACGACCAGACCCTCGATACCCCGGCTCAACAGCACTCGTTCCAATTGGCCCGGCGCCGGATAGTCGTCGATGTCGAGCACGTTGAGCCCGTAGCCGAGTGCATCGGCGCGCTCGCGCAAACCGTGCTCGAGGCGGAGCACGTAGTTGCCGGCACGGATGCGTTCGTCCGCCCAACCCTGCTTGAGGCCGCAGATGCTCGCTTTGAACCGCGCCGGCACCCGCGCCCGGAGATGGTGCATTAGCTTGGTGATGGTGGGGTCGGGCCGATAGCCGCGGCGCGCGGCGAGCCGCTGCAACCGGCGCCGGGTGGCCACCGACACCTCGCGGCTGTGGCGCAGCGCCAGCGACACCGTCATCGGGCTCACCCCCGCCTCGGCGGCGAGACTACGGAGCGTGGGACGGGAGGCGGCCATACTTTACGGTATAGTTTCAAATCACTCGCCGGCAACCGGTTAATTTGCCAATGATTTCCCGTCAGGGCTGCGGGCACCTGCAGTCCGATCCAACACCAAACCCACCCCATGAAGCCAACCTATCCCATCCTAACCATGCTCGCGGTCTTCGCCGCCGGCATCCCGCTCGTCGCCCAGACCGATGCGTCTGCCGCCAACGACGCTAGCAAAGAGACCGCCGTGCAGTTGCCCACGTTCACCATCAACTCCGAGAAGGACACCAGCTTCGTCGGCAAATCCTCCCTCTCTTCCACGCGCATCGCGGTGGACATCGCCGATCTCCCCCAGTCGGTAAAGGTGCTCAACAACTCCTTCATCAAAGCGGTGAACCCGTTCATGCTTTCCGACATCCTGAATTACACCGGCGGTGCGCAGAGCGGCGCGCTCAACTGGACCCCGGGCCGCCTCGCCATTCGCGGCTACACCGGCGACGGCGACTACAACGACGGCTTCGCGCCGCCCGCCGGCTCCGCCGTCGATTCCTCGATCTACGAGCGCTTCGAAATCATCAAGGGCCCCTCCTCGATCTTCCTCGCGGCCGACGGTTCTCCCGGCGGCGTGGTCAACAAAATCACAAAGAGCCCGCAGTCCGTCGCGCAGACCGTCCTCAGCGCCCAAGTCGGCCTCTACGACGCCAACCGCGCAGGCCTCGACTCCACCGGTCCGCTCACGAAGAACGGCAAGCTCCTCTACCGCGTCGTCGCCGCCATGCAGTATTCCGACGGCTTTTACGACAACACCTACATGCACCGCTTCACCCTGCTGCCCTCCCTGAGCTACCAGTTCAACGCCGACACCAAGGTCGAGTTCAAGGCCATGCTCGTCGAGACCAACTGGCCCTCCTACAACGGCCTCCCCGTGGACCCCCGCACCATGCAGCGCTGGGACGTGCCCTACGAGCGCTCCTCCTCCGAGGACTCGCCCTACAACTGGCGCCACGACTCCGTGAACCGCGTCTGGGCCAGCTACACCTCGCGCCTCAACGACTACGTCGTCCTCCGCGTCGCGGCCATGAACGCTTACGACCGCGCCGACCGCCTCGAATCCATCGCCAACACCTGGAACGAGGGCGCCCGCACCTGGATCGTAAATCCCACCACCTACACCGGCGGCCCCTACAATCGCACCACCACCGCCGACGACGCGACGACCCGTTACCGCGATCTCCAGACCGATCTGAACTTCAACTTCAAGACCGGCCCCATCAACCACACCCTCCTCGTCGGCAGCGAACTCAAGGACCAGCCCAGCGGCCAGATCAACTACGCCGGCACCTCCTCCCCGTGGGACCCGTTCAACAAGACGCCCCCCACCGTCGTCGTGAACTACTCCGCGAAGAGTGCCTGGACGCAGAGCACCGATACCCTCGCCCGCGCCTACGCGCTCGAGACCTTCAAAATGTTCAACGACCGCCTTCTCCTTTCCTACGGCGTCACCCGCACCCGCGCCAGCCGCTCGACCACCAACATCATCACCGGCGTCAATACCACGCCCGAATACACCGTCTTCAAAAATCTCAAGCAATACGGCGCCGTGTATAAGATCATGGACGGCCTCAACGCCTTCTACGGCTTCAACGAAAATTACGCGCTCAACGGCGTCGGCCTCGTCAACGGCGTCTCCGGCCCGCTCCCGCCCAAGCAGGGCAAGCAGACCGAGGTCGGCCTAAAGACGGTATTCTTCAACAAAAAGCTCACAGCGAACGTCTCCTACTTCGACATCAAGCAGGAGAACAACACCGTGCCTTCCTCGCCGCAGGACCCGCTCAACCCCAACGTGCTCGTCCCCGGCGTCATCTCGCGCGGTTTCGACGGCGACCTTTCCTATCAGGCCACCCGTAACCTCTACCTGATCGGTTCCTTCGCCCTGTATAAGGCCCGGTCGGTGCTCGGGCCTCAGTCGAGGACCTTCGTCCAGCCGTATACCAAGTCGATCATCACCGGCAATATTCCGGTGAACAACATCGCCCAGAATACCTGGAGTCTCTTCGGCCTGTATCGCTTCAACGAAGGCACCTTCAAGGGCCTCAATATCGGCGTGGGCGCCAATTCGCTCTCGCGGCGCGCCATCACCGACGGTGCCAACCAAGTCTGGTTTGGCTACGTCCCCGGCCGCGTGCTCGTGAACTCCAATATCACCTACCGCGTCAACAAGCACCTCTCCTACGGCCTGAATTTGGACAACGTGCTTAACACGAAATATATCTACTCCGTCCGCAGCGAGAATGTCATCGTCGCCGGCCAAAGCTTCAACGCGAAGCTCAGCGTCGATTACACGTTCTGATCTCCGGCCTAAATTCGGCGATTTGATTTCATCGCCCGCCGGCCGCGCCAGCGGCGGCGGGCGATTTCATTTTTCGACCACGGTTCGCCCGGCGCCCCGCGCCGCCCCCCGTAGGCCACGGCCTCACCCGTTCCTTACACCACGCCACTTTCCGATTGCCTGATATTACCTGCGAGATTCACGCGATCCCGGCTCTTCTGTCTTACTTTGGCTACTTCGGATTCACTTCGTAAACCTCGACGATGACCACGCCCGGGCTCGCCGGCTGATCGGGCAATTTCTCGAAAGGCTGGACCACCACGGTGTAGCCGCCGGGTGCGAGATCAGCCATGATACACGGCTCGCGCCGATTGCCGGGAGCCAGCCCGGTGGCGAAAATCTGCTGCTCGTTGTAGTAAATGACCGTGGGTTTGAAATCGTCCCGCGCGCCGTCCACCATCGCCGCGCCCGTGCTCCAATCGTCGTTCTTCAGGATGAGATCACCGGCCGCGTTGTAGATCTGCATGAACGGATCGTTCATCGCGCCGAGGCCGAACTGCGCGAGCGAGGGCCCTTGCACGCGGATGAGAATGCGCTTCGTCGGGCCCGCGCCTGCCTGCACCACGAAACCGCCGATCATCTCCTTGCCTTTGTCGGCATAACCGCGCGTCGACAGGTTGAAAATTTTATTGCCGTTGCGGTCCACTTCATAGGCCTCGACGAGCGCGGTGCCGGTGCTGCCCGTGACGCTCTCCACATTCACCGTATAACTGCCCGGGTTGAGGGTGGTGAGAAGGGCTGCGTCTCTACTGCCCGCAGGGAAAGCGAAAGCGCCCACTTGAGCCGCCGCGGCCGCGATCTCGCTCGCGCCCGCGGCTTGGCCGACGGGTGTGCCCCAGTCGTTATTCTCGGCGAGCTTGGTCGCGGGCGAAACGCCGGTGTTGTAGAGCGTGAGTCTCGGGTCGGCGAGCGTGCCCGGCACGTTGAACGGAGCGATCGCGATCGCGGGACCGGAAGCGCGCAGGAGCATCTTTTTCGGCGCAGTGCCCTGGATAATGAAGCCCGCGATGAGCTGTTGCTCGCCGGTGCCGCTGAAGGCGCGCGTCGCGACGTTGATGAGCGTGCCGGTGTTGGGCGCGGTCTGGGTTTGCAGGCGGAAGTTGGCGACTTCGCCCGCGCCTTGGTCCACCGCGAGCGCGTTGTAAGCCTCGCCCGGTTGCCCGATGGCGACGCCGACCGGCACGCTGATGGGGGCGGGCGCGATCACGTTGGGATTGGAAAAATACGCGACGCGCGTGCCCGGCGCATAGGCCATGATCGTGCGGTAGGTAAGCTGATTCTTGCCCAAAAAACGGTAGCCAAAACTGTAAGGATAAGCGCCGAAGGCCTGGGTGCCGTCGGCATTCCGGGAATTTTCGCGGTCGTGAGCGCAACCGAAATTATGCCCGAGCTCGTGCGTGAGGACCTCGGAGCCCGTGACGAACGCGTATTGCACCACGGAAAACCCAAAAAGCGGGTTCGTGTTTCCCCCGGGCGTGTCGAGCACGTAGCCGAGCCCGCTGCTGGTGGAATCGGTGCGTTGCAAAATGAGGCACACGAGGTCCGCCCCGGCCTGGTCGCGCAGGGCGTGAATCTCATCCATCTTGCCATCGGTGGCCGAACGCAGCGCGGTGAGCGCATCACTCTGCACGGCGTTGGCCGCACTGCCGGTTTCGTCGTAGGCCACCTCGGCAATCTTCACTAGGCGCACCCGCGCCGCGATCTGGCTGGCCGCGAAATCGCTGTTGATCTTGGCCGTGGCGTTGTCGAAGAAACTTTCAAGCGCCGCCGTGCGCGCCGCGCCGGTGAGCGTCGCCATCACATTCTGCGTGTAAAGAAACATGACATCGACGGTGACGTTGCTCCCCGCGCTTGCGGCCTCGGCGGTCGGCGGGGCCGGATCGGCTGTGCGGGCGGATTCGGCCGGGCTCCCGGCCTTTCGCCGGGCTAGCGTCGCGAGGGCATCGGCGTCAAGCACCGGACGCGGGGCGTTGGCCGCCGCGCAGGCGGGCACGAGCGCGTCGTCGATCTCGTAGAATTGCGCGAGCTGCTCTGTCGCAGGCCGCAGCGCGTAGGTGCCCAGCTCCACATCCTGGATCGTCGCATGGAGGAACCCCTCGTTATACGAAAAAATCGCGCGGCTCTGCGGCCGTCCCTCGAGCGTGCCGGTGCTCGTGAAACGGTCCGGCCCGAGCGCGGTCGTCTCGGCGATTACCACCCGCAACGTCGCCCCACCCGGCAGCGGCAGCTCGAGGCGGCCCGCGCCCGCCTTTTGCCAAAAAGGCGAGTCCTTGCCGGTGATCAGCGCGGTATCGAGCCGCACATAACGCATGGCCCGCGTGGGCCCCGGTAACGCGCGGTCGATCAGGGCGGCGTTATCCGGCTGCACATAGGCAAACAGCGCGCGCCCCTCCCGCCAACCCGCACCGGCCGCTCCCGCCGCGGTCGGCGGTGCGGACACCGGCGCCTGCGCCCCGCCCGCCGCGACGGCGACCGGCGGCTCGGACCGGATATTTCCTGCGACGCGATCCGGTCCGCCCGGCCGGGAGTAGCGCTTTGGCCACAGGCCGGCCCCGGCGAAAAGACCAATTAAAATTAACCCCGTCAGGAGCCGCCGGAGGGCTGGTTTCATCATGCCCTATGTGGATCTTGCGCGCACCGATGGCAACGTCACTTCCGCTCACGGCCGCACGCAAAACGCCTTCAGGGTGAGCGTAAATGTCATGGCCGTGTAAACGCCGCAGCGTCCCACCGCCGGCGTTGAACTTATTACCCGGGCGCACGTCTTTCGACGTGTAGTGCTAATGGTTCATCAGGTTTGTTTGGTGTGAGGTCACAATCGGCAGGCCGTCCAAGGGCGGACGGCCTGCTTCGTTTACCTACCGCGAATACGTCGCGCTTATCTTTAGGTAGCCTCCGCCGCCGCCGTGCACGCGGCCCTGCCGGCGGAAAAAATCGAAGTCGCGCTCGGCCTCCACGCCCGCGCCCAGCGCCAGCCGCAAGCCCGGCCGCCACGTGTCGCTCCATTCGGCGCCGACGCGGTAACTCGTGTATTCGACCACCGTGCGCACCGGCCGGGCGTCGCTTAGAAAACCCGTTCCCGTGAGTTCGCCCCCCAGGCGCAGCTGCATCGTCGGACTCAGCGTGAAGACCACCGCCGGCTCGGGATAGACGAGTTCGAAGCGCAGGCGCGGGCTGCTCGTCCACACCACCCCGAAGATCGGCAGCGCGTGGTGATAGAACCGGCCGTTGGTGAAACCGACCGCGCCGCTGAGCGATTTCGTGAGCGGCACCCCCGTGATCAGCTCCACCGGAATATCCCACGCCGCCGATGAAAACCGATTTTCAAAATACCAGCCCGGCCGCACCGTCAGCGCCGCGACGCTTTCCGCGCCTTGGAAATACTCCACGCTGAGCACCGCCGCGTAGTCCTGCAGGCGCCGCAGCCCGATCATGCGGTCGTTCGCGAAGAAAAAATTCTCCGCCTGCACCCCGCCGCTCCAATACCATCCGCCGGGCGCGAGCGCGTGGCGCGTGATCCGCGACGCCGTCACCGTGCGGGCGCTGTCCCCCGGCGCACCCGCGCCCGTCACGATGACCGTGAGAGTGCCTTCGTCTGCCGCCGGCCCGGGCCCGCCCGTCAGACGCCCGGCGCACAAAGCCAACGCGAGCACCCATCCGACTCGGAGCGAACGTTGCAAAGGGATGACCACGGGCCGACTATTTTTTTCAAACCGCCGCTTGGCGAATGCAAATCCCACCGCGCACCGCCCGCATCACGAACGGGATAAACCGTCCGCGCCGAGAAAATTTGCGCGCGCTCCAAAAATCATAGCTCATGCAGCCCATGCCCAAAAACGTCACGCCTCCGCCCGCGCCCGGACGCTGTCACGTCGCGCAGGGTTCGCCCGCCCGGTTCATCGCATGAAGCCCGCCGCCAGAAACGCCCGCTTCCGGGTCTTCCTCGTGGACGACCATCCGCTCGTGCGCGAGTGGCTCGCGAGCATGATCGCGCTGGAATCCGATCTCGAGATCTGCGGACAGGCCGAGGAAGTCGCGGCCGCCCTCGCCGCCATGCCGTTGGCCAAGCCCAACATCGTCGTCGTCGATCTTACGCTGCCGCGCGGCTCCGGCTTGGAACTCATCAAGGATCTGCGCGCCCAGTTTCCCGCCGTGCGCCTACTGGTGCTCACCACGCACGACGAGGCGACCATCGCCGAGCGCGCGTTCCGCGCCGGCGCCCACGGCTACGCGGTCAAGCGCGAGTCGGGCCCGCACATCATCGAGGCGATCCGCGCCGTCCTCGCGGGCAAATTTTACGCGAGCCCCGCGCTCACGGCCCAGCTCGCGGGCCGGATGTTCAGCGGCTCCGCCCAAAACGGACGCTCGCCCGCCGACCTGCTCAGCGATCGCGAGCTGGAAGTTTTCAAACAGCGCGGCCAGGGCCGCGGCGCGAAGGAAATCGCGGATCTCCTGCACGTGAGCGTGAAAACCGTCGGTTCCTACGAGGCGCGGATCAAAGAAAAGTTGGGCCTGGAAAACGTCGGCGAGCTCATGCGCGAAGCCGTGCTTTGGAACGACCGCCAGCGCGGGCTCTAACCCGCGGCGTAGGGCGATCCCCCACAGGATTCTCCGCCGTCGCCCGGCATACAAACCGCGGGGGACGCTGCTAGGATGGGGGCACATCACCCCATCCTGTATGAATCCCTCCGCCTGCGTTAAACCCACGATCCTCATTACTGGCGCCACCGGCTTTCTCGGCGGGGCTCTCGCCGCAGAAATGCTGCCCACCGCGGAATGGGCAAACGTCCTCCTCATCGTCCGCGCCGAAGATGCCGGCCACGCCTTCCAACGCGCCGCCCGCTCGCTCGCCCGCTTCACCTCCGATCTCTCGCTGCTCAGCCGACTCAAGCCCGAGCAGGTGATGACCGGCGATTTCACGCAGCCCGCCACTTTCATCGAGGACCCGCGCCTCGCCGGCATCAAGCGCGTCGTCCACTGCGCGGCCCTCACCTCTTTCGGCGCCAACACCCGCGTGTTCTCCACCAACATCGACGGCACCCTGCGCTTCGTCCACAACCTCCGCCAGGTCGCCTCGATCGAGCGTTTCCTCCATGTGAGCACCGCGATGATCTGCGGCGACCAGCCCGCCCATCTGGTGCGCGAAGACGAATACCCGCGCGCCCGCGTCAAACACCTCGTCAACTACACCGAAAGCAAGGCCGAGGCCGAGCGCCTGTTGCGCCTCACCCTGCCCGGCTTCCCGCTGGTCGTCGTGCGCCCCACCATCATCGCCGGCCACACGCGGCTCGGTTGCAGCCCCTCGGGTTCCATTTACTGGACGTTCCGCATGGCCGATGCGCTCGGTATGATCACCTGCTCGTCCGACGCCCGCATCGACGTCGTGCCCGTGGACTACGCCGCCGAGGCCCTGCGGTTCCTGCTGCTGAAGCCCAAACTCCTCAACACCACCTATCACATCTCCGGCGGCGAAGATTCCTCCTGCACCTGGCGCGAGATCGCCGCGGCGTTTGCCGCCACCCGCGTCCACGTCCCGCAGTTGGCCGTCGCCGGCGGCGAAACCGAAGCGACCCACGATACCGACAGCACCGATTATCAGACCGTGGCATTCGAAGACATCGCGGCCCGCCGCAGGGAATTCGACACCCTCTTCGGCGCCTGCAACAAGAAGTTCATGCTCGGCGCCGCCCACCTGTATGCCGGTTTCGCGGAACTCGACACCGTGTTCGATTCCAGCCGCCTGCGCATGGAAGGCATGCCGGCCGCGCCGCGGTTCAGCGATTACCTCCATGTCTGCGAACGCACCTCGGCCGCCTACACCATCGCCGAGCAGGGCACGATCGACTTCGCCTAAATCACTTCGCCCAAACCCAGGCCCACGCCGTTCCCATGAACGCCGCTGATTTCGTCCGCGACTACGGTTACTATGCCGTGGCGGTGGGCACCTTTTTCGAGGGGGAGCTCATCATGCTAGCCGCGGGCGTAGCCGCGAGCGTGGGCCTCTTGAGTTTACCCCTCGTCATTTTGACCGGCATGGCCGGCATCTTCGCCAGCGACACGTTTTGCTTCCTGCTCGGTCGCTTCGCCGGCACGCGCCTCAAGCGCTGGTTCCCGCGCCTGCACGCGCGCCTCGACGGGGTCTTCCGCCTCATTGAGCGACACGAGGACAAGCTGATCGTTTATTTCCAATTCTTCCCCGGCCTGTGCACGGTGACGCCGGTCGCCTTTGGCATGACCCGGATGCCGCTCACGCGGTTCATGGCGCTGGATTTTGTCGGCAACGCCTTCTGGACGCTCGTCTTCTCGCTCGGCGGCTACGCCTTCGGCTCGGCCTTCGAGCAGGTCGTGCAGGATGCGCACCACTGGGTGTGGGCCGCGTGCGGACTCTGCGTCTTTGCGGGCGCGACCATGTGGTGGGTCGGCCGTATGGTCCGAAAGCGCACCGCGCGCACCGCCCCCGAGACCGCCTAAATTCGCCACGTCTTACGCCGCGCGCGCGACTCACCGCCCCCTATCCCGGACCACCTGCACATGGGATTTGCCCTTGGCGTGGAAACCCCGGGATGATCGCCCCGTTGGTCCCATGAATCTCTCCGTTTCCTCGCGCGCCCCACTCCCCCTCCGTCGTAAAGCCCGGCCACCGCATTGGCCCGCGACCTTGCTGCTCGCCCTGCTTGCGTTCGCCACGCCGGCCCCGCGCGCCGCCGCCCAAAGCGACCCTGTGCTGCCCCCGTCCAGCACGTTGAAAAAATTCAGCATGGAGCAGCTCCTCGATGTCGTCGTGACTTCGGTTTCCAAACGGCCGGAGCGCCTGCTCGACACTGCCTCCGCGATCCAAGTCATCACCGCCGACGACGTGCGCCGCGCCGGCGCCACCAGCATTCCCGAGGCCCTGCGTCTCGCGTCTAACCTCCAAGTCGCGCAGATCGACTCGCGCCAATGGGCCATCACCTCCCGCGGCTTCAACAACCTGTTCGCGGACAAACTGCTGGTGCTGATCGACGGCCGCTCCGTTTACACGCCGCTGTATGCCGGGGTCTATTGGGACGTGCAGGACACGCTCCTCGAAGATCTCGACCGCATCGAGGTCATCAGCGGCCCCGGCGCCACGCAGTGGGGCGCCAACGCCGTCAACGGCGTCATTAACATCACGACCAAGAGCGCCAGGGATACCCAGGGGGGTCTCCTGCTTGGCGGTGGCGGCTCGGAACTGCGCTCCTCCGGCGGCGCCCGTTACGGCGGCCAGCTCGCCCCCGGCGTGTATTACCGCATCTACGGCAAATACACCGACCGCGGCGATTCCGTGCGCCCCAACGACCGCGCTTCCAACGACGCCTGGCGCACCGGCCAGGGCGGATTCCGCGTCGATTGGGACGCCGCCGCCGGCAACACCCTCACCCTCCAAAGCGACCTCTACGACGCCACCATGGGGCAGCCCCGCCCCGACAACATCCGCGCCAACGGCGGCAACCTGATCGGCCGTTGGTCCCGCCAGATCGGCGAGAGCTCCGACTTCAAACTCCAGGTTTACTACGACCGCACCCACCGGCGCATCCCCGGTTCGTTCACCCAGAATCTCGATACCTACGACGTGGATTTTCAGTATCACCTGCCTGTCGGCTCCGCGCAGAACATCGTCTGGGGTCTCGGTTACAGGCGGGTAGAAGACGACATTACCAACACCCCGGCCAACGCCTTTCTCCCGCCGCGAGTGGGCCGCGAGTGGCTCAATGCTTTCGCCCAGGACGAAATCGCGCTGAGCAAGGACCGGCTGCATCTCACTCTCGGCACGAAGATCGAGCACAACGACTACACCGGCACCGATCTGGAACCGAGCGCGCGCATCGCATGGACGCCGGACGGGAGTCAGACGATCTGGACCGCCATATCGCGCGCCGTGCGCACGCCTTCCCGCATCGACCGCGATCTCTATTCGCCCGCGACCCCGCCCTACCGCATCGCCGGCGGCCCCCGCGTCGTGTCCGAAAAGCTCGTCGCCTATGAACTCGGCTACCGGATTCAAGCCGATCCGCAGCTCACCTTTTCCCTCGCCACCTTCTACCACGACTACGACGACCTGCGCAGCCTCGAGCCGCTCACGCCCCCGCTCCCCTTTCCCGTCGAGATCAGCAGCGGCCTGCGCGGCTACTCGGTCGGCGCGGAATTCACGGCCGACTGGCGCGTGACGCCTTTCTGGCGGCTCCACGCCGGCTACACCGAACTGCGCACCCGCAGCGAGCCCCAGCCCGGCAGCATCGACCGCCCCAGAGCGCGCAGCGTCGGGCACGATGCAAATCAACAGGCCTTCCTCCGCTCGCTCTTCAATCTCTCCGCGAAATGGGAATTCGATACCGATCTCCGCTACGTCGGTCCCATTAACAACCAGTCCGTGCCCGGCTACACCGAGCTCAACCTGCGGATCGGCTGGCACCCGGCCGAAGCCTGGGAAGTTTCCCTCGAGGGCCGGAACCTCCTTCACGACCACCACGCGGAATTCAACACCCCCGGCTCCCGGCGCGAGATCCAGCGCGGCGTCTACGGGAAAATCTCATGGCGTTTCTGAAACCCAACGCGGGCGCCGCGCTCCTGCGCGGCTCGGCACCGCGCTGGGCCGCGTGGTGCGTCGTCGTCGCGTTCTTCGCCGCGCACGTGTCGGCGGCGCGCGCGGAGGCGGCCGCCATCTCCGCGGAGAACCAGATCAAGGCGGTCTTTCTCTTCAACTTCACCCAGTTCGTAAAATGGCCGGCGCGCACGTTTGCGGATGCGCAGGCGCCCATCGTCATCGGCGTGCTCGGTGAGGACCCGTTCGGCCCTTACCTCGACGGCGTCGTGCAAAACGAAAAAATCGGCGGGCGCCCCATCGTCGTCCGGCGCTACCGCCGCGTCGAGGACCTCGCGGAGTGCCATATTCTTTTCATCAGCCGCTCTGAATCCGCGCGACTCGAACAGATCTGCGCGCAGCTCAACAAGAGCTGGAGCATCCTCACCGTCGGCGACTCCGAAAATTTTAGCCGCCAAGGCGGCATGGTCCGCTTCGCCACCGAGGGCGGGAAAACTCGGCTGCGCATTAACATCGCTGCGGCGAAGGCCGCCGAGCTCACGCTCAGCTCCAAGCTCCTCGCCCACGCCGTCATCGTCGTCTCGGGAAAGAACTGAGCCATGACTTTCCAGGACGCACCGATCCGGCAGAAGCTGATGACCATTATTTTGGGCACCAGCGGCGTCGTCACAATGCTCACGTGCGCGGCGTTTCTCACCAACGAGTTTTTCACCTTCCGCCAGACCGCCGTCCGCCAGCTCTCCACGCTCGGCGAGATTGTCGCCACCAACAGCACCGGCGTCCTCGCCTTCGACAACCAGGGCGACGCCACGGAAATCCTCGCCGCGCTCCGGGCCGACCACCACATCGTGGCGGCCAGCCTCTACAACCACCAGGGCCGGCTCTTCGCGGTCTATCCCGCCGGCACCGCCGAGAACCGTTTCCCCGCGACACCCGGCGCCGACGGCTACCGTTTCGCCGACGGCGACCTGATGGGTTTCGCGCCGGTCGAGCAGGTGGAGGGCCAGCGCCTCGGCACCCTCTACCTGCGGTCGGACATGGGCGCGCTCTACGACCGCCTCCAACTCTACGCCGGCATCGCCGTGCTGGTCATCGCGGGCTCGCTGCTCGTGGCCTACACCCTCTCGCGGAAACTCCAGCAGCAGATTTCCCGCCCCATCCTCGCGCTGGCCGACACCGCCAAGGCCGTCTCGGACCGCCGCGATTACTCCGTGCGTGCGCGCAAATTTGGCGCCGACGAACTCGGCCTGCTCACCGAGGCCTTCAACCACATGCTCGGTCAGATCGAGGAGCAGAATCTCGCGCTCCAAAAAGCCTACGACGATCTCCGGCAAACCCAGCAGGCCATCACGCAACAGGAGCGGCTGCGCGCCCTCGGCCAGATGGCGAGCGGCATCGCCCACGACATCAACAACGCCATCTCGCCCGCGTCGCTCTACGCCGAGTCGCTCCTCGAACGTGAGCCCAACCTCACCCCGCGCGCGCGCACCTATCTCACCACGATCCAGCGCGCGATCGAAGATGTCGCGCAAACCGTGAGCCGCCTCCGCTCGTTCTACCGCCAGCGCGAGCCGCAGCTCACGCTCGCGCCCGTCAACCTGAACCAACTGGTCGAACAGGTCGTGGAGCTCACCCACGCGCACTGGAGCGACATGGCCCAGCAGCACGGCGTCGTCATCGACGTGAAGGTGGAGCGCGCCGCCACGTTGCCCGCCGTCATGGGCGTGGAGAGCGAAATCCGCGAAGCCCTGACTAACCTGATTTTTAACGCCGTCGACGCCCTGCCCAAGGGCGGCACCATCACCGTGCGCACGCTCCTCACGAGCGAACGCGCGCCCCATACCCACGCCGGCCCGCCTTCGCATGCCGCCGTCGAAGTCACCGACACGGGCATCGGCATGGACGAGGAGACGAAGCGCCGCTGCCTCGAACCGTTCTTCACCACTAAGGGCGAGCGCGGCACCGGCCTCGGTCTCGCGATGGTGTATGGCACGATGCGCCGGCACGACGCGGGCATCGAGGTCGAGAGCGCGCCCGGCCTCGGCACGACCATGCGACTCCTCTTTCCGCTGCCGGCCATCGCCGTCGAGCTGCCGCTCCCCCCCAGCGCCCTTCCGCTCACCTCCGCCCGCCTGCGGTTGCTCATCGTGGATGATGACGCCGTGCTCCTGCAATCTCTGGCCGAGACGCTCGGTGACGACGGTCATGAAATCGTCGCCGCCAACGGTGGCCAGGAAGGCATCGACGCCTTCCTCGCCGCGCAGAGCGCCGGCCGCCCGTTCGCCGTGGTCATCACCGATCTCGGCATGCCCCACGTCGACGGCCGCCGTGTGGCCGGCGCCGTGAAAGCAGCCTCGCCCACAACGCCCGTTTTCCTGCTAACTGGCTGGGGCCATGGCATGGCCGCCGAAGGCGATATTCCCGCGCATGTGGACCGCATGTTGACCAAGCCGCCGAAGCTGCGTGAGCTGCGCGAAGCCCTCGCCTCCGTGTAGTTTTCCCGCCGCCGAAAAAAATGCCCGCCTTCACCGCCGCCCATCTCCTCGTCGTCGACGACGAGGTTCCCCTGATGGTCGCGTTGCGCAACACCCTCCGCGATGAAGGCTACCGCGTCACCGGTGTCACCTCGGGCGCCGAGGCGCTCGAAGCCCTGCGCCAGGACACGTTCGACCTTGTCCTTACCGATCTGATGATGCCTGCGATGAACGGCATCGCGCTCCTGCAGGACGCGCTGATCGTCGATCCGCAGCTGGTGGCGATCGTCATGACCGGGCACGGCTCGATTCCCACCGCGGTCGAGGCCATGCGGACCGGCGCGATCGACTACGTGCTGAAGCCGATCAAGCTCAGCGCGCTCATCCCCGCGCTCGAGCGTGCGCTCACGCTTCGGCGCCTGCGGCTCAAAAACGCCGAGCTGGAAAAACGCGTGCGCGAGCGCACCGCCGAACTGGAAACCGCCAACAAAGACCTCGAGGCTTTTTCCTCCTCCGTCTCGCACGACTTGCGCACGCCGCTGCGCACCATCACCGGCTTCGCCGATATTCTCCTCGGCCATCACGCAAAAAATCTCCCGCCGGAAGTCCGCCGCCACATCGAGCTCATCCACGCCGGCGCCAGCGAAATGTCGCTGCTTATCAACGGTCTCCTCGCCTTCTCGCGCTTCGGCCGGCAGGCGCTGCATCCCGAAGAACTCGATCTGGAACGCATCAGCCGCGAGGTCTGGCAGGAACTCACCGCCGAGCAGGCCGGCCGGGACATTGAACTGCGTTTGTCCCCACTGCCCCGCACCCAAGG
Organism: Opitutaceae bacterium; assembly: GCA_014376585.1. Classification (GTDB taxonomy): domain Bacteria; phylum Verrucomicrobiota; class Verrucomicrobiia; order Opitutales; family Opitutaceae; genus Tous-C4FEB. Next base: position 2,865 of record JACMRG010000081.1, on the reverse strand, counting down.
CGACCCGCTGCTGGTGCGACAGGTGTTGGTCAACCTGTTTTCCAACGCGCTCAAATACACGCGCCCGCGCGCTCCCGCCGTGATTGAGCTCGGCTGGTTGAAGAAAAAGGATGGCGTCGCCGCCGTCTATTTTATCCGCGACAACGGCGTGGGCTTCGAAATGCGCCACGCCGAAAATCTCTTCGGCATGTTCCAGCGCCTGCACCATGCCCGCGAATTCGAAGGCACCGGCGTGGGCCTCGCATCGGTGCGCCGCATTATCGAGCGCCACGGCGGCCGCATCTGGGCCGAAGCCGCGCCCGACCTCGGCGCGACTTTTTTTTTCACCCTGCCGCCCTTCGCCGAGCTCGCTACCGTCGCGAAATCCGGCTGAACCGCCGGCAAAGGCCACGGCCGGAAACGCTTCCGGCCGTAGCCGGCCGCCCCAAAGACAACGCCCGGCCGACCGGATCACCGCGATAAATCCGCCTATGTCACCCGCCTGTTTCAATATCCATTGAACGATTTTTCCCGGCCCGCGTCTCTCCCCGCGTAGTTCAAGGTTTGTTTGGTGTTAGGTTCAGGTCAGAAGGCCGTCTAGGGGTAGACGGCCTTCATCCTTTTCAGCCCCCGCGGTCCGGGCTTCGCTTCCCGGTCCATCGCCCCGCGGCGCACCCGAAATGAGAGTTGAAATTCGCCTTGGTGGGCCGGGCGAGATTCGAAATCTCACTCAAAAGATTATGAGAGAATTTTTTACGCACCTCATCTTTCTTTTCCATTCCATATCTTTCAGCCCAGATCCCCACCTTACCAGCGGAGAGTCAACGCGAGTTGCGGAATCGTCCGGTCACTTCCGAACGGACGCGAACCGGACCAGTGGCAACAGCGATGGCAACAATTTGATCCGGACTTGACGCCCGTTCGGCCCGACGCCCGCGCGCCGAAATACTGCGATATAAAACTCGGCTGGTATACCCTGCCATGACCACCTCACTCCAACCGACACTTGCCACTCCGCCGCCACTTTAGCGTTTTGCGCGGGATACAGCGCGGCACTGGCACCGCCGGGTAAAGCTCCGCGAAACCATCGTCGACGGACGCACCTACGAAAACGCGGAATTTTCAGTTAGGGTATCCCACCGCAAACGCCGTGAATCGTTTCCTCTCCACACCGAAAATCGAGAGCACGCTGCGAAACTCGCATATGAGATTTTTAAATTCTTAAGCATTAGCAGATGGATCGCAGCCCTCCAGCGCTACAAGCCCGGCTCTAAAACACCGAGCGAAACTCTGCCTCAGGCTACATCCGTGAGTAGCGTGCCACACACTGTGGGAGTGTCTGCCGCTGCGCTCAAAGGTTACATCCGAAAGTTACGATCACTCGCAGCGGCGATAGCAGGCCTCGACAGAAACAATGAACGATTTTGCCTAAATAACAGAAAAAAAAGGACAGAAAATCGAAGATCGGCATCAAAAAAAGCTTAGACGCAATCGTGCGCTTTGGTTTGCTGCAATTGGTCAAATACCCCTAGCCGTATTAGACGCTCGCGGTTGTAACATTTGGCGAGAGAAGGAGAGGAAAAAATACACGGTCATCCGATTCGGCTGAAATCGCGGGAAAATGGAATCATCAGCCTGTTCCGCAACGCTCGGGCGCACTTCCCCACATAAAACTTGGACGGTCCTAAAATCCAGTTTGCTCAAAAGAGGCCATTTCATGGATTCATTATCGGTGCCTATAAACCACGTAGATATTCTTGCGAGTTTGATATCTGGTTGATCAATGCAGCCTACACAGAGTTGAGCTCCGTCTGTCCGGAGGCGTTTAAAGTCTTCTTGCTCTGACTTTTTTTCGGGCTGCGCCGGAGCGAGATCGACCGACTCCTTTGGGCGGATATCGGCTTCCATAACCGCCGTATTCGCGTCGCCCCTACAACCAATACGGACACAAAAACCGCAGACTCTCAGGAATACACGAGAGTAGCTGCCAATGTTTTGGACGAGCTCGCCGCATATCCAAAGAACGCGACGGACAAATGGGTTGTCGAAGCCACGAACAATCAGGACGTAAATATAAGTGGGGATACGCGGTATCGAGCAAACTTCAGCGAGCAATTTGTCGTTCGCTGGCTGCGCAAAAAGGGAATTACCCGTCGAAAGCCACTCCACGAACTTAGAAAGGAGTGCGGCTCGATTATCAATAAGAAGGTTGGTTTACCCGCCGCGAGTGCAGCGCTGCGCCACGGAAGTCTGGACACGACCGCGGCGATATACGTTGAGAATCGATCCAACGCTGTGGCGGACCCGAGCGACTATCGGCGCCCCGCGAAACCGGGGGCCACCCGGACCACGGGCGAAGGAAATACAGCTAAGCCCCAAAAAACATTGGCCACTCAACTCCCGCCCGAGGGACTTGACGACGCCGACGCTTTGCGGGTGTTGGCAACGAAGATTCTTGGGGGTAAATGCACGCCCGAAGAAACCGCAATCGTAAGAGTTTTATTAGGACGCCGCGATGCTGGTGCCTAAATCGAGTTTACACAGTTTTCCTTCAAAGGTCAGGCCCGGCACAACCGTTCGTCTTGGTTCATACTTAAAGAAATGGTGGGCTCACAGGGATTTGAACCCTGAACCAAAGGATTATGCTTACCACTTCGGCTTTCGCCGCCGGCCTAAACCGTGCGTGGTCTGGACCATGCCTTCACCATGCCCTGTGAGAAGCGAAGGTGGGTGATTATGGCCTCTACACCTTATCGCTTGAAGCGAGCTTGGCTCGGCGTTGGGTCGCTCGCTTTCGCGAGCAGGCCGTTCACCGAATTTACACCTGACTAACGGCGGGGTTCCCCGCCGCCGACCCGCTACTTAAGGCCTCTGCTCTAACCATTG
>JACMRG010000011.1 GCA_014376585.1 Opitutaceae bacterium | reverse complement strand
CCGCAGATTTTCTCGTAGGCGGAGGGGGGCTGGGGTTTTCCAGCGGCGCTGTCGGGGAAAAGTTTCGCGAGGTCGGTGCGGCAGATCTGCGAGGGGCCGCGCGGGCCGCGGCGCGCGGCGGGGACGGCGGGGGCATTGTCGGCGAGGAGCGCGGGCGGGGCCTCGCCGGGCAGCGGGAGGATGCGGAGAAAATAGAGATTCATCGAATGGTCGGCGAGGCAGAGCATGCCGGTGTAGCCGCCCTCGGTGACTTGGACGAGGTCGCCGGTCGCTTCGTTGACGGCCATGGCCTGGCCGGGGACGCGGTTGGAGCGGAAGGCGAGCCACTGGCCGTCGGAGGTCCACTGGTGGTGGGTCTGGTAGATCTTGGAGTCGCCGGCGGGCTGCGAGGTGAGGAACGTGAGCGGGACGCCGGTGACGGGATCGGGGATGGTTTTCTTTTCGGAGGGGAAGCGGCGACCGATCTGGGCGGAGGCGGTGGGTGCCAAGGGCAGGATTGCGAAGAACGCGAGGAGGACGGCGAGGTAGGAGCGGATGGAGTGCGAGGGCATGGGCTTTTTGGGATCGAGGTTTGGAGGGGGTGCAACGCTTGGGGAGTGACGGTGGAGCGGTAAAACTGACCGGCGGCAGGACTGACGCGAATGGCGCTAGGACGGACCGTCCGACAGCCGATATTTCACCGATTTGAAATGGACACGGGCCGCGCTTGCCGCTGCCCGCGCGCTCCGTTCTCCTCGGCGGTTCATGCCCCAGCTCGAAAATATCGACGCCATCGAAAAACGCCTCTGGAACGCCGCCGACAACCTCCGAGCCAATTCCAACTATGCGAGCAACGAATATTTTCTCCCGGTCATGGGGCTCATCTTCCTGCGCCATGCCTACAGCCGCTATCTCGGCGTGCGCGAGGAAGTCGTCGCCGGCCTGCCGAAGCGCGGCGGCGTCACCCGCGCGCTGACCAAGGGCGATTTCTCCCAGCAGAGCGCGATCTTCCTCCGCGCCGAGTCGCAGTTCGACTACCTCGTCGCCCTCAGCGATAGCGACGACCGCGCCAAGGCCATCATCCACGCGATGGACACCATCGAGGGCGACTACGCGACCTTGCGCGGCGTCCTCCCCAAGCAGGAATATCAGGAACTGGACAACGCCGTGATCGGCCAGCTCCTCCGCACGCTCAATCCCGAGGAGCTCAAGTCCGCCACGGGCGACATCTTCGGCCGCATCTACGAATACTTTCTCACCCAGTTCGCCGACCAGGGCGCGCACGATGGCGGTGAGTTCTTCACGCCGGTCTCGCTCGTCGCGCTCATCGCGCAGGTGCTGGAACCGGTGCGCGGCACGGTGCTCGATCCGGCGTGCGGCTCGGGCGGGATGTTTGTGCAGAGCGCGCACGTGGTGGAGCGGCTCGCCGCGCGTGCGGCGGAGCGGCTCACGTTCTACGGGCTGGAGAAAAACCCGACGACCATCCGCCTCGCCAAGATGAACCTCGCGGTCCACGGGCTCGAGGGCGACATCCAGAAAGCCATCAGCTACTACGACGATCCGCACGAGCTGCTCGGCAAGGCCGACTACGTGATGGCGAATCCGCCGTTCAACGTGGACGAGGTGGATGCCGACAAGATCAAGCGCGACCCGCGCCTCCCGTTCGGGCTACCGGGCGTGAACAAGGCGGGGAAGGTTTCCAACGGGAATTACCTCTGGATTTCCTATTTCTATAGCTACCTCGGGCCGCGCGGGCGCGCCGGGTTTGTGATGTCGTCGCAGGCGTCGAGCGCCGGGCGCGACGAGGCCAAGGTGCGGCAGAAACTCGTGGAGACCGGCGCGGTGGACGCGATGATCGCGATCCGCTCGAACTTTTTCTACACGCGCACCGTGGCGTGCGAACTGTG
>JACMRG010000080.1 GCA_014376585.1 Opitutaceae bacterium | reverse complement strand
GGCGCGTTGGCGGGCGGCGACACGAACCGCGGCGGAGCTGAAACTGGCGGGGCGCAGCCGGGGGGACGACTGGAGGAATTGCTCAGCGGCGAGACGCGGCGGGGCGCTTTTGGCGGCGGCAATGGCGGGCCGATCACGGGCGATGATTTCGGGGCGTGGGCGGACGGGCTGCGCGATGTCGAGGAACTTGTGGACCAACCCGCGCTGCGGGATGCGGTGGCCAATGCGCGGGAACGGGCGCGACTGCTGCGGCAGGAATTTAAACGCGACCAGAAGAAGCCGGACTGGGCGGTGGTGCAGTTGCAGGTTTTGAAGCCGCTGGTCGAAGTGCGGGCGCGGCTGGCGGAGGAACTGGCGCGACGGGACTCGAAGGATGCGCTCGTGCCGATCGACCGCGATCCGGTGCCGAACCGCTATTCGGAATCGGTGCGGCGCTACTACGAAGAGCTGGGGAAGGCACCGTGAGAAAACGCAACGGATTGTTATTTGGATCATCTGAGGTGGGGCGCGTTGACCACAACGCGCATCATCGGTGCGCGCGCCAGTCCAGCGCGTTGGGGACAACGCGCTCCATCTCAAGACAGGACACGAGCGGGGCGCCCGTGCCACGGCCGGCACACGCATGATGCTCGCGGCGCTCACGTTTTCCGGGTGGCAGTGGCTTTGGCCGGCGGTGGGCTTTCTCGTGGTGGCTGCGCTGGTGCTGGCGTGGGGCTACCGGGCGGCGGCGGGGCTGGGTGGGCTGCGCTGGGTGTGTCTCGGGCTCAAAATTGCGGGGCTGGCGGCGCTGGCGCTGTGTTTGCTGGAGCCGTTGTGGACGACGCAGCGAGCGCGGCCGGGGGCCAATCTTTTCGCGGTGGTGGCGGATAACAGCCAAGGTCTGCAAATCAAGGATCGGGGCGAAACGAGCACACGCGGGGAATCCCTGCGCGCGCTGCTCGATCCGCTGGCGAGCGACTGGCAGGCGACGCTGGCGGGGACGTTTGATCTGCGGCGCTATCTCTTCGACACGCGGCTGCAGGCGACGGCGGATTTTCATGAGCTGACCTTCGACGGACGCGCGACGGCGCTGGCCACGACGCTGAAAATCTTGAAGGAGCGCTTTCAGGGCCGGCCGTTGGCGGGGATTATTTTGCTCACGGATGGCAATGCGACGGACCTGCGGGCGGGCGCGTGGCCGGATCTGGCGGGAATGCCGCCGGTGTATCCGGTGGTGATCGGGCGGCGGGAGCCGGCGCGCGATCTGGCGGTGCAGCAGGTGAACGTAAGCCAGACGGCGTTCGAAGATGCGCCGGTTGCGATTCAGGCCGAGGTGCTGGCGGCGGGGTTCCGCGGGGAGACGGTGGTGGCGCGACTGACGGACCGGGCGGGCAGGACGGTGCAGGAGCAGACGCTCGAGGCGCGCAAGGACACCGACACACTGGCGTTTCGCTTTCAGCTCAAACCGGAGCAAAAGGGGCTGTCTTTTTATGAAGTCAGCGTCGCGCCGCGTGGCGGGGCCGAAGCGACGGTGCCCGAGGCCACGACAATCAACAACCGCCGCGTGCTCACGGTAAATCGCGGGCAGGGGCCGTATCGGATTCTCTACGTCGCGGGGCGGCCGAATTGGGAATATAAATTTCTGAGCCGGGCGGTTGAGAGCGACGACCAGGTGCAGCTCGTGGGGCTGATCCGGGTGGCGAAGCGGGAGCCGAAGTTTGATTTTCGCGGACGCGCGGGCGAGACGAGCAATCCCCTGTTTCGAGGTTTCGGCAACCAGGCGGCGGAGGAAGTGCAGCACTACGATCAGCCGGTGCTGGTGCGGCTGAATACGCGCGACGAGCTGGAATTGCGCGCGGGATTTCCGCGAACGCCGGAGGAGCTTTATGGTTATCACGCGGTTATTCTGGATGACTTGGAGAATGAGTTTTTCGCACCGGAGCAGGCGCAGCTGTTGCAGAAATTCGTGTCGGAGCGCGGCGGCGGATTTTTAATGTTGGGCGGCATGGAGTCGTTTCAAGAGGGCAACTACGCACGCACACCGGTGGGCGATCTGCTGCCGGTGTATCTGGACCGGCCGAGCGAGCAGGTGGCGTCGGGGCCGTTGAAATTGGAACTCGCGCGCGAGGGCTGGTTGCAGGCTTGGGCGCGGCTGCGGGACAACGAGGCGGATGAAAAAATCCGGCTGGCCGAGATGCCGGGGTTTCATGTGATAAACCGCGTGCGGGCGGTGAAACCGGGCGCGAGCGTGATCGCGGCGGTGCGCGATGAACACGGGACGGAAATCCCGGCGCTGGCGGTGCAGCGGTTTGGACGCGGGCGCAGCGCGGCGTTGATGGTGGGCGACGTGTGGCGGTGGGGCATGAAGGATGCGGCGGCGCGCGCGGACATGGACAAGGCGTGGCGCCAGCTCATGCGGTGGCTCGTGGCGGATGTGCCCCGCCGCGTGGAGCTGGCGGTCGAGCCGGTGGCGGCGGATGCCAATGGAGCGGTGCAACTGCAGGTGCGCGCGCGCACGGAAAGTTATCAGCCGCTCGACGAGGCCACGGTGACGGTGGAGGTGGCGCCGGTGGTTTTTGGAGCCGAGGCGGGGGCGGGGGCGGAGCGTAAGACGATCCGGTTGCCGGCGGAGGCGGCGGGCACGGAGGCGGGGCTTTACGAGACCACCTATGTGCCGCGGCTGACGGGGGGGTATCGGGCGACGGCGATCGTGACGAACGCGCTCGGCGCCGAAGTGGGGCGCGCGGAGGCGGGCTGGAGCACGGATCTCGCGGCGGAAGAATTCCGCTCGCTGACGCCCAATGTGGCGCTGCTGGAAGACCTCGCGAAAAAGACGGGTGGCGAAATCGTGGCGGCGGGTGATCTGGCGAAATTTGCGCGCAGCCTGCCGGAGCGGAAATCGCCGGTGATGGAGACGGCGCTGAATCCGCTGTGGCACACGCCGGTGATGTTTCTCATAGCGCTGGCGTGTTTTGTCGGCGAATGGGGACTGCGGCGTTGGAAAGGACTGCCATGAAGCCCGGATTTGTTTCGGGCCTGAGCGCCGGAGGGGATGGCCACAAAAAACACAAGATGGCACAAAAACGGAGAGTGGCCGGTTGGATGTTGTTGGCTGGTTTGGCGATGGTCGGACGTGGGGCCGAGCAGGTCGACGGCGTGACCGTGCTGCTCGTCGTGGGCGCAGAGGGCGAGGCGGAGTATCGGACGCAGTTTGCGGCGCAGGTGCCGTTGTGGGAAAAAGTGGCGGCGCAGGCGGGGGCAAAAAAGGTGGTGGTGGGGACGAACGCGGCGGTGGACGCGACGACGGATCTTGAGCGGCTGAAGCAGGCGCTGGCGGCGGAGCCGAAGACCGGCGGCGAGCTGTGGGTGGTGCTGATCGGGCACGGGACATACGACGGCAAGGACGCGAAGTTCAATCTGCGCGGGCCGGATCTCACGGCGACGGAGCTGGCGACGTGGTTGAAGCCGTTCAACCGGCCGCTTGCGGTGATCAACACGGCTTCGGCAAGTGCGCCGTTTATCAGCAAACTGGGGGGGGCGAATCGCGTGGTGATCACGGCGACGCGAACGGGCAACGAGCATAATTTCGCGCGATTGGGGCCGTATCTGGCCGAGGCGATGGGTGATCCCAAGAGCGATCTCGACCAGGACGGACAGACCTCGTTGTTGGAGGCGTTTCTGAGCGCGTCGGCGCGGGTGAAGGAGTTTTACAAGACGGAAGGCCGGCTCGCGACGGAGCATGCGTTGATCGACGACAATGGTGACGGGCTGGGCACGCCGGCGGAGTGGTTTCGCGGGACACGGGCGACGAAAAAGGCGAAGGACGGCGCGGCGCTCGACGGGACGCGGGCCCGGCAGTTTCACCTGGTGCGGAGCGAGGCGGAGGCGCGGCTGACGACGGAGCAGCGGGCGCGGCGAGATGAACTGGAGCGGGCGGTGGAGGCGTTGCGGGAATCGAAGGCGAAGCTGGGCGAGGCTGAGTATTACGGAAAACTGGAAGCGCTGATGGTGGAACTGGCGCAGTTGTATGGCACGGTGGGCGGGGCGGCGGGAACGAAGTAGCTCACAATCGGCGCGGAGCATGAAAAAGCCGCGGCGATGGAGCCGCAGCTTGAAGGAGCTGGAGAACCGACCGCTGGTCGGTTTCCGGAGCCCGACCACCGGTCGGGCCTACAGCTTCCAACCGCATGCAGAGGTCGGTTTGAGCAGACGCAAAAAAGCCGCAGCGATGAGGCTGCGGCTTGGGAGGAGGCGTCCGCAAGACGGACGCCCTACGTGAGAATTAGAAGCGGCCTTCGACGCCGGCGGTGATGGTCGTGCCGTTGACGAGGAAGGTCTCCATCTGGTCGCGCACGCTGCGGTAGTAGATCTGCGGCTCGTTGAAGAGGTTTTGGACGCCGAAGTTCAAGGTGAGGCTGGGGCGAATCGAGTAGCGCAGTCCGGCGTTTATCAGCTCGCGACCTTGCAGATACCGGTTACGCGAAGGCGCAGCGATATTGTAGGTGTTGCGGATGTGTTCGCTGGTGTAATTATAGCTAACGTTGGCGCTGAACTTTTTGTAGTCCCAAGCCACGGAGAGATTTCCGGTGCGCGGAATGAATCCGTTGACGTTCTGATTTTTGAAGTAGGCACCTGCGACGCCGTAGTTTCCATGGGCTGTGATCTGAGTGTAGTTGGCGTTCAGCCGAAGACCCCTGAACGGGTTGGGCAGAAAACGGAACTGCTGTTGATAACTGAACTCCCAACCTTGGGTAAAGGCGGTGCCGATATTCTTGTTCGAAAGAAGGGTGTAACCGGGGAATTCGCCCTCGAAGCCGTTGTCCTGGCCGGCGCCCACGATGCCGATCTCCGTGTTATTCCCGATTTGGTCGTCCAGTCTTTTGTGAAACCAGCCCACCGTAAAGCTGCCGGAGGGATTGAAGTAATACTCCAGCGATAGGTCCCAATTCTTGGCTTTGGTCGGTTTTAGGTCCGGATTGCCGAAGGTAACCGTTTGGTTCGGGTCGCTGAAAGATAGGGCGGTGACGGCGTTGGCGAGGGTGGGGCGGGCAAAGCCGGTCGTCCATGATGCACGAGCCTTCAAATTGGGGGTCAGGTCACGCCACAGGTGAATGCTCGGGAAGTTTTGGCCGTAGGATCCTTCGTTGGTGTAGGCAACGCTATCAAGGATGGCGGAACCCACCGGGTCGGCGAGTTGCTGGGCACCCGTGGTCAGAACGCGCAACCGGCGACGACCGTAACCGGTCGTATCGGTGACTTCCCGGCGCAGGCCAGCGAGGAATCCGTTGTTACCGATGCGGCCCTGCGTCATGAGGTAGTAGCCGGTAATAACCTCATTGACCTTATTGGAAGCGATGCGGCGGTTGTTCTCGTAGAAATATTTGTCTTCCTGCCAGAGGGCGGGGTTGGTCGGCTGGCCGTTTTGGATATACTCGGCACCTTCCCACTGCGGGATGTTACGGCCCGTTTTGACTTTGTCCCAAAGGAGGATCGAGGGATCACTTTTCAAAGCCGCAGTGCGGAGGTAGCTCCAGCGGCGATTCACGCGGAGCAGTTCGACGGTGTGGTCGCGCACGGAGCCGCCGGCTTTGAGGAAGGCGGAAAACGCAGTGATCGGTAGTTTATATCTAAAGTTGAGACGCGCCTCTTTGATCTGATCGATATCAAGATTGCCGGACTGGGTGCTGAGGCCGTTTACGGAGGGACGATAGTTATTTGGATTGGTGAAATCGAGACCGCCGTTTTGGATGAAGCGCGGGTAAAGATCGGACTGGGTGCGGTCGAGAATCCAGCCGACGCCAGTCTCACCGTTGGGGCCGACGACATTATTAGTAGCAGAACCTGGACCGCCGTTGGGCCCGATGAAGGGGATATTGCCGATGCGGTTATTAAGATTTCCTTCGGCACCGAGGTAGCGATATCGGGTGCGGCTCCAGACGCCGGTCCAGTCGATATCGAACTCATTGAACGTGTGTTCGCCGCCGAGATCCAGGTGGCGGAGGCGTTGCTCGCGGTTGATGAGATTGGAGGTGACGTCGATCAGCGCCGGCTGGGTGGTCCCGGAGGTATTGGTCGAAGTCGGATCAATCTGAACGGCGCGCACCGTGGTGATACGGTCCGTGAATCCGGGGACGATACCTGAAGTAGTGGCGTTGGGAACGGTGGTTTGAGGATTAGTGGCGTTGCCGGCAAAGGCGCGGGTCTGGTATTGGCGACGCATTGGCTCCGGAGCGTCATTGTAGATGAGGTTTAGTTTGATGAGGGAATTACGGTTCAGGCGATAATCCCACTTGGTGCTGAGGCTGCGCTGGGTGCGGTTGTTGTAATTGTCCTGGGTGCGGTAATCCCAGAGGTAGGCGGGCTGGCTGTTGACCTGCTGGAAGTCGCGAGTGGCGCGGAAAAAGCCGAAGGCGTTTTCGCTGTAGAAGGCGTTGAGGGAGACGGCGAGGTTGGGGGACTCACTGCCGAAGATGGAGAACTTCTCGATGTAGGATAAGTTGAAGAGGGCGTGGGTGCGGCGCTGCTCGCGAAGGGGAACCTGCTCGGTGAACCAAGGGGCCTGGCGGGCGGTGAAGTTGTATTGGATACGGCGCTTCTCGCTCTGGTTAAGCGGAGATTTGGTTTTGAAATTCACGCCGCCGCCGAGGGAATCCACGCTGCGGTCGGGGGTCTGGCCTTTGGTGAGCTCAAGGGATTCGAACATGTTGCCGGTGAAGGCGGTCATGCGGGTGTTGCGATTCTGCGCGCTGAAAGAGGACATGCCGCTGCCATCGATGGAGATCGAAGTCATGCCGGCGCCCATGCCGCGGACGCTGATTTGCTCGACCACTTCGTCGCCGGGGTCGGCGAAGGTCACGCCGGGCAGGCGGATCGCGAGCTCAGTGGCGTTCATGTTGGGGAGGTCGGAGAGGGCGTCCATCGACGCGATGTTCTTGAGATTGTCGGCATTGCGCTGCTGCGTCAGAGCGGAAGAAAGACCCTCCTTCACGCTAGCGACTTTGAAGGCGTCGAGCATCATCACCGAGCTGGTGAGGACGAAGTCGCGGACGGCGGGTTGGCCGGCGGTGACGACGACGGGGGTGGTCTGGGTGTCGAGCCCCGAGTAGGTCACGACCAAGTCGTGGGTGCCGGCGGGGACGTTCATGAGGTAGCGGCCGGTGTTATCCACGAAAGCGCTGACCTTGAGCGCGGGGATCTCGACCTTGGCGCCGATGAGGCCGTTGCCGGTGGCCTTGTTGGTCACGGTGCCGACGACGACGCCGGTGGAGGATGACGAAGCGGTTTCGGCGGCGAAGGCGCGCGGTGCGAGGTTAGCGGTGGACAGGGACAAGAACGCGCAGAGCGCGACTTGGAGGAATCCCTTGGAAATAAAAGGGAGACGGGGTGACGACACAGGGGTTGGGGTCATAGTAGTAATCGGAACAGGGGTTAGGTTTGACCAGACGGGGAAAAGAACGAGCTGAGTTAAGACCACTGGCAATTGGGCGGACGTAAAGACCCGATACCAGCCTAAAAAAGAAACATCCCGGTGACGTAAAATCGTTGGCCCCGTTCCCCTCGCAAAACACGCCGGGTGGCCGAGCGGAGGCTTGGTTCGCGGATTTGATTCTGGAAATAAATGCGACCGCCACGGCCTGCTACCCGTAGTCCGTTACCGAGACGTGAACATCACCGTCATCATCCCCGCCCTGAACGAAGCCATCCGCATCTCCGCGACCATGGCGAACGTGCGCGCGTGCCTTCCGGCCGCCGAGATTTTGGTCGTGGACGGCGGCAGCATTGACGCCACGCGCGAGCTGGCCGCGCTGGCCGGCGCCCGCGTGATCTCGAGCCTGGCGGGTCGCGGACGCCAATGTGCCCGGGGCGCGGAAGACGCCGGGGGCGATCTCCCGCTCTTTCTCCATGCCGACACGACGTTGCCCGCCTCGGCGGCAGACGTGCTGGGCGCGTAGAGCCGCCTGTCCGATTCAAAAATAGCCACGTTCCGCCTGCGCTTCGACCAAGCGGGCTGGTTTTTGCGCGGCTGTGCATGGCTGACGCGGTTCGACTCGGTCTTCACCCGCTTCGGCGATCAGGGGATTGTGGTGCGACGGGATTTTTACCGGCAACTGGGTGGGTTTCCTCTTTGGCCACTCTTCGAGGACGTGGAGTTGCTCCGCCGGGCGCGGCGGCAAACCCGAGTGCGGTCGCTGCCTGCGGCGGTCACGACTTCGGCCCGGCGCTTCCAGCGACATGGCGCGTTGCGTCAGCAGGGACGCAACATCGTCCTGCTCCCGCGCTTTCTCGTCGGAACTTCGCCAGAGAAACTCGCGACAAATTATCGCGCCACGAATTCCACTCTGCCGGGGTCAGCGAAAGAAATCCCGGCCCACTCCGTATGATCACTCGTTTTCTGTGTTTTTTATCTCACTGGGAGCGGTCGCAGCGCGCGGCGCCGAGCCGCTTGACCACCGCTTGCTCAGCCAAGTCCTGACTGCCCACGTGAGCGCCGGCCGGATTGACTATTTGGCGCTGAAGGCCGACGCGCGCCTCGACGGCTACCTCGCGCAGCTGGCCGCGACTGATCCGGAGAAACTGCCCAACGACAGTGCACGGCTCGCCTTTTGGCTGAACGCCTACAATGCCTACACGCTCAAACTCATCGCGGACCGGCAACCGCTGAAAAGCATCACCGAGATTGGGACGGGTGGACTCGTCATCGGCACAGCGCTCACGACCCCGGCGTGGGACATCCGCTTCGCGGAGGTGGGCGGGAAAAAATTCACTCTCAACGAAATCGAGCACGAGATCATCCGCCGCAAGTTCAAAGACGCCCGCGCGCATTTCGCGCTCGTGTGTGCCTCGGACTGCTGTCCGGTGCTCAGCACGGACGCCCACGAGGACGACAAACTCGAAACCCAGCTCGACGCGCAGGCCCGGCTTTTCCTGCAAGACAGCACCCGCAACCGTTTCGATCTCGCGACCAAGATCGCGTCGCTCTCCAGCATTTTTTCGTGGTATCAGGGCGACTTCGGCGCGGACAAAACCGCGGCGCTGCTCAAAGCCGCAAGTTTCGCCAGGCCCGAGGTGCGCGCCGCGATTCAGGCCGATCCCAAAGCTTGGAAGGTTGAATATCTCACTTACGACTGGTCGCTCAACGCGCGGAAAACCTGAGCTGCCGCGTGATCCCCACATTGGTGTTGATGGTGAAGGCGCCTGCGGTGGGAGCGGTGAAAACCAGGCTGGCGGCGAGCCTCGGAGCGGACGGTGGGAATTTATCGTGCCCTCGTGGAGCGGCAGGTGTGCGTATTGCCGGCGGCTTGGCCGGTGGTCGTGTGCTTCGATCCGCCCGGCGCGGAGCGAGAGATGCGGGCGTGGCTCGGTCCTCTGCGGCAGGGGCGCGTGGAATTTTGGGCGCAGGGCACGGGGGACCTTGGGCAACCGGCTTGCCGCGGCGGCCGGGAGCGCGCTGGGCGCCGGAGCTGAGGCCGTAGTGCTGATCGGCGGCGATTGTCCCTATATCGAGACATCGCACCTGAAGGCCGCGGCGGTGATGCTAGAGCGAACGGATGTCGTCATCGGGCCGGCGAGGGATGGCGGGTATTATCTGATCGGGGTGCGTCGGCTGGAGCGGGCGATGTTCACGGGCATTGCTTGGAGCTCGGCGCTGGTGTTGGTGCAGGCGCGGGAGCGCTGCGCAGCGGCCGGACTGAGTGTGGTTGAACTGGGGGAGTTGGAAGATGTGGACGACGAGGCGAGTTGGCGGAGGGCGGCAGCGGCCGGTGTGCTGGGTTGAATTCTCAAGCCCATCGACAGAATGCTCGGCACCGCCGACAATAAAAAGCCCGCCCGCGACGGAGCGCGGACGGGCTGAGATTTTAACCGAAGCGGCGAACTTACTTGCCGGACTTGGCGGTCTTCTGGCGAAGACCGTTATTCAGAATGCGCTTGCGGAGACGGAGGCTCTTCGGGGTGACCTCGAGGAGTTCGTCGGCGGCGATGTATTCGATCGCGCGCTCAAGGCTGAACTTGGCGGCCGGGATCAGGCCGGTGGCGACACCGGAACCCTGCGAACGAAAGTTCGTGAGGGCCTTTTCGCGGACGGCGTTACAGGCGATGTCTTCGTTGCGGGGATTCTCGCCGACGATCATGCCTTCGTAAACCTGCTCGCCGGGACCGACGAAGAGCTTGCCGCGTTCCTGCACCATGAGGAGGGCGTAGGTGGTGGTCTCGCCGGGTTCGGTCGCTATGAGCGTGCCGGTCATGCGGGTGAGCACTTCGCCCGCGTAGGGGCCGTATTCTTTAAACAAATGGCTCGTGATGCCGCGACCGCTGGTGGCGTTGATCACGTCGATTTCCATGCCGATCAAGCCGCGCGTGGTGATGGTCGCCTCGATCATCGTGGAGTGCGAAAGTTTCTCCATGTTCGTGAGGAGACCTTTGCGGTTCGCGAGATTCTGCATGACGGAGCCGACGCACTCATCGGGCACTTCGACCCAGACGGTCTCGAAGGGCTCGTGGCGGGCGCCGTCGACGGTCTTCTCGATCACGGTAGGGCGGGAGACGACGAGCTCGAAGCCTTCGCGTCGCATCGTCTCGACAAGGACGGCGACTTGCATGGCGCCGCGGGCCTTGACGTTGAACACGCCGGCCTTGTCGGCGTCTTCGATGTAGATGGAGACGTTGGTCTTCAACTCGCGCATCAGGCGCTCGCGCAGCTGGCGGGAGGTGACGAGCTTGCCTTCCTGGCCGACGAGCGGGCCGTCGTTGACGGAGAACTGCATCTCCAGCGTGGGCGGGTCGATCTGAGTGAAGGGGAGGGCGTGGGCGTCCTCGGTAACGGCGAGAGTGTCGCCGATATCCACGTCTTCAAAGCCGGAGAGACCGATGATATTACCGGCGAAGGCGCTCTCTACTTCGCGCTGACCGAGCCCGGTGAACTCAAACACCTTGGTGATCTTGGCACGGATGCGCTTCTGATCGGAGGTGCGGACGACGAACACGGTGTCGCCGACCTTGACGGTGCCACCGAGGATCTTGCCGACGGCGATACGACCGACGTAGTCGCTCCAATCAATGTTGGAAACGAGCATGTGGAACGGATCGCTGGGCTTGGCGAACGGGGGTGGGATGTGGTCGATGATCGTCTGGAAGAGCGGGGTCATGTCCTTCTTCTCTTCGCCGAGCTTATACATCATGTAGCCGTCGCGGCCGGAGCCGTAAACGACGGGGGCATCGAACTGCTCCTCGGTGGCGTTGAGCTCCATGAGGAGCTCAAGGACCTTGTCATACATCTTCGCCGGATCGGCGTTTTCGCGGTCGATCTTATTGATGACGATCACGACCTTGAGTCCGTGGGCGAGCGCCTTGCGGAGCACGAAACGGGTCTGGGCCTGGGGACCGTCGTAGGCATCGATGACGAGGAGGACGCCGTCCACCATGCGGAGGGCGCGTTCGACTTCGCCGCCAAAGTCGGCGTGGCCGGGGGTGTCGAGAATGTTGACGATCTTGCCCTGCCAGTGGACGGAGGTGTTCTTGGCCTTGATCGTGATGCCCTTTTCCTTTTCGAGATCCATGGAGTCCATGGCGCGCACCTGCACCGCTTGATTGGCGCGATAGACGCCGCCTTCCTTAAGGAGCTGGTCCACGAGCGTAGTTTTGCCGTGGTCAACGTGAGCAATGATAGCGATGTTACGGATGTTCTGATTCATGGCGCGGAGGCGTTCTGGTCTTTGGAAAAAGGAAGAACGTGCTCAGCGCACCGTGCGAAGGCAAGGCCGAAGGCGGGCCTACGTCCAAATGACACCCGACGGGCCGAAACTGGCTAGAATCAGCGGATGAACTTCCGCTCCTGCAGCCAGTAAATGCACTGGTCGGCCCAAGGAGGGGCAGGCTTGCCGAGGCGGCCGAGACCGAGGCCATGGGCGCCTTTTTCGTAGATGTGGACGGAGGGCAAGCCACCGGCGCGGCGCAGGGCGGCGGCGAACATGAGGGTGTTTTCGACGGGGACGGTTTTGTCCTCGACGGTGTGCCAGAGAAAGCAGGGCGGGGTGTCTTTGGTAATCTGCAACTCGGCGGAGAGGAACTTAACGAGTTCGGGATCAGGCTTGTCGCCGAGGAGATTTTTGCGGGAGCCGGCGTGGGCGAACTCGAGCAGGCTGATCACGGGGTAGCAAAGAATCGCGAGATCGGGGCGGGAGCTTTCGCGCTCCACGACATCGGTGGCGTCGGCCTGGCCGGCGGCGAAGTGCGTCGCGAGGGTCGCGGCGAGATGGCCGCCGGCGGAGGAGCCGATCACACCGATGCGGTTGGGATCACGGCCGTCGCGTTGGGCGAAAACGCGGAGCAGGCGCACGGCGCGCGCAGCGTCGTTGAGCATCGCAGGATGACGGTAGCCATTGGTGCCGAGGCGATATTTGAGCACGTAAGCGGTGATGCCGTGGGTGGCGAACCACTCGGCGTAACCGGTGCCCTCGTGTTCGGCGAGGTTGCCGTAGCCGCCGCCGGGCAAAATGAGCATGGACGCACCGTTGTTCTTGGCTGCATCGGCAGGGAACGGCGTGAGCGTGGGAATGTCCTGCGGGCGTTGGCCGAGAGCGCCGGGAGCGTCGCCGTCCCACAGACGAATGGGGCCGAGGATGAGGGGATAGGGCAAGGGAGCGGGCGGTGCGGCGGGAGCGGGTTGATCGGCCGCGCACACGGTGGCGATAATGATGAGGTTGAGAAAGGTGAAGCGCAGCGAGCGGATGGGGATCATGGACGGGGGAGGATTTGGGGTTGCTTACCCGACCGAAATTGCCGGCCGACGAGGGCTTGGCAAGTGAAGGCTCTTGGCGGCGCAAAAACTCAAACCGCGCCGGACGGATCGACCGGGAAGTAACAGGCGAAGCAGGTGCCCCGGCCCATTTCGGTTTCGAGCGTGACGAAGCCTTTGTGCCGGCGGACGAGCCGGATCACCGTGGCCAGACCGAGTCCGGTGCCTTGGCCCTTCGGTTTCGTCGTGAAGAACGGATCGAAGAGTTTGGGCAACACCGCAGGAGGAATTCCGGTGCCGCTGTCGCGCACGCTGATCGCCACATAGTCGCCGGGCACGGGCAAGTCGCCCATCACCGCGCGAACTCCGGCTGCGACCGTGCGACGGTCCACGTTGATGGTGAGAAGACCGCCCTGGGGCATCGCGTCGCGGGCGTTTACGCAAAGGTTCATGACGATCTGGTGAATCTGCGTCGGATCGACGAGAACGGATGGCAGATATTCCGCGGTCGCGTAGGTGACCGTGTAAAACTTGCCGAAAGTTTCCGCGACCATGTGGGCGACCTCGGCGGTAACGCCGGCGGGGTTGACGGATTCGAGTGCGCCGTCTTCGCCGCGGGCAAACATCAGGAGCTGGCGCAGCATCGAAACGCCGCGCTGGGTGGCGTTCATGATGGTGCCGAGGTGTCGCTGGAGATCGGCGCCCTGTTTCATCTCGAGGAGCTGGGCGCTGCTGCCGATCACGGTGAGCAGATTGTTCACGTCGTGGATCGCGCTGCCGGCGAGTTGGCCGAGGAGTTCGATGCGCTGCGAATGCAGGAGCTGCTGCTCGAGCTGCTTTTTTTCCGTGAGATCACGGATCATAAAATGAACCATCCGGCGCCCTTTCCACGGAACGAGAGTGCCGGATATCTCGACGACGGTCGCTGGGTTCAGGGCGCAAGCAAGCGGGGTCTCGAACGGTGCGCCGCCGTCCGGTTTTCGTTCGATTTCGCCTCGCAGAGATTGCGCGGTGTCGGGCGGGAGATGGGCGTAGAAGTTCTGGGTGTCGGGGCGATTCGCCGCGAGCAGCCGGGTGTAGGCTGCGTTCTGCTGGAGGATGCGGCCGTCGAGTTCGGTGATGACAACGCCGTAGGGGGCGTGGGTAACGGCGGCCTCGAGCCGGGCGCTGTCCTCGTAAAGTTGGCGGAACCGGTTCAGCCGCGTGATGGTGCGGAGACGAGCGCGGAGTTCGGTGTGGTCGTAGGGTTTGGAAATGAAGTCATCGGCGCCGGCTGCGATGCCCTTCAGCAGTGAGTCGCGGTCGTCGAGCGCGGTGAGCAGGAGGATCGGGACCTGAGCCAGCCGGGCGTCGCAGCGGAGTTTGGTGCAGACCTCGAGGCCATCCATGTCGGGCATCATGACATCCAGCAGCACGACGTCGGGGAGCTCCCGGAGGGCGACGGCCAAGGCCTCGGCGCCGGAGTGGGCGGTCAGGATTTGATAGCCTTCGGGGGTGAGCAGATTGCGGAGCAGGAGCACCGCCCTGGGCTCGTCGTCCACGACGAGAATTTTACTGGGAGTTGGCACGGGGGGGAGGGTTCAGCGGGCGGCGAGGGCGGTGGATGTGCTCGAGGATGAGGCGGTCGAGCTCGGCGAGTTTGAGCGGTTTGCTGAGGTAGGCGTCGGCACCGGATTCGAGGCAGCGGATGCGGTCTTCGGGCATGGCCAGGGCGGTGAGCGTGATGATGGGGATCGCGGCCGTCGCGG
>JACMRG010000079.1 GCA_014376585.1 Opitutaceae bacterium | reverse complement strand
GTGCTCGTCGATACCGGCCACCACTACGTCGCCCAAAACATCGAGCAGATCGTCGCCTGGCTCCTCGACGAGGATATGCTCGGCGGCTTCCACTTCAACGACCGCCGCTACGCCGACGACGACCTCACGCTCGGCTCCATCGACCCCTATCAGGTTTTCCGCATTTTCCACGAGATCCACACCTTCGCCAACGAGCGAAAGCGCCAGCCGAAGATCGCCTACATGATCGACCAGTCGCACAACGAGAAACCCAAGATCGAAGCGACGATCCAGACGGTCATCATGGCCCAGGAACTCTACGTGAAAGCCGCGCTCGTTGATCACGAAGCCCTCCGCCGCGCCCAGGCCGCCAACAGCGTCGTCGATGCCGAGCTCGTTTTGAAGAAAGCCTTTTTCACCGACGTCTCGCCCGCACTCGCCGCTTGGCGCAAGGCCCACCAGCTCGCCGCCGACCCGCTCGCCGAGCATCGTCGCAGCGGCTACGCGAAACGGGCGGCCGCCGATCGCAAACAGCGCCGCCAAGACCTAGGCATCTCCCAAGCCGGCAGCTATGCCTGAGCGTGAACCATGCCGAAGGAAACCACGGCGGGACACGGGTGGACGCTGGTGCAGAGAAGAAATTGAACTGACCCGGAAACCTACGTTCACCGGATGTGGCCGCCATAAGTCCACGGACGCAGCCTCGGCCCTTGCTAAGCCGGAAATTAAGTTGCCCGCGAATGCCCGCGAATGGAAACAGAGAGAAACAACCCCTCCCCGAACCGTGGACCCAAGGGATGATTAACGGCTTGGTTTTATCTCGGAAATTCGTGTCCATTCGCGTGATTCGCGGGAAGTCTTCTGCATCCTTCCGGCGTAATATCCGTGTCCATCCTTTGTTCAATTGCAGCCGACGGGCTGAACAGAACTAGGCGGGTTCACCCCCGCCTTTTTTGTGCCCACCCGGCAACGTGTGCCCGCCCCCGTGCGCCCTGCTCGCAACCCATCCCGCCTCCGGTCACTCCGGTTCACCCCCGCTTTACTCCCATGAAAAAGCCCCCCGCCACCGCCTTCGTCGCCCTCGGTGCTCTCACCCTCGGCCTCTTCGTCCCCGCCACGCACGCCGCCCTCACCGACAGTCTCAAAGCCGGCAAGCTTGAGTTCAAATCCATGAACCAACTCGCCTTCGGCCCCGAAGGCATCCTCTTCGTCGCCGACGCGAAATCGGCCGCGATCGTCGCCCTTGCCACCGGCGACACCAAGCCCGCTACGACCACCGCGCCGGTCAAAGCCCTCGCCGTCAATGAGACCATCTCGGCGCTCACCGGCACCAAAGCGGAAGACATCATCATCGAGGACCTCGCGGTAAATCCTATCTCCCGCCAGGCCTACCTCGCCGTGACGCGTGGTCGCGGACCCCACGCCGTGTCCCTGCTCGTGCGCACCAAGGCCGACGGCCAGCCCGAACTCGTTTCGCTCGACAACATGAAGTTTGCCCGCGCCGAACTCACCGATGCACCCGCCGACGGCTCCATCGGCGAAGGCCGCCGCGCAACCCGCGCCACCAGTCGATCGCCGACATCGTCTTCGCCGACGGCCGCGTGCTCGTCGCCGGTATTTCCAACGAAGAATTTTCCTCCACGCTCCGTGTGATTCCGTTCCCCTTGAGCAAGGTTGACCGCGGCGCCACCGTGGAAAATTACCACGGTGCTCATGGCAAGTTTGAGACCCGCGCCCGTCCGCACCTTCGTCCCCTACAACGTCGGCGGTGAATCGCACCTCCTCGCCGCCTACACCTGCACGCCGCTCGTGCGGTTCGCGCTCAGCGACCTCAAGCCCGGCGCCAAGATCATCGGCAAAACCATCGCCGAATTCGGCAACGGCAACCGCCCGCTCGACATCATCGTCTATCAGAAAGACGGCAAAGACTACCTCCTCATGGCGAACAGCTCCCGCGGTGTGATCAAGGTCGCCGCCGAGCAAATCAGCGGCGCGGCCTCCATCACCGCCAAAGTCGCCGACACCGAGGGTGTCAAGTTCGAGAAACTCGATTGGGCCGGCATCACCCAACTCGACCGGCTCGATGCGAAATTCGCCGTTGTCGTGCGCTCCGGCGCCAACAAGTCGCTCGACCTCGACACGCTCGCGTTGCCGTGAACCCGGCCTTCGGCTGCCTCCGGAAGTTCGCTTTCTCGGCGGCGCTCGTCCTGAGCGCGCTTTTTTCGTCGATGTCGGCTGCCACCCTGCATTGGGTTCCGGCCGAGAACCCCCAAGCCGTCGAGGTGCGTGGCGCGAGCGAGAAAGATGGGGCGCTGACCGTCTACGCCGAGCAAACCTCGGGCGCCGTTGTGCCGCCGATGGCCGGGAACCTCATCACTGCACCGCCCGGACACCTACGTTTTGTGCCGCAGTTTCCGCTCACGCGTGGCGTGCGTTACCGGGCCGAGTTTCGGTCGGAGAAAGGTGCCCCCGTCGTTTCGTATTTCGAGCTGCCCCGCGATACCGCTCCGCCGAGCACGGTCGTCGCGCACATCTATCGCACCGCCGGTGTGCTGCCGGAAAATCTGCTTAAGTTCTACGTCCACTTCTCCGCGCCGATGAGCCGCGGGCACATCTACGAGCACGTGCGGATCCGCGACGCGGCCGGCCGCGTGATCGAGCGGTCTTTCCTCGAACTCGACGAGGAACTCTGGGACCCGGCCATGACCGCCTCACACTCCTGATCGACCCCGGCCGCATCAAACGCGGCGTGAAGCCGCTGGTGGACATCGGGCCGGTCTTCGAAGCGGGGAAAACTTATTCGCTCAACATCAGTGCGTCGTGCCGCGACGCCGAAGGCCGGCCGCTGCGGGCGGGCGCGGAGAAAAAATTTCGGATCGGCCCCGCCGACCGCACAGCGCTCGATCCTGCCCGTTGGACTCTCACGCCGCCCACCGCCGGCACCCGCGCCGCGCTCGCGATTGGATTCGGTGAATCGCTGGACCACGCCCTTGCCTCGCGCATGTTCAGCATCGTTTCGTTCGACGGCACCGCGCTCGAAGGCGCGGTTGTGCTCGGCGATCAAGAGCGCGTATGGACTTTTGTGCCGGCGCAACCGTGGCGCCTTGGCGCACACCGGGTGGTCGTCGCGACCATCCTCGAGGATCACGCGGGCAACAATATCGGGAAACCTTTCGACGTGGATGTCTTCGAAGAGGTGCGACGCCGCATCGGGACGCCCACGGTCGAGCTGGCGTTTTTGATAAAGTAGGGCCGACTCAGCCCGCCCCGCTTCCGATGCACCCCATCCGCTTCGCCCTCCTCAACTCCTTCCTTTGCCTTTTTACCGCGGTTTACGCCGCCGCCGATAAAAACTGGTCCGCCTATCTAGGCGACGCCGGCGGGACGCACTATTCATCGCTCGCACAGATCACACCTGCCAACGTCGCGCGCCTGCAGCCGGCGTGGACGTTTCGCTCCGGCGACGCCGATCCGAAGAACCGTTCCCAGATCCAGTGCAACCCGCTTGTGATCGACGGCGTGCTCTACGGGACGACGCCCCAGCTCGTGCTCTTCGCTCTGGACGCAGCCACTGGCCGCGAACTGTGGCGCTTCAATCCTGCGGGTGGCGCCGCGTCGGGTCCGTCGGGCCTGAATCGCGGCCTCGCTTGGTGGCACGGGGGCAACGAACGCCGTCTCATGTTTTCCGCCGGCCGTTTTCTCCACGCCCTCGATCCCGCGACGGGCAAGCTCATCGAGAGCTTTGGCGACCACGGTCGCATCGATCTTCTCGCCGGCCTCGACCGCGACACCACCGGACTCTATCTTGCCGCCAACACTCCCGGAGCCGTCTTCCGTGATCTCATCATCGTGCCGATGCGCGTGGGCGAAGGACCGGGCGCCGCCGCTCCCGGCCACATCCGCGCCTACGATGTGCGCACGGGCAAACGCCGCTGGATTTTTCACACGATTCCGTTTCCCGGCGAGCAAGGCTACGAGACCTGGCCGGCCGACGCTTGGAAAACCACCGGCGGCGCCAACTGCTGGGCCGGCCTCGTGATCGACGAAGCGCGCGGCCTCGCCTTTGTCCCGACGGGCTCCGCCGCCTTCGATTTTTGGGGCGGTGATCGCCACGGCGATAACCTCTACACGGATTGCCTTATCGCGCTCGACGCCAACACCGGCGAACGAAAATGGCATTTTCAATTCGTTCATCACGACCAGTGGGATCGCGACCTGCCCGCGCCGCCGGTGCTCTGCGAAGTGCTGCGCGACGGGAAAAAAATCGCCGCCGTCGCCCAAGTCACGAAGTCAGGTCACGTGTGGGCGTTCAATCGCGACACGGGCGAATCTCTGTTCCCGTGGCGCGAACAAGCGGTGCCGCCGTCGATTCTCGGCGGAGAAAAGTCTTCGCCCACGCAGCCCTTGCCCCTGAAGCCCGCGCCCTTCGCGCGCCAACAGTTCACGGAGGACGAGGTCACCGATCTCTCGCCCGCATCGCGCGAGGCGGTCCTGAAGCGTCTGCACGCGGCGCGTCCGCATGTGCCCTTCGATCCGCCGAGCGAACAGGGCACGATCATTTTGCCCGGCTTCGATGGCGGGGCGGAGTGGGGCGGCGCGGCCGTCGATCCGCGCGGCGTGCTTTACGTCAACGCCAACGAGATGGCGTGGGTGCATACGATGGTGCCGACAAAAACCAACGCGAAGCCCGGCTCCGGCGCCGCGCTCTATGCGCAACTCTGCGTCGCCTGCCACGGCGTGAATCGCGAAGGCAACGCGGCGCAAAATATCCCGAGCCTCGTCGTGGCCGCACAAAAACTGAAACCCGCCGATGTGCTCGCGCTCTTCGCCACCGGCAAGGGCGTGATGCCGTCCTTCGCGTTCCTTCCCGCCGCGCAGAAGCAGGCGCTCGCCGACCATGTGCTCGGCGTCGATGCCGCACCCGCCGCGGACACCGCCGCGGGCAAAGTCGAGGCGACCGGCGCGCCCACCGCCCGCACGCCCTACGTAAGCACAGGCTACACTCGTTTCCTGGATCCCGATGGCTATCCCGCGCTCCGCCCGCCCTGGGGCACGCTCAACGCGCTCGATCTCAACACCGGTGAATATCTGTGGCGCAAACCGCTCGGCGAGTTCCCCGAACTCACGGCGCGCGGCGTCGCTCCCACCGGCACGGAAAACTACGGCGGCCCGGTCGTCACGGCGGGCGGACTGGTTTTCATCGCGGCGACGAAGGACGAAAAAATCCGCGCCTTTGACCCCAAGACGGGGGAAAAACTTTGGGAAGCTCCGCTGCCCGCCGGCGGCTACGCCACGCCGGCGACCTACGCGGTCGACGGACGGCAGTTCGTGGTGATCGCCTGCGGCGGCGGCAAGATGGGCACGAAATCGGGCGATGCCTACGTGGCGTTTGCGCTGCCGCAGTAGCCGCGCGCGGGCTGAACGTTCAGCGTAAAAATGCGTGCGCTCGCGCGCCGCGCGCCGCTAGTTCTTGGGCACCCCAATCCCGCGCCCACCCCATGAATACATCCGCTTACCGTCTCTCGCCCGAGCAACAAAAATTCTACGCCGACAACGGCTACCTGCTCGGCCTTCCGCCGATCTTCTCGCGCGCGGAAATGGACCGTATCAACGCCGAGTTGCCCCACATCCTCGCGTTGCTCGAGCCCGGCGAGACGTCGAAGGACATCCGAGAATGGCATGAGGCGAGCACTTATCTTTTCGAGATCGCGATGCACCCGCGGATCCTCGATCTGGTCGAAGGGATTCTCGGGCCGAATTATTTTATGTGGGCGAGCAGTTTCTTCATCAAAGAGCCGCATACCGCTTCCACGGTGGGCTGGCACCAGGACGCCTACTACTGGCCGATGGCGCCGCACAATTCCGTCACCGTCTGGCTCGCGTTCGACGATGTCGATGAAGTGAACGGCGGGATGAAGCTCCTACCGGGCTCGCATCGCGGCGGGGTTATCAAGCACAAGAAGTCGCTCAGCACCGCCTCGGTGCTCACGTTGGAGTTGGCGGACGGTTCGGACTTCAGCGCCGACAACGCGATCCAGTTTCGCCTCAAGGCCGGCGAGTGCTCGCTGCACGATGACCGCGCGATCCATGGTTCCCCCGCGAACCCGAGCGACCGTCGGCGTGCGGGCCTCACGATTCGCTACTCGGGGACGAACGTGAAAAACGACCTGTCGGTGAATCCGAATTTTAAGACCTATCTCTGCCGCGGCGTGGATGAGTATCGTCATAACCCGGTCGGAGTGCCGCCGACGACGCGCCACGGCCGGCCTGGCTTCAAGGCCGTGAGCAACGAGGAAGCGGGCAAAGGCTGAGGGCCGCGCCGGGACGGCCGAGCTTCAGCAACCGTAAACGCCGCCGTTTACGTCGAGCGTGGCGCCGGTGATAAAACCGTCGAACTCGCTCGCGAGAAAGACGGCGGCGCGCGCTACATCATCGGCGTTGCCGCCCCGGGCGAGGGGGATGCCTGCGACCGTCGCGCGGGCGGAATCGGCCGAGGTGTGCGTGTTGTGGAAGCTCGTGCCGAGGATGAGACCGGGCGCGATGGCGTTGACGCGCACGCCCTGGGGCCCGAGTTCGTTGGCGAGCGCGCGGGTGAAGGTGAGGACGGCGCCCTTCGCGGTGGAGTAGGCGAGCGAGCCGGCATCCCCGCCCTTGCGCCCGGGGAGGGAGGAGAGGTTTACGATGCTCGCGCCGCCGCGGGTTTGGGCGGAGGCGATGAGGTGCGGCGCGGCGGCGCGCGTGATGCGGCGGACGCTGCCGACGTTGAGCGACATCACCTCGGCCCAGAAATCGTCGTCGGCTTCCGGCAGGGTTTTGCGGGCGACGAGGGCCCCGGCGTTGTTGATGAGAATGTCGAGCCCGCCGAGAAACGCGACGGCCTCGGCGACGACCGGATTGCAGCCCTCGGTGGACGTGAGGTCGGCGCTGGCACTGCCGAAGCGGCGGCCGAGCGCGGCGGCCTCCGTGGCCAACTCCCGGGCGCCGGCGGCGCTGCTCCGATAGTGGACGAAGACATCGCAACCGGCGGCGAGCAGATGACGACTGATGGCGAGGCCGATGCCCTGGGCGCCGGCGGTGACGAGGGCGCGCTTGGCTTGGAGTTTTTTCACGCGGCAAGGCTGAATGCGTGCGGCGCTTCGGTTCAAACTTCTTTCCGGTCGAATAGGGCTGAACGCATGGCTTTCCCCCTTGGCTGCGGTTCAGAGGTAGCGCCGGCTTCCCGCCGGCACCTGCCGAAGGCCGGCAGGGTGCCGGCGCCACGAGGAGCGGTCTCTCTCGGACGACCTCAACCCGGCGGCCAAACCGGAAAGCCGTAGGGCGGAACGCTGCGGTTGGCGGGCGGTCCGGGGTCCGCGCGCCGGCATCACGTGCGCGCTCGCTGCACTGCGGCTGGCGGAGGACTTGGCGGGAGGGGTGGCGGGCGGGCGCTTGGCTTGGGCGGCGGCGGCGTTGAGGAAGCGCGCCAGTTCGGCCGTATCGTCTTCGAGCTGACTGGCGTCGTCACGGAGGGCGATGGTGACCTGCGCGCTGCGACCGGCTTGATCGGCGGTGGCGCTGGTCGATGCGTTCAATTCGCGGAGGGTTGCGGTCATGGTCTCGGTGTTTTTACCCTGTCGCCCCGACGCCGCGGTCGTCTCGCGCACCAGCGTGCGCAGGCGGGCGAGGTCGTGAGTGATGGCTTTGAAATCGCGACCGACGCGGCTCGCGGTCTCGACGCCGCGAGCGGTGGCCGCCTGGGTGGTGGCGATGATGGCCGCCGATTCGCGGGCCGAGGTGGCGCTGCGCAGGGCGAGGCGGCGCACCTCGTCGGCCACGACCGCGAAGACCCGACCGGCCTCGCCGGCACGCGCCGCCTCGATGGCGGCGTTCAAGGCGAGCAAGTTGGTTTGAAACGCGATTTCGTCGATGGCGGTGACGGCTTGGCGAATGAGGGTGCTGCTATTGCTGATGTCGTGCATGGCCGCGTTCACGCTCGCGACGCTCGCGCCGACGTGCGTCGCCCGATCGCTGGCGTTTTCGGCGAGTCGGGCGGCGTCGCGCATGTGCCCGAGGTTGGTCCGGGTCGCTCCCGAAACGTCGTCGGCGCCCGTGGTGAGTTGGGCGAGCGCGGAGGCCTGTTGCGCGGAAGCGGCGGCGAGGTCGGCGGCGGCGCGCTCGGCTTGGCTGGTATTTTCGGCGGTCGCTGCGACGGCGGTGCTGAGGCGGAGGGTGATGGGCGCGAGGTGCCGACTTATGCCGCGCGTGATGGAGCGGCCGACGAGGAGACCGAGACATGGGAACACGAATGCGGCCAGGGCCAGGCCGTAAACGGTGAGTCGCAGATGGGCGCTGGAGAATCCCGCGACGGTCACGGTGCGGGTCATTACGCGCTGGCCCACGGGGTCCAACTCGCCCAACAGCCGTTCGCCGGCGGCGATGAGGTTGGCCTGCTCCTGGTCGCGCGCGGCGATGGAACTGCGGAGACTCAGGAGCTCGTCGCGGAGGTCCTTGGTCTTGGCGACGACGTCCTCGATAAAATCGCGCAGATCGGAAGGCGGCGTAGCGGCGTAGATCGTCGCCGGCAGATCGACCAGTTGCTCCTGCCGGCCCACGGCCTTTTCGAGATATTGGGGGTCCAGCGAGGTGGTGGAGAAGAGGACGAGGTTTTGAATTTCCCCGATGGACCCGAGGGCGATCTCGAAGGTTTTGCGATGGGTCGGGCCGCGGTCGCCGGGAACGAGGGTGCCGTCGTCGGCGGCGAGCTGCGTGCAGAGGATATTCAGGAGCGAGCTCTGGGCGGCGAGACCGCGCACGGAACGGTCGCACATCTGGAAATATTTGGCGGTGGCCTCGAAGGCATCGCGCCAACCGATGAGCAGGGGCAGGGCCCGGCGCACGACTTCGATCGTCGCCGCGCCATCGTCGCGCCCGGCCATGTCGACCCACACCTAGCCGAACTTGTGTGCGGCGGAGCGGAATTCCGTGAAGGCGGATTTGCGGTCGGGTTCGCCGTGGGTGCGGGTGTAGGTGGAGACTCGGAGGGCCACCCGATTGGCGGCGCGCATGAGTTCGGCGGCGGGCGCGGCCTGCGCGAAAATATCGCCGGCCAGTCCGGTCACCCCCTGTTCGACGCGACTGAGGATCACGACCGTCCCGAGGCAGAGTCCGAGGCACAGGAGGCCGGCGAGGAGAATCGACGAGCGTAGTTTGCCGGGCAGGGTGGCGACAGAACGACTGGGGAGAGAAATCATGGAGGAGAAGCGACGAGTTCGTCGGTTTGAGGCGAAACTTGAGGCAACCCCCCCAAGTTGTAACAAGGTGTGCGCTTAAAAACGGCCGCCGGTGCTGCGGGCCGAGCCGAGCCCGGGGCATGGTAGGGTTTTTGACCCATTTGTAACGTGGGAGAGTCGTGGAGTCCGGACCTTGAGCCGATGCTGGTCATGGATGATTCTAGTTTCTCAAAACGACTTTGTTCAGACAGGGCTCTTGCCGGCAGTTGGCGGCGACGACCGGGGCGAACCCACGGCGCGCGAGCCCAGGGCCCTTTTAGTGGAGCGAATTTCGCTCGAATCCCTGGTGCATCACCACGAGGCGTTGGCGCATGACATGCCGCTGGAGGACGTGCACCGGCTGTTCCGCGAGCGAGCGGTGGATTTTTTCGCGTTGGTGCGGGACGGGCGGGTCACCGGACTGTGCTCGCGCACGCGGGTGGGATTTTTGCTGGGCTCACGTTTTGGGTTCGCGCTCAACAGTCGGAGTCCGGCACACAGCGCGCAGGTGGCGCACCCCTTGGTCTTCACCAGCACGACGCCCCTGCGGCCGATTTTGGACCAAGCCTTGGGGCGGCCCACGGAGGAGTTTCACGAGGACGTGGTGCTCGTCGATGAGGCGCACCGGCTGATCGGTCTCATCCCGGTGCAGGCGTTGGCGCGGTTGCAGACTCGTTTGGTGGGGGAACAGATCACCGCGCTCCGCGACCAGCACGAGGCAGCGCGCCTGCAAAATCTCGAGCTGTTCCAGTCCAACCACGCCCTCAGGCAGGCCCAAGGGCTCTATCGCGCCCTCTTTGAGAGCAACGCGACCGGCGTGGCGTTGCTCGATCTCCACGGCGAAGTGCAGGCCCATAACCAGCGGCTGGCCGAGCTGCTGGGCCGGTCTCAGGCGGATGAGCGGCAATTCTCGCTCGTCGCGCTCATCACGGAACGCGAGCACATGGCCTTTCGGCAGCTGTTGCTGGCGCATGAGGCGCAGGGACCGGTGCCGGGCGCGCGCGAGTTTCATTTCGAGCTCGGCGAGCGGGGCACGCGGTTGTTGCGGATCTCCATGGGCTGGATTCGCGAGACCAGCCAGATCTGCGCCTGCGTGGACGACATGACCGAGCAGCGGGCGATCGAGCGGCACCTCCAGGGGCAGGAAAAACAACTGCTGCTCGACACCCTCGTCGGCGGGATCGCCCACGAGCTTAACAACAAGCTGACGCCGGTGTTGGGGTTCGCGCAGTTGCTCGATCTGGAAGCGAGCGAGCGGGGCCGGGGTTATGTCGGTTACATCAGCAGGAGCGTGATCGAGGCGGCGAGTATCATCCGGCAGCTGCTGCAGCTCTCCAAACCCGAGACCGGCCAGCCGCAGTTGGTGAATCTGGGTTCGCTGGTGGAGGAGTCGGTCACGATGCTTAAGTTCCAATTGCGCGAGGCACGAGTGGCGTTGCATACGCAGTCGCCCCCGGAACCGGTGATCATCTTCGCCGATCCCTCGCAGTTAAAGCAGGTGGTGATGAATCTCATCATCAACGCGCTGCATGCGATGGCGCGCAACACCCGGCCGCGTCTCGCGCTCACCGTGAGCCGGAAGGGCGGGTTCGGTTGTCTCGAGGTGAGTGATAACGGTTCGGGTATCGCACCGGAAGTCATCGAGCGGATTTTCGATCCTTTCTTCACCACCAAGGGGCCGGACAAGGGTTCCGGACTGGGCCTTAGCATCTGTCAAAGTCTCGTGCGCTCACTGGGCGGGAAGATCACGGTCAACAGCACGCCGGGATGCGGGGCGCGCTTCAGCGTGAGTCTGCCCCTGGCGGCGTCTGATGGCGCGGCGACCACGCATTCGGCCGCTCCCTTTGCGGCCAGAGCGCGGGTCGATCTGGCGGCGGGGCAGCGGGTGCTGGTGGTCGAGGACGATGACGTGGTGCGGAAGTTTTTGCAGGAGGCGCTGCGGGCCGGTTTTGGGTGCCGGGTCGATGCGGTCGTGGACGGTGCGGAGGCGTTGCAGCGCGCGGCGGTGCAGCCGTATGTGCTCGTGATCTCGGACGTGCGGATGCCCGGAATGAACGGGCCGGAATTTTACCGGCGCTTGTGCGAGCTGCGGTCCGAGCTCGCGGGGCGGTTTGTCTTCGTCACCGGTCACGAGGGTGAGGACACGCTGGTGGAACTGATGGGGCAGGTGGAGGTGCCGCTGTTGGCCAAGCCGTTCACCATGCAGCGACTCCATGAAATCTGCGGCCCGATCTTGGGGCGCACGGGCGGGGAAGCTCGCTCCTCCAACTGCATGGTTTCGGCTTAGAAACCGGGAAACGGCCGGGTGCGTTGGCAGAGTTGAAGGGGGATGCCCCAAGGGTCGCGCAGCATGATGAGGAGCGAACCGTCAGGTAGCGATTCTTCGAGGAAAAGGGTCGCGCCGGCGGCGACGAGACGCGCGTGTTCGGCGCGGGCGGCGGTCGTGTGGAGCGCGAAATGGAAGCACAGCGGATGGGCGGCGGCGTAGTCGGGGACGACGGCGGCGGGGCTGTGGTAAAGCTCGATGGTTACGCGGCCGGTATCGTCGGCGAGGAAGTGGGTGAAGGGGGCGTCGTCGCGACGGCGCGCGATGGTAAAGCCGACGTGGTCCACATACCACGCGGCCATGGCGCGGGGATCGGGCACATTGAGGGCGAAGTGTTCGAATTTCATGCGGGGGGGTGCGGCGACGGTCGCGAGATGGGGTGACTGAATTCGGGCGGAGCTTGAAAGCGCCGCTTGATTT
>JACMRG010000078.1 GCA_014376585.1 Opitutaceae bacterium | reverse complement strand
CGACGTGGCCTACGTCTTCCAAGAACCCACGCTCCTCCCCTGGCTCACCGTCGCCGCCAACGTCGCCCTCCCGCTCGATCTCCGCGCCACCCCGCCCGCCCGCCGCTCCGAACTCGTCACCGCCGCCGTCGCCCTCGTCGGCCTCGCCCCACGCGCCGATTACTACCCGCGCCAACTCTCCGGCGGCCAAAAAATGCGCGTCTCCATCGCCCGCGCACTCGTGCTCTCCCCACAGATTCTCCTCCTTGACGAACCCTTCGGCGCCCTCGACGAGATGACCCGCGACCGCCTCAACGAAGAACTTCTCGCCATCCGCGAACGCCAACGCTGGACCGCCTTCTTCGTCACCCACTCCGTTGCCGAAGCCGTTTTTTTGGCCAATCGCATCGTCGTCATGTCCGCGAATCCCGGCCGCCTCCACCGCGAGATCCGCGTCGATCTGCCCTACCCCCGCACACCCGCCACGCGCCGCGATCCCGCCTACCACCGCCTTGTGGACGACGTCTCGCAACTCCTCCGCTCCGTCGAGGACATCGCCGCCCCGCTTGCTTCCAACCTTAGCGCCTAGCTGCATCGACCCACTTTCATGAACATCTTTTTGCCAAGGAGCGCACCGAGCTCCGCCAAGGAGTTCACCGAGCCCAACCGCCCGGTCGCTCCGTGCCCGCTGTGCCTCCCCTCCGTGCCCTCTGTGAAACCTGCCCTGATATTTCAGGTGTGATTTGTTCGCGCCAGCCCACGCCCCTCCATCCGATGCCGCGCTCCAAATTTCTCTCGATCCTCCTCCCCGCCCTCGCCGGCGCCTGCTTCGTCGCGATCTGGATTTCCATCCGCGCCTCGCTCTCCGAAGATTTCCGCTTCCTCCTCCCCGCGCCCAACGAAGTCATCGCCGCCTTTCGCGCGCACGGTCCCGAGCTCTGGCGCGCCACCCTCAACACCGCCGCCGGCGCCACCCTCGGCTTCCTCACCGCCGTCATCGTGAGTTTCACACTCTCACTGCTCCTCTCTCTTTCTCCCCTCGTTCGCGTCACATTCTATCCCTACCTGATGCTCCTCCAGATGACGCCCATCATCGTCTTCGCCCCCATCCTCGTCCTTTGGGTCGGCGCCGGCTTGAAGAGCGTCACGATCATCACGTTTCTCATCTGCTTTTTCCCGCTCGCCGTGAACACCACGCAGGGCCTCGTCTCCACCGACCGCAACCTCGTCGAGCTCTTCCAACTCTACCGCGCCACCAAGCTTCAGGAGATCCGCCGCCTCCGCATCCCCGCCGCGCTCCCCTATTTTTTCACCGGCCTCCGCATCGCCGCCACGCTCGCCCCCATCGGCGCCCTCGTCGGCGACTACACCGCCGGCAGCTCCGCCGGCGACGGTGGCGGCCTCGGCTTCCAAACAATCATCTACAGCAGCCAGGCCAAATACCCCGCGCTCTTTGCCACCGCCGCCATCTGCTGCGCCCTCGGCTTCATCTTCGTCGCCGCCGTCCTCTCGCTCAGTTGGTTCAGCCTCCGCCACTGGCACGACTCCTACGACCGCCCCGACACCTGATCCAAAAATCCCTCCGCTACCGACGACCTCCAATTTCACCCACAGTAAAATTCCGTATCCGTGTTAATCCGTGAAATCCGTGGTTAAAAAATCCGACTCCCTCTCCATGAGCCCACCCCGCCCCGTCCCCGCCCTCATCCTTTCCCTCTTCGCTCTCGTCGCCTTCGCGCCCCCCACCCGCGCCGCCGACACCGCCTCCTCCGTTTCCAAAAAACCGCCCTTCAAACTCACCGTTCAACTCGACTGGGTCGCCGAGCCCGAGCACGGCGGCATCTACCAAGCCGCCGCCCGCGGCTACTTCGCCGCCGAAGGCCTCGACGTCGCCATCACCCCCGGCGGTCCCAACGCTTTCGTCACCCAAAAAGTCGCCACCAACCAAGCCCAACTCGGGCAGGGCGATAGCACCGATATTCTTCAGAAAATCGCCACCGGCCTCCCGGTGCTCTCCGTCGCCGCCGTCTTCCAAGACGATCCCTCCGGCCTCCTCGTCAATCCCACCAGCTCCGTCCGCCGCTTCGAAGACCTCAACGGCAAGACCGTCATCGCCCGCCCCGAGTGGACCTTCCTCGCGTTCTTGAAAAAGAAATACGGCGTCACCGTAAACGTCATCCCGCAGAGCTTCTCCGTCGCCGCTTTCCTCGGCGACAAAGAGGCGATCCAACAAGGCTACTTCATCGCCGAGCCCTACCACATCGTGAAAGCCGGCGGCGCCAAACCCCGTTTCCTCTCCACCTGGGACGCCGGCTTCCGCGCCTACGCCGTCCTCTTCACCAACCGTAAATTCGCCCGCGAACATCCCGCCGAACTCCGCGCCTTCCTGCGCGCCTACATCAAAGGCTGGAACGACTACCTCACCGGCGACCCCACCCCCGCCCACGCCGCGATGAAAAAAACCAACTCCGCCCTCACCGACGAATTCGCGCTCGCCTCCCGCCAACTCATTCTCGACGAGAAACTCGTCACCGGCCGCGACGCCGACGGCGGCCCCGCCAACATCGGCCGCCTCACCCCCGCCCGCTTCGCCACCCAAATTTCCCAACTCGAAGAACTCGGCATCCTCCCCCTAGGCAAAGTCACCCCCGCCCAAGCGATCACCACCGAATTCCTCCCGGAGTAGCGCCGGCTTCCAGCCGGCTCCGAAAGATCGTGTAGGGCTGCCGCCCATCGTCCTCCGAAGTGGCATCGGCATCCTGCCGATGTTCCGCCCCTTTCAGTAGCTGCGAGCCTGAGCGAGTGCCGGAGCCTTCCGCCCATCAGCCCAAACCCCGCAGTTGGACCACAAAGACATCGAGGCACGGAGGAGAGAAAGCGAAAAAATCCCGCCAACGAAAATTTCACCCGTCCGGCAAATCCCCTCTCTCCCTTCAATTCCTAAAAGGTTTTCTCGGTGTCTCTGTGGTTCAATTTCGACTTGCCGTTTTTAGGATGAGCCAAACCCCGACCTTCCCCCTCCTCTGCTTCCTTCCTTGCTCCACTTATCCCTCTTACTCCCTCTTACGCTCCCATGTATACCCTCGGCATCGACTACGGCACCAACTCCGTCCGCGCTCTCATCGTCCGCACCTCCGACGGCGCAGAATTCGGCACCGGTATCGCCCACTACCCTTCCGGCACGCAGGGCATCCTCCTCGATCCGAAGGACCACCACCTCGCCCGCCAAAACCCCGCCGATTACCTCTTCGGGCTCGAAAAATCCGTCCGCGCCGCCCTCACCCAAGCCAAAAAGAAACCCGGTTTCACCGCCGCCAAAATCATCGGCGTCGGCATCGACACCACCGGCTCCAGCCCCATCCCCGTCGACGCCCACAACGTCCCCCTCGCCCTCTCCCCGCGCTGGTCCAAGCACCTCGCCGCTCAATGCTGGCTCTGGAAAGACCACACCGCCCACCGCGAAGCCGCCGAAATCACCGCCCTCGCCGCGCAACACCGCCCGCACTTCATCGCCAAATGCGGCCACACCTATTCCTCCGAATGGTTCTGGTCTAAAATCCTCCGCTGCCGCCGCACCGCCCCCGCCGTCTTCAACGCCGCCCACTCCTGGGTCGAACTCGCCGATTGGATTCCCTCCGTCCTCGCGGGCGCCACCGCCCCCGCCCAAATCGTCCGCGGCATCTGCACCGCCGGCCACAAAGCCCTCTACTCCGCCGACTGGGGCGGCCTGCCCGACAAAGAATTCCTGACGCTTCTCGACCCCGCCCTCGCCGCCCTCCGCGATCGCCTTTACCATACCGCCCACGACGCCACTGCCAGCGCCGGCCAACTCTGCCCCGCGTGGGCCAAAAAACTCGGCCTGCCCGCCGGCATCCCCATCGCCATCGGCGAAATGGATGTCCACTACGGCGCCATCGGTTGCGGCATCGCCGAAGGCACGCTGGTCAAGGTCATCGGCACCTCCACCTGCGATTGCGCCGTCGTCCCACTCAGCACCGCCGTCCGCGACATCCCCGGGATCTGCGGCATCGTCCCTGGCGCGATCCTTCCCGGCTTTCACGGCATCGAGGCCGGCCAATCCGCCGTCGGCGACATCTTCAAATGGTGGGTCGAAGTCGCCTGCGAAGCCGACCCTGCCCGCCACGCCCGCCTCACCGCCGAGGTCTCAAAACAAAAGCCCGGCGCCAGCGGCCTCCTGGCCCTCGATTGGCACAACGGCAACCGCACCATTCTCGTCGATCCGCTCCTCACCGGCGCGCTCATCGGCACCACGCTCCACACCACGCAGGCTGAGATTTACCGCGCCCTCATCGAAGCCACCGCGTTCGGCGCGCGCGCCATCATCGAGCGCATCCGCGACTACGGGGTGCCCATCGACCGCGTCGTCTGCGCCGGCGGCATCGCCGAAAAAAATCCGCTCCTCATGCAGATTTACGCCGACGTCACCGGCTGCACCATGCTCGTCGCCGGCTCCGCCCAAGCCTGCGCCCTCGGGTCCGCCATCTCCGCCGCCGTCCTCGCCGGCGCGCACAAAAATTTCCCCACCGCGCAGCGCAAAATGACATCCCTTAAAAAAATCCGCTACACCCCAAAAACCGCCGCCCGCAAAACCTACGACCAGCTCTACGCCCTCTACCGCCAACTCCACGACAGCCTCGGCGGCCTCAACAAATCCGCCGACCTCTCCACCGTGATGAAAACCCTCCTCACCCTAAAGTCCGCCGCCCGCACCTAGCCCTTCGCAAATCGTCTCCACCCAGAAGCGTGGCTCCCCGCGCGGGGACGATTAACCGCCGCGACCCTTCGCCGCGGCAGTGTATCGACATCCTGCCGGTGTTTCCCACCCGCGCTCGTCCCGCCCCACCGCAGCCCTCCGATTTTCTTCCATGTGTTCCGCGTGTTCCGTGGGCCATCGCCGTTGATCCGTCTTCCCCCTGCCCGCTTTTCGCGTCTTCTATATTTCGTGGTTTCCCTCCCCGCCTAACCTCCGCCCTACTTTCCGCCCCGACCCGGCCACCCGCCCCTCGCCACTCCCATGCTCGCCCGCCTCCGCGCCCTCTTCCGTTTCCAAGAAAGCGGCCTGCTGCTCGTCATCCTCGCGCTCGGCGTTCTCCTCACCGCCTTCGCCGGCACCGTGCGCACTCCCGTCTTCGAGCGCGCCGCCGACGGCTCCCGCACTCGCGTCTTCACCGCCAATGCCGAAGGTGAACGCGTCCCCCTCCTCGCCGAGAAAAATAAATTCCTCAACGCGCAGAACCTCGCCCAGCTCGCCAAAGACACATCCTTCATCGCCGTCATGGCCGTCGGCATGGCCGTCGTGATCATCGCCGGCGGCATCGATCTCACCGTCGGCTCCATCTACGCCCTCGCCTCCGTCGTCGGCGCCCTCGTCCTGCACCGCTACGGCCCGGAAGGGCTCATCCCCTCCGTCTCGCCCGCCCTCGGCATCGTTCTCGGTGCCGGCGCCTGCCTCGGTGTCGCCGCCCTCTGCGGCCTCGCCACCGGGGGCCTCATTGTCGCCCTCCGCGTCCACCCCTTCATCATCACGCTCGGCGGGATGGCGATCTACCGCGGTATCGCTTTTGTCATCACCAAGGGCCAGTCCGTCGGCGCGTTCCCCGCTGCCTTCCGCGACTTCGTCCGTTTCGAAGTCGGCGACGGCCTCAGCTTTGTCCCCCTCGCGACGATGATCGTCGTCCTCATCGTCGGCTGGATTTTTCTCTCCCGCCTCGCCGCCGGCCGCCGCGTCTATGCCATCGGCGGCAACGAACTTGCCGCCCGCTTCTCCGGCATCCGCGTAGAACGCGTAAAACTCGGCGTCTATCTCATCAGCGGACTTTGCGCGGGCATCGCCGCCCTCCTCTCGCTCGGCTACTACGGCGCCGCCACCTCGGGCGACGGCCAGGGCTACGAGCTCAACGTCATCGCCGCCGCCGTCGTGGGCGGCGCCAGCCTCACCGGCGGACGCGGCTCCGCCCTCGGTGTCGTCCTCGGCGCGCTCATCATCCAGATGATTTCGAGCGGGATCGTCATCCTCGGCATCGACCAAAACTACAGCCAGATCATCATCGGCTCCGTCGTCATCGCCGCCGTCGTCCTCGACAACCTCAACACTTGGCTCGCCAAGCGCCGCCTCACCGCCGCCGCCCACTAAAAAAATAGGAATGTGGAAATCAGGAACTCAAGAACCCATCCGCATTCCGATCCCTGATTCCTGAGTCCCCCGTAAAATCCTCTCTCCATTTCCGACCTCCGTGTCTCTGTGCCTCCGTGGTTCAAAATCCGAGATCCTAAAAATCCTTCCCCTCTCCCCATGACAAAAAAAATCCCTCGCCTCCTCGCCCGCGCCCTCACTGCGCTCGCTCTCACCACCGCGGCCCTCTCCACGAGCGCCCACGCCGCCGAAAAACCCCGCACGATCACCATCGGCCTCGTCGCCAAATCCCAAGGCAACCCCGTCTTCCAAGCCGCCCGCATCGGCGCCCAGGACGCCGCCAAGGAGCTCGGCGCCAAACATAATCTCACGATCAAAATCGACTGGCGCACCCCCAACGAAGAAGACGCCCAAAAACAGGCCGAGGCCATCGAACAACTCGTCCTCAACGGCGCCGAAGGCATCGCCGTCGCCTGCTCCGACGCCAACAAACTCACCGACGCCATCAACTCCGCCGTCAAAAACGGCGTCCCCGTCGCCACCTTCGACTCCGACGCCCCAGCCTCGAAACGATTCGTTACTTACGGCGTGGACGATACCGAATGCGGCAAGCAGACGCTCGACGAACTCGCCAAAATCATGAACGGCCGTGGCGTCGTCGCCATCCTCGCCGGCAACCAAAACGCGCCCAACCTCCAGAAGCGCGTGCAAGGCGTCCGCGATGCCGCGAAGAAATATCCCGGGCTAACCATCCGCGACGCTTACCACCATAAAGAGACCCCGCAGGACGCCGCCGCCAAGGTCGAGCAAGTCATGCAAGCCAACCCCGACATCACCGGCTGGGCGATGATCGGCGGCTGGCCCCTCTTTACGGAGAACGCCCTCAAGTGGCAGCCCGGCACCGTCAAATGCGTCGCCGTCGATGCCCTCCCCGCCCAGCTCGCCTACATCCGCAGCGGCCACGTCCCCGTCCTCCTCGCGCAACAGTGCTACGAGTGGGGCCACAAATCCGTCGAGCACCTCATCAACAAAATCGTCCTCAAAAAAGACCCCGTCGCCGTGAAAGACATCAGCGCCCTCATCCCCGTCACCAAAGACAACGTGGATGCCTTCGCCAAAAACTGGGACAAGTGGCTCCCGAAGTAAGGAAGTTTGCCCGCAAAACACGCGAAACCTTGCGAAAGAATATCGCCGTGCTGATCCATAGAGAGGAGAGCTGTGCAATCATCGGCGGATGCTTTACGGATTACAAAGACAAGGGCTGCGGCTTCACCGAACCGATTTATCACGAGTGTCTCGAAATCGAATTCGAGTTCCTGAAGCTCACGGTAAGTTCGCGCCCCTCTCTCCCTCTCACTTATCGCGAACGCAGGCTCGCCCATTCCTTCGTCCCCGATTTCGTGTGCTACGGAAAGATCATCCTTGAGATCAAAGCCACAAGAGCCCTCGCCGACGAGCACCGCTCTCAGGTCCTCAATTATCTTCATGCGACCGGCTATGAACTCGCTCTCCTCGTAAATTTCGGCGCCTTCCCGAAACTCGAATACGAACGCATCGCCAACACGGTCCGCCACCTCACCACCTCCTAATTTTTTCCGTTTTTCGCGACTTTTCGCGCCTTTCGCGGGCCAAATCCGTGCCTTTCCTCAAGTTCACGTCCATCACCAAACGCTTCCCCGGCGTCCTCGCCCTCGACGGCGTTTCCTTCTCCGTCGAGCGCGGCACCTGCCACGCGCTCATCGGCGAAAACGGCGCCGGCAAGAGCACCCTCGGCAAAATCCTCGCCGGCGTTTACAGCGCCGACTCCGGCCAACTCTTCCTCGACGGCCAACCCATCGCTCCGTCTTCGCCCCTCGCCGCGCGCGAACTCGGCATCGCGATGGTCCACCAAGAACTCGCCTTCTGCCCCAATCTCTCCGTCGCCGAAAACCTCTGCCTCGGCGATCTCCCCCGCCGCGCCGGCGGTTTCGTGGACCGCCCCGCCCTCCGCGCCCGCGCCCGCGCCATGCTCGCCACCGTCGGTGCTGATATCGACCCCGACACCATCATCGGCACCCTCTCCACCGGCCGCGAACAACTCGTCCAAATCGCCGCCGCCGTCGGCACCGGCGCGCGGATCATCGTCATGGACGAACCCACGAGTTCCCTCTCCGCCGCCGAGACCGCCGACCTCTTTCGTCTCATCCGCGAACTCAAAGCCCGCGGCCTCACCCTCATCTACGTCTCGCACCGCATGGAGGAACTCTTCGCGCTCTGCGACAACATCACCGTCCTGCGCGACGGCCATCACATCGCCACCGAGCCGATTCCCTCCACGACTCCCGCCCGCGTCGTCACCCAAATGATCGGCCGCGAACTCCGTGCGCAGACCCCCGCCCACCTCACCCGCGACCTCGGCCCCATCCGCCTCGCCGCCGAAAATCTCGCTTCCCCCGGCGCCTTCACCGACATCAACCTCGTCGTCCACGCCGGCGAGATCGTCGGCCTCGCCGGCATCGTCGGCGCCGGTCGCAGCGCGGTCGTTCAAGCGCTTTTCGGCCTCGACCCCGCCGTCACCGGCCAGGTCCGCGTCAACGACCGCCCGCTCGCCCTCGGCTCCATCGACAGCGCCCTCGCCGCCGGACTCGGCCTCGTCCCCGAGGACCGCAAACGCCAGGGCCTCGTCCTCGGTCTCAACTGCCGCGAAAACACCGCCCTTGCCGCCCTCCCGCTCCTCACCCGCCTCGGCCTCGTCCGCCGCACCGCCGAGCGCGCCCTCGCCGAGCGCTACGCCAAACGCCTCCGTCTTAAAACTCCCTCCATCGAAGCGATCACCGCCGGCCTCAGCGGCGGCAACCAACAGAAAATCGCCCTCGCCAAATGGCTTGCCCGCGATTGCGACGTCCTCCTCGTCGACGAACCCACCCGCGGCGTGGACGTCGGCGCCAAAGCCGAGATCTACCAACTCCTCGACGAACTCGCCTGCGAAGGCAAAGCCCTCCTTGTAGTGTCTTCCGAACTACCCGAATTGATCGGCCTCTGCCGCCGCATCCTCGTGATGCGCGAAGGCACCCTCGTCGGCGAACTCCCCCCCGCGTCCTTTAGCGGAGCCGCCCTCATGCAACTCATGGCCGGCCTCCCCGCCGCCTAAAGGTAGCGACGGGCCCTCCGGGCCCGTCGAACCCCCGCGCGCCCCCGGATCGCCGGAGCGCCCGCAGCGCTCAATTCCCCCCGCCCACCCTCCGCCCTTCACCCACAGCCACCAGAAATCCCAAACCAGCAGCCCGAGGGGATCATCGTCAGCAACGTCCGATACGACCACGCCAGCCTCGTGATCACCGCCCACTGAAAATCTCCGCTCCGGGCCGCCGCCACCACCACCGCGACCGCCCCGATAATCAAAGTGGACCGCACGGCGCGCAGCACTATCAGCCCGTAATCTTTCGACCCCAGCCCCCGCGCCCGGTAGTGCGGTTGATCCTTCATATCCTTCAAAACGCGCACCCTACCGTTTTCTTAGACGCCGCCTCGACCGGAAAAATTCAGTAGCCCGAGTTTACGCCTTGGGGCGCACATCACAACCGGGAGAAAAACGCCCCCTCCCAACAGTGAACTTACTGGTTAACCGAGGGATTTGATTCCACCTCTGAAATTCGCGTCCCTTCGCGTGTTTCGCGCGACACTGCCCCGCCAAAATCCGCCCAACCTCCGCCAATCCCTGCATAGCGAACCAACCCCCGTCGCGCTACACTAAGCCCGAATGAAAACCATCCTCACCCCCGTTGATTTCTCCGCCGTCAGCGACGCCGTCATCGACGCCGCCCAGCTCCTCGCCCGCGCCACCGGCGGCCGCATCGTTCTGCTCAGCGTCGTCCAGCCGCCCATCATCACCAGCGACTACGGCCCCATGCTCGAAAATATTGGCGAGATCATCGCCGCCAGCGAAAAAACCGTCGCCCGCCAGCTCAAGCACCTCGCGAAACGTCTCACCACTCCGACCCTCCCCGTCGAAACCGTCCAGCTCACCGGCTCACCCGCCACAATCATTCTCGCGCAAGCCGAAACCACCGATGCCGACTACATCATCATGGGCTCCCACGGTCACACCGCCCTCTACGATCTCCTCGTCGGCAGCACCGCCCACCAAGTCCTCCGCAAAGCCCCCTGCCCGGTGATGATCGTCCCCCCACCCATCAAAAAAGCCGCCCGCCGTAAGACGCGGTGAGCGGGGCTTGAAGCAGTCAAATCAGTGTCATCATTAACCCCCTCTTTCGGCTTTATGTCACAAAAATCTGGTTCGCCATAATCACAAGCCTCTGCTTGACGGAGCTTTTCATCGCCGCAGCCTCCTGCCGAAATGAAATCCTCGTCGAAGGCCATATTCTTCTTTTTCCTGCTCGTTGGTCTTATGCGTGGACAGACCAGCTGGACCACCGGTCGCATCGGGCTACCCGGCGTGAGCTCAGCCTACGGCATCGCCTACGGAAATGGCCGCTTTGTTGCCACCCTCAGTGGAAACTCTGTCAACGGAGTCAATCCACCCGCCGCGGCTTGGAGCACCGACGGCGTCACTTGGAATCCCTCAACTTTAACATCTCCTCAACAGGGGAGCATCGTCTTCACGGCGGGCGCGTTTTATCTCGCAGGTGGAAACTCCATCCTTCGCAGCGCCGACGGGCAGACTTGGGCCACCGTTTATTCCTCGCCCAATTTCAATGCTTCCTTCCGCGGTATCGCTACGAACGGTCGCAGTATGCTCGTCGGCTTATCTTCCAATGGGGCTAACGCCTACCTTTACTCATCCGATCTCATCACTTGGCGATCAACGCCTGCCTTGCCGAATCTCACCAACCCCGGATCCACCGGCAATGCTTTCCTCTCAAATCCCGTCTTCGGCCTCGACCGCTATTTCGCACCCTACGACTCGATCCAGACAAATCGAAATCTCATTTCCGCCGTAGCTACCACGGACGACGGCACTACTTGGACCCTCACCGCAAGTGTCCTCCCCGTCCGATCCCAGTTGGCCTCAGGCAACGGCCGCATCGTCAATCTCGCTTTTCCCGACGTCTACATCAGCACGGATGGAGCCTCATTCCAACGCCTCACCAACGCCATCACGCTCGAGCTAGGCAACAGCGGCCCCCTGCTTTTCTCCGGGGGCCGATTCTTTCTCGCTAACACGCTCACCTATTCCATCGACGGCCTGACTTGGGCGCCGCTGGCCGTCGCAACACTACCGACCTCGACCTCCTTCGCCGGCATCGCCTACGGACGCGGTCGCTACGTGGCGGTCGGCCGGGTTGCCGGAACTAATCAAACTGACCTCGTCGCAGTTCTTCCCGCGAACGCCCCGCCCCTCTTCGCCGACATCCCCAACGACCGCACCATCTTGGAGGGAGCCTCCACCACTTTCAGCGCCACTCTCGACAATCCTGACATCACCACCACCTACCAGTGGAAACGCGAGGGCGTTGTTGTCCCCGGCTCGACCGCGCCCACCCTCACCCTTGCCCGCGCCACGCTCGCCGACGCCGGTCGCTACATCTGCACCGTTACAAACTCGCTCGGTTCCACCTCCAGCGATCCCGCGCTTCTCACCATCATCCCTGCAGCCCAAGCCGGCCGCATCATTAACCTCTCCGTCCTCACCTCACTCGACACCCCCGATACCGATTTCACGCTCGGCTTCGTCATTGGTGGTGCCGGCACCAGCGGACCAAAATCGCTCCTCGTCCGCGCTGCCGGACCTTCCCTCGCCCCCTTCGGCATCACAAACTTCCTACCCGATCCCAAACTCCAGTTCTTCGCCAACGGCACCTTCGCGGGCGAGAACAACGACTGGCTCGGCACCGCCGCCCTCACCACGCTTATCGCCCAAACCGGCGCCTTCACCTATACCGGCCCCACGTCCGCAGACGCCGCCTTCTCCGCCGCCAATCTCACCACTGCAGCCAACACTGTCGTCGTCTCTTCCGCGACCACCGGTTCAGGCACCGGCAGTGTGATCGCTGAGGTCTACGACGCCACGCCCACCGCCGCCGTCACTGCTACGACTCCGCGCCTCATCAACGTCTCCGTTCTAAAAAACATCTCCGCCGGCGGAACCCTCACCGCCGGTTTCGTCATCGGCGGTCTCACCTCAAAAACCGTCCTGATCCGCGCCACCGGCCCCGCCCTCACCCCGCTCGGCGTCCCCAACGTCCTCGCCGATCCCCGCCTCACCTTCTACCAAACCGGCACCGCCGTCGCCCTTGCCACCAACGACAACTGGTCTGGCACTCAGGCACTCAAAAACGCCATGTCTGCCGTCGGCGCCTTCCCCATCGATCCCGTCGGCAAAGACGCCGCTCTCCTTCTCACCCTTCAGCCCGGCAGCTACACCGCTCAAGCCACCGGCACCGGCTCCGCCGCCGGCGCCGTCCTCGTCGAAATTTACGAGGTGCCGTAGCCCGTCGGAGGCAGGCCCGCCCGCTACGAAACGCGACGCCCAACGCGGGGCGTGCGCGTCTCTTGCCGCGCCCCTTGCCGCGCCTCGCCTCCGCTCCTCTTGGATCATCATCCGCGCTTACGCGCTCCCGTAATGCCGTAAACCAAAAAACCCGTTCTGCGCGGTTGCCAAACCTTGCGCGCCCACCTCTGTTTTTCCCATGCGTCCCCCCGCCGCCCCCGCCCCGCGTCTCCACCTCCGCGCCCTGCTCACC
Source organism: Opitutaceae bacterium (assembly GCA_014376585.1). GTDB lineage: Bacteria > Verrucomicrobiota > Verrucomicrobiia > Opitutales > Opitutaceae > Tous-C4FEB. The sequence continues at coordinate 11,018 of JACMRG010000078.1, read as the reverse complement.
GCCGTCGCGTTCGCCCTCCCCCTCGTCCCTGTCCGCGCCCAGACCGCCGCCACACCCGTCCCCGCTCTCGCGGCCCCGGCCGGCCCGCCCGCGGCCACCCCAGCTCCCGCCGCCGCGCTGCCCGACGTCGTTCCCGTCTCGCTCTTCAAAGTCCCCGAGGGCTTCGAGGTCACCCTCTGGGCGCAGTCGCCCATGCTCCATAATCCGACCAACATGGACATCGATGCGCAGGGCCGCATCTGGATCACCGAGGGCGTCAACTACCGCAAACACGAGGGCCGCGACAAACAGGGCGACCGCATCACCGTCCTCTCCGACTCCAACGGCGACGGTCGCGCCGACACCACCTCCGCTTTCGTCCAAGAGCCCGGCCTCATCGCCCCGCTCGGTATGTCGGTCATCGACAACCGCGTCTTCGTCTCCAACGCCCCCGACCTCATCGTCTACACCGACGTCAACCGCGACGGAAAATTCGACCCGGCCGTCGACAAACGCGACGTCCTCCTCACCGGCTTCAACGGCCGCAACCACGACCACGCCCTCCACTCCGTCACCTTCGGCCCCGATGGCCTCCTCTATTTCTCACAGGGTAACTGCGGCGCGCTTTTCACCGACCGCTCCAATCAGACCTTCCGCGTCGGCAGTCCCTACGATCCCATTTCCTCCGGTGGCGCCGGCGCCGTGTTCGGCTGGCGTCCGCCAGAAATCGCCGGCGCGAAGAGCGACGACGGCCACGTCTACGTCGGCGGCTTCACCGTTCGCATGCAGCCCGACGGCACCAAGGTCGAGATCATCGGCCAGAACTACCGCAACAGCTACGAGCAGGCCATCACCTCCTTCGGCGACATCTTTCAAAACGACAACGACGATCCTCCCGCCTGCCGCACGTCATTCCTGATGGAATACGCGAACTTCGGCTTCGCTTCCAAAGACGGCAAACGCTCCTGGGCAGCCGACAAGCGCCCCGGCCAGACCGTCCCCACCGCCGAGTGGCGCCAAGATGATCCCTTCACCGCCCCCGCCGGCGATGTTTATGGCGGCGGTTCCCCCACCGGCATCGTGAGCTACGAAGGCGACGCCTTCGGCGAAAAATGGCGCGGCATGCTCCTCAGCGCCGAGCCCGGTCGTAACACCATTTTTGGCTACTTCCCGAAGACCGAAGGCGCCGGCTACGGCCTTGAGCGCTTCGATTTCGTCACCACCAACGTCGAGCAGAAATTCGAGGGTGTCGATTTTAAGGGCGGCGCGACCTCCATTACCGGTGAACTCAAAGCCCTCTTCCGTCCCTCCGACGTCGCCGTCGGCCCCGACGGCGCGATCTACGTCGCCGACTGGTTCGATCCCCGCGTCGGCGGTCACCAAGATCTCGACGACAAGATGAACGGCGCCATCTATCGCATCGCTCCGAAAGGCTTCAAATCGGTCATCCCGAAGTTCGACCTCGCGACGACCGAGGGCCAGATCACCGCGCTGAAGAGCCCCGCGATCAACGTCCGCGCCTCCGGCTTCATCCGCCTGAAGGCCCAGGGCGCCGCCGCCGTCCCCGCCGTCTCCGCGCTCCTCACCGACGCCAATCCCTTCATCCGCGCCCGCGCCATCTTCCTCCTCGCGCAGCTCGGCTCCACCGGCGTCGCCGCCGTTGAAAAACAACTCGCCTCCACCGACGCGCACACCCGCATCGCCGCCTACCGCGCCCTCCGCCGCGCCGACCAGCCTTACCTGCCTCACGCCGCGAAGCTCGCGACCGACGCCTCCCCTGCCGTGCGCCGCGAAGTCGCCCTTTCCCTCCGCGACGTGCCCTTCGCCGCCGCGCGCGACCTCCTTCTCACGCTCGCGAAAGGCTACGACGGCCAGGACCGCTCCTACCTCGCCGCGTGGGGCATCGGCGCCTCCGACAAAGAGGCCGACGTTTACGCCGCCCTCGCCGCCACCCATACGGAAAAAGATCCGCTCAAGTGGACGCCCGCCTACACCAATCTCGTCTGGCGCCTCACCCCCGCTGACGCCGCGCCCGCCTTCGCCGCGCGCGCCAACGCCGTCACCCTGGGCGACTCCGAGCGCCTCGCCGCCACCACCGCCCTCGGTTACATTCCGACGCGCACCGCCGCCTTCGCGATCCTCGACCTCGCGCAAAAAGGCACCGGCAAAGTCCAGACCGCCGCCCTTTGGTGGGCGCTCAACTACAAGGATTCCCGCTGGAAAGAATTCGGCCTCAATTCTGAACTCAAATCCCGCGGCCTCTACGACCCTGAGAAAGTCACCTTCACCGCCGCTGTGATCGCCCCCCAACCGCCCACGAAGCTTCCGCCCGTCGCAGCCATTGCCGCGCTCAAAGGCGACGCCACCCGCGGCGCCGGCCTCATCGCCTCCTGCACCATGTGCCACAAAATCGGCAACACCGGCGTGGACTACGCGCCCAACCTCACCGGCTTCGCCAGCCGCCAGACCACCGAGGTCGTCATCAATTCCATCGTGAATCCGTCCAGCGACATCGCCCACGGCTACGAAGGCACCGAGTTCATCCTGAAGGACGGCACCGTCATCGACGGCCTCGCCCTCACCGTCGGCGATCCCGCCATCGTGCAGACCATGGGCGGCATCTCACAAATGATCCCTGCCAACAAAATCAAATCCCGCGTCCGCCTCAACCGCTCGCTCATGATGAGCGGCGAGCAACTCGGCCTCGATGCGCAGGCCATCGCCGACATCGTCGCCCACCTCAAAACCCAGTAAGCCGCTTGCCAGATAGCGCCGGGACCTCCGGGCCCGGCGTAGATCCTCCCCAAAAAGCTCCGGCACTTCAGCCGGGGCTTTTTTGTGCCGATAACCCTCCGTTGGCGGCCCGTGTTTTTCCACCGCCCCTCATTCCCATTCCCTCCTCCCTCAATTTCTATCCTTCCCGCCCTTCGCGCGTGAAATCCGTCCCGTGAGCGCCACCACCTTGGCCCAGCAGACCCTCGTCCGCGCCACCTCTGCCCTTAAAACCGGCCAAGTTTCCACCATGCCGGAGATCGTGCAACTGGTGCACACCCTCTCGCGGAAGAGCGACGATATTTCCGTCCAAGAACTCGCCGAGCTGGTAAAAAAGGACGCCGGCGTCCTCGCCAAGGTGATCATGGTCGCCAACGGCTTTGGCTATAATCCCAACGGAATCCGCGTCGAATCCGCCATGCAGGCCATCCAGGTCATCGGCTTCGAGCGCGTGCGCACGCTCGCCATGTCCCTCCTCCTCGTCGAGCAGACCAACCGCGGCCGCTCCCCCGACGAACAACGCGAGGCCGCCGCGCACGCCCTCTGTTCCGGCTTCATCGCCCAATCCGTCGCCGAGGCCCAGGGCACCGTCCCGCGCGAGCATGCCTACGTCTGCGCCGCCCTCCGCCACTTCGGCCGCATCGTCATGTCCAGTTTCATGACGGAGGAATACCGCCGCGCCCGCGGTCTCACCGATGTCATCCCCGAAGACACCGCCTTCCGGGAGATTTTCGGTCTCACCCCCCTCGAGCTCGGCCACGATTTGCTCCGGGCCGAGCAACTACCCGAGGAAATCCTGTCCGCGCTTCGCGACTGCAACCCCGAGTCCATCGCCGCCTCCTCCATCACCCCCGAGCAGCGCATGCTGGTCCTCGCCGATTTCTCCACTCAACTCTGCGAACTCATCTTCGCCGATGGGCTCGACGTCCCCACGTTCAAAGAGCGCTCCAGCGCCCTCGCCGCCCGTTTCGCCCACCTCATGCCCGACATTGAGGCCCAGATTCCCACCTTCATTACCTACGTCGAGGTTCAGTTCTCCCGTCTCAAACACGGCTTGGGCATCCGCAGTCTCCCGCTTAAATGCGTCGAGCGCCTCAAGGACCGCGTCGCCAAACGCAATCCCCGCGACGCCCGCTCGGTGCAGACCGCACCGCCCTTCGCCGTCGGAAAAACCAACGCCCCTTTCCCCGCTCCCATTGCGATCCCGCCTTTCGCCTCCCTCGCCCCTGCGTCCACCGTTCCCGCCGCGCTTCCGCCGCCCCCGAAGCCCACCGTATCCAGCGAACGCCTGCACGCTGGCCTCGCGCACCTCATCGCCCTCGCCGCCCAGCCCGGCACGTCCCCCGATGTGATTTATCGCAGCGTCATCGACATCGTCGCCGAAGCCTTCGCCGCACCCGAAGTTTTCCTCCTCCTCCAGCCCGTCGGCCTCGGCACCTTTCACCTGACCCACGGCCTCGGCCGGAACTGGCGCACGTTTCAATCCTTCGCCACCGTCACCCCCGGCGAACGCACCACCTTCGGGCTCTGTCTCTCCCGTCGTGAAAACATCCTCATTCACGATGCTCGGGATGCCTCCATCGGCCCCTACGTCCCGGGCTGGCTTCGCGATGCGCCGCACCTGCAGGCCTACGTCCTCCTGCCCATCGTGCACGCCGACAAACCCACCGGCGTCATCCTCGCGGGCTGGGCCACGAAGCGCAAAATCGTGATCGCCCCCGACCAGGTCCCGCTCCTCCGCGACCTCCTCGCCATCGCCGGAAAAAAACACGCCAGCCCTGACACCGTCGGCGCGCGACCGCCCGCGTCTAGGGAAACGCTGAATTAATTTTGATTTGCAGATTCTTGGGAACGAGCGGCGCAGGTCGGCTAGACGGGATCGCGTGATGAACCAGAAGAGTTTTGCGCAATCCGAATTTGCCGCCAAAATAAGACCACCCGCCCGGAAAAGTTTCCGCGCGGATGGAAGAAGTCGTCCCGCGGGCTCAACTGCCGGCCGTCATCGCTCCGCACTATCCATAGGGAAACGAATGGGTGATTCCAGTCGCTCAACTCGGCCAGCCCCCCTGCCCCGACCGGCCGACATCGAAATCTGAAAAACAGGCTCTGTTCAGCGTTCCCCTAACGCCTCACCGAGGCGGTCGTCGGTGCAGCTGCCCGCGTAAATTTTCCGCCCCACCCGCTGACACGCATCGCGCTTTCCCGCTCGCTCCCGCCGCACTCCCGGTTGGGCTCGATCCAAGCCATGAAGATTTCTGCCCGCCTTCTCACCTCGCTCCTCCTGCTCACCGCCATCACCCGCGCCGACTACGACCTGCTCATTAAAAACGGCCGCGTCTTCACCGGCGCCTCCGTCAACGCTCCCCTCGTCACCGCCGACATCGGCATCACCGGTGATCGCATCGTCGCCCTCGCCCCGCACCTCACCGAGCCAGCCCAACGCACGATCAACGCCGCCGGCCTTGTCGTCAGCCCCGGCTTCATCGATCTCCACGCCCACATCGAAAACCTCCCCGAAGACCGCGCCGCCCAAAGTGCCCTCCGCCAAGGCGTGACGCTCGTGCTCGGTAATCCCGACGGCGGCGGCCCCGCCGACCTCAAGGCGCTCACCACCAAACTCGAAACCGCCGGCGGCTTCGGCCCCAACGCCGCCTACCTCATCGGCCACAATTCCGTCCGCACTCAGATCATGGGCATGGAAAACCGCGCGCCCACCGCCGACGAACTCCAGGCCATGGCAGCCCTCGTCGCCACCGCCATGGGCGACGGCGCCTTCGGCCTCTCGACCGGCCTCCTTTATCTTCCCGGCACGTTCTCCAATTTCGACGAGGTCGTCGCCCTCGCCAAAGTCGCCGGCCGCCTCGGAGGCATCTACACCTCACACCTGCGCAAGGAAGGCCTCGGCCTTATCGACGGTGTGGAAGAGGCGATCAAGATCGGCGAGCAGGCCAAAATTCCCGTCATCCTCACGCACCACAAAGCCGTTGGCACCAAGATGTGGGGCGCCAGTGAAAAAACCCTCGCCCTCGTCGACACCGCCCGCGCCCGCGGCATCGACGTGATGATGGACCAGTATCCCTACACCGCCACCTCCACCAGCCTTCGCGTCCTCATTCCATCATGGGCCGTCGCGGGTTATGCCAACGGCATCTCCAGTCATTTCGCCGCGCGCCTCAAGGACCCCGCCCAACGCGCGAAAATCGAAGGGGAAATCGCCTTCAACATCCTCAACGACCGCGGCGGCGGTGATCTCAGTCGCATCCAGTTCAGCCGCTTCGGCTGGAAGCCCGAGCTCGCCGGCAAAACCATGCGCGACTGGGCCCTCGCCGAAGACCGCGAGCCCACCGTCCCCACCGGCGTCGATCTCGTGATCCAAGGCGAACTCCACGGCGGCGCCACCTGCATTTACCACGTCCTCGCCGAGGAAGACGTCGAGCGCATCATGCGCCATCCGCAGACGATGATCGCCTCCGATGGCCGTCTCAGCCAGCCCGGCAAAGACCACCCGCACCCGCGCGCCTACGGCACCTTCCCCCGCGTCCTTGGCGAATATGTGCGCGAGCGCAAAACGATCACGCTTGAGCAGGCGCTCTTCAAAATGACCGGCCAGCCCGCCCAGCGCCTCGGCCTCACCGACCGCGGCTTCATCGCCATCGGCGCCTTCGCCGACCTCGTCCTCCTCGACCCCGCCACCGTCGCCGCCAAAAGCACCTTCGAAGACCCGCACCACTATCCCGTCGGCATCCCCTTCGTCATCGTCAACGGCCGCCTCGCCTACGACGAAACCGGCTACCACGACATCCGCGCCGGCCGCATCCTGCACGGCCCAAGCTACACGATCGTGACTCCCCAGCCCGCCGCCGAAGCTCCTGAAAAGATCTCCGACCGGTAGGGCGGGACCGCTGCGCCCGCCGCACATTGCCTCTCGTCCGTGCCGCGCAAAAAATAAAAATCCTCTCCGCGCTTGCAGCGCGAAAACGGCGGCCCAATAACCCGCCCCTTTCGCCGCACGCATGCCTTCACCGTCCTCCGCTCCCCACGCTCCCACGACCACTCCGGCCGTGACGGGCCCCGACGAGGACCACCACCAGCTCACCCGCTGGCGCGACGAACTGGAAGCCCGCCTCGGGGAACGCCTCGCCCACCAGGCCCGCCACCGCGACCAACTCGAAGACGCGCTCGATCATCTCGAAGGCGTCCGCCAAACCCTCCGCGACCGCACCGCCGAACTCCTCGCGCCCGCTTCCGATCTCTCGACCACAGACTCTCAGCTCTCAGCTCCGCCTCCGCCGTCTTCCGATCCCTCGACCTTCAACCCTCAACCCTCAACTCCGAAAATGCCGGAGGCGTTTTCGGCCACCGACCTCGTCACCTACCAGCGCCCCTCCCTCGCTCTCCTTCGCCCCGCCTCCGCCGAAGAGAAAAACTTCTCCACACCCGAGGAACTCGCGACCAACAAGCGCATCCTCCAAGACTCCCTCGACAGCTTCACGATCGACGCTTTCGTCCATGACGCCGTCGTCGGCCCGCGCGTCACCCAGTTCCGCGTCAAACCCGGCTTCGGCGTCCGCGTCGAATCCATCGTCGCCCTCGAGAAAAATCTCGCCCTCTCCCTCTCCGCCAACGCCGTCCGCATCCAGGCCCCCATCCCAGGCGAGAGCTTCGTCGGCGTCGAGATTCCCAACCGCCACTCCGCCCCGCTCGCCCTGCGCGCCTCGTTCGAATCCGACGCCTGGCGCAACTCCACCGCCGAGCTTCCGCTCATCCTCGGCGTCGATATCGCCGGCCGCCACGTCATCCTCGACCTCGCCCGCGCCCCCCACGCCCTCATCGCCGGCGCCACCGGCTCCGGCAAATCCGTCTGCATCAGCAACCTCATCCTCTCGCTGATCTACCGCTTCCGCCCCGACGAACTCGAACTCGTCCTCATCGACCCGAAAATCGTCGAGTTCGCCATCTACCGCGACCTCCCGCACCTCATTCACCCCGTCGTCACCGAGCCGAAGCAAGCCGTCCAAGCCCTCAAGTGGCTCGTCCGCGAGATGGAGCGCCGCTACTCCGTCCTCGCCGAAAAATCCGTCCGCAACCTTGCCGGCTACAACGCCAAGGCCGTCGGCGAAGGCTTCCCGAAACTCCCCTACATCGTCCTCGTCATCGACGAGCTCGCCGACCTCATGATGACCGCCGCGCAAGACGTCGAGACTCCCATCGCGCGCCTCGCGCAGATGTCCCGCGCCGTCGGCATCCACACCGTCCTCGCGACCCAGCGCCCCTCGGTGAACGTCATCACCGGCATCATCAAAGCCAACTACCCCACGCGCATCGCCTTTCAAGTCGCCTCGCAAATCGACTCCCGCACCGTCCTCGACGGCAAAGGCGCCGAGTCTCTCCAAGGCCGCGGCGACATGCTCTACAGCCCGCCCGGCCTCGGCCGCATTCAACGCCTCCAAGCCCCCTTCGTGGACGACCACGAAATTGAGCAGATCGTCACCTCGCTCAAGGCCCAGCTCCAACCGCGCTACCGCGTCGAGCTCCGCGCCGAGGACATTCCCGCCGCGCTCAACCCCGACGACCCCACCCTCCACGCCGGCGCCGACCCGCTCATTAAAGAAGCCCTCGAAGCCATCTCCGCCAACGGCCGCGCCAGCACGAGCTACCTCCAACGCCGTCTAAAAATCGGCTACAACCGCGCCGCCACGCTCATGGAAGAAATGGAGCAACGCCGCTACATCGGCCCCCAAGTCGGCAACAACCCGAGGGAAATCTACGTCCAACCCGGCGACCTCAAACTCCCGTAATCCTCCGATCTGCCTCCCGCCAAGTCCGCCAAGTCCGCCAAGTTCGCCCAGCCTCGACCCTATTCCTTCCAAATCCTCTGCGCCCGCCGCGCCCTCCGCGTGAAGCCCTTCCGTCCTCCGAATTCTAAACTCTCATAACTTGTCTGCCGACACCCTCACTTCCTCCGCCCTCCTCGAACGCATCCAACGCGACGGCGTGCGCAAAACCGCCATCGCCCTGCGCAAACCCCCGCTCTCCTCGCGCCTCCTCCAAGAACTCGCCGAACTTCCCTCGCCCACGGTTGCGCAACAATTCGTCGCCGCGTATCCGCTTTCCCCCAGCCACCTCCTCGAGTCCCTCGCGCAAACCGCCCAGGACCCCGAGGTCTTCCCCTTCCTCGCGACGAACCCCCGCACGCCGCCCCATCTTCTCTCCACCTTCGCCGCCCACGAAAACCCCGAAGTCCGCGCCCACGTCGCCACCCACCCCCAACTCGCCGCGCGTGAGTTGCTCCATCTCGCGCAGGACACCGACGTCGCCGTCCGCCGCGCCGTCGCCACCAATCCTTCCCTCCGTTTGCCGCACCACGCCGCGCTCACCACCGACGCCAATCCCGGCGTGCGCCTGCGCCTCGCCACTCAACCCGCGCTCCCCGCGCAGGTCGCGCTCGTGCTCGCCGCCGACGCCAGCATCATCGTCCGCACCCACACCATCGCCGCCACGACAGCCGACGAAGAACTCCTCCTCGGTTGGGCCGCGAGCGATGAGGAAGAAGTTCAGCTCGCTCTCGCTTCGCGCAAAAACCTCCCCACTGCCGCGCGCTCGGTCCTGTTGCTCTCGCCGCACGCCAGCGTCCGCCGCGTCGCCCGTGATTTGATCGAACCCGATTCCGTCGCTTTGCTCCACTTCGTCACCAACGGCGAACCCGACGAACACGCCTGGGTCGCCGTCCGCCCATCCCTCCCAGCCCCGCTCCAACGTCTCCTCGCCCCATCCCCTCACCTCCCGGTCCGCCTCGCCCTCGCCGCGAATCCCTCGCTCGTCCCCGATGTCGCTGACAACTTCGCTACTCTCGCCGAGGAATCCGTCTGCGTCGCCCTCGCCACCAATCCGTCCCTCTCCTCCGACCACGTCCAATCCCTGGCCGCGACGCGCCTGCCCGCCGTCCTCACCGCCCTCGCCTACCGCGACGATCTCTACGAGGAACTCATCCCGTTTCTCATCGAGCACAGCCCCGATTTCCTCCGCCACTGGGCCGTCCAACAAAAACCCGCCGCGCTCACCGATCCCACCCTCGCGCGCCGCCTCCTCGCCGATTCGCTCCCGACCATCCGCGCCCTCGCCGTCGCGAGTCACCCGTGGCGCCGCGCCGACCTCTACGACTTCGCCCGCGACCCCGCCGCCGTCGTCAGGCTCGCAGCCCTACGTCACGCGCAAGCGTCCGGCGAACTCGTGGCCAGTCTCCTCACCGATCCGTCCGCCGAAGTCGCCACCGCCGCCGAGGAAATCCGCGCCGCTCGCGCCACGGCCGCCCGCAGCGCGCCCAAAGCACCTTCGCCCTCTATTCCCAGTCCCGATCCCATAACGCGATCCGCTTCCGAGCTCTCAGCTCTCAACTCTCAGCTTTCAACTGCTCCTCTCGCCCCGCGCCACGCCCCGCCGCCCGCGCCCAAACTTTTCAACCAACTCAAAAGCCTCTTCTGGCAGTAACCCACCATGGCCAAAAAACCGACCACCCTCACCTTCCGCGAAATCGTCCTCGGCGCCGAAGCCGAAGTCATCCGCGCCGCGCTCGATGCCCGCGTAAAAATCGACGCCCTCATCGTCGAGCGCCAAGCCGCCTACGAAAAAATCGCCGCCCTCGAGACCCAAATAGAAACCGTCGTCGGCGAACCCGGTGTCTATCCTTTCCCGCAGCCGCCCCTCCCCGTCGCCGGCTTCGACCCCAAAGCCGAGATCGTCACCCGCGGCATCCCCGCCAAAAAACCCGCCCGCCCCGCCACCGACGATACCCCCACCTCCGAAGACGACACCGACGAAACGCCCACCAAATCCTGATTCCTCCGCCCTATCCCTCTTCCGTGTGTTCCGTGGGCACCTCGCCGAAACCCTCCGTCCTCCGACTTTCGTGTATTTCGTGTGTTTTGTGGTGACCTCACTCCGAATCTGATGCGCGCCGATCAACAGATCCAAATCAACACCCTTCTCCTCCAACGCGAGGAGCTGTTCGTGCGCATCCACGACTTGGAAAAATCCGCCGCCGTCCTCCTCGGCGAGCCCTACCCCTTCGCGCGCCCGCCCCTACCCTCCGACCCGCGCAACCAACGCAAATCGCCCGCCCGCACCGCCGCCCGCGACCCCCTGCGCAAACACAAAGGCCTGGAAACCGCCTACCGCATCACCTACCGCCGCCTCGACCAAGTCCGTCAAGAGGACCACGACGACCTCGACGCCCTCCGCACTCTCCTCGCCAGCCAAGGCAAAAATCT
>JACMRG010000077.1 GCA_014376585.1 Opitutaceae bacterium | reverse complement strand
TCATCCGCTGGATCGAGGATCGGTTGGGCTGGTTCGGGAAGATCACCATGGGCCTGATCGGCATCGCGTGGAGCGTGGCCTCGGTGTTTGCGATTCCCGTGATTGTCCGGCATGACGAGAAAAATCCCTTCACCGTGCTGCGCGCCTCGGCGCTCACGCTGAAGGCGACTTGGGGCGAATCGCTGGTGGGTTTTGTCGGGATGCAGGCGGTCGGTCTGGCCTTCATGTTCTTCGTGATCGTGTTTGGTGTGATTGAAGCCGTCACGATCGCGGTCCTCCAACAAGTGCCGCTGGCGGTGGCGATGGGCGGCTTGTTCGTCGTGGCGATGATGCTTTACGGATTTGTCATGGGCCTCGCGAGCCACGTCTATCGCTGTGCACTCTACGTGTTCGCTTCCGAGGGGGTCGTGCCGCAGCCCTACACGCGCGCGATGATGGACACGGGCTGGAAGATTAAGAAGGTTTGATCAAAAACTCAGTGGCCCTCGGTGAGGTCGCCGGGTTTTAGGAGCGGGGCGAAGAGGGCTTTATTGGCGGCTTTCATGTAGGCTTCCTTCGCTTCGACGGTGCCGTCCTTCACGCGGTTCATGAGGCTGTTGTCCATCGTGATCATGCCTTCGGTGCTGCCGCTCTCGATGATGCCGCGGATGTTGGCGATCTGCCCGCTGCGGATGGTGTTGGGCAGGGCTTCGTGGGTGAGAAGGATTTCGTGGACGGCGCAGCGGCCCTTCGGAACGCGTTTGCAGAGGAGCTGGGCGACGACGCCCGCGAGACAGCCGGCGAGCATGACGCGGACTTGGTTTTGTTCGTCGGCGGGGAAGGCGTTGATGATGCGATCGACGGTCTTCGGGGCGTTGTTGGTGTGGAGCGTGCCGAAGACGAGCATGCCCATGGAGGCGCAGCCGAGGGCGAGCTTGATGGTTTCGAGTTCTCGCATTTCGCCGACGAGGAGGATGTCGGGGTCGTGGCGCATGGCGCCTTTGAGCGCGGCGCCGAAGGATTCGGTGTGTTCGCCGACCTCGCGGTGGACGATAACGGATTTTTTGACGGGGTGAACGAATTCTATGGGGTCCTCGATGGTGATGATGTGCTTCGTGAGGTTCGAATTAATGTAGTCGATCATCGCGGCGAGCGTGGTCGATTTACCGGAGCCGGTGGGGCCGGTGACGACGACGAGGCCTTCGTTGAGGTGGCAGAGTTTTTTGAGGGCCTCGGGGAGTTTGAGGTCCTCGAACGACATGATCTTCGCCGGAATTTGGCGGAGGACGGCGGCCTGGCCCCAGTGATTGCAGAGGAAGTTGGCGCGGAAACGGGCGAGGCCGGGGATCTCGTGGGCGAGGTCGAGGTCGCGGCGCTCGAGGAACTCGGTCCAGCGTTTGGGCGGACAGATTTCCTTAAGCAGTGTTTCCATGCCGGTGGCATCGAGCGGGGTGGTGCCGATGGCCTGGAGGGCGCCGGAGATGCGGGCTTTGGGCGGGAGGCCGACCGTGAGGTGCAGGTCAGAACCGCCCTTTTCGAGCATGGTTTTGAGGAGGGCGTCGATGGCGGCCATGGTTTTTAGGTGCGGGTGCGGAGGCGGCCCTTTTGGAAAACACAAAAGCGGCCGGGCAGTCGGTCGAGGTGGTGGGTGAAAATTTCCGCCACGGCAGCGCGCCGTTGAAGGCCGGTGGCATCGTCGAGCCGGAGCAGGATCACGCCAGCATGAACGCGGGCGCTCCGAAAGACGAGTTCCCCGAAATCTTTGTCCATGGTGATCACGAAACGGTCGGCAGCGACGGCAAGTTCCAAGATGGCCTCATCGGTCATGCGGGGGTCGAGGGTGCGGATCGTCACGACATCGTGGCCGGCGTCGGCGAGCCACTCTTCGGTGAGTTTGCCGACGCCGGCATCGACCAAGATTTTCACGCCACCAGCACGGGCCAGACCTCTTCTTCGGCGACGCGTTTGGCGGCGTAGAGCAAGGCGGCGCGGATATCGTCGGGCTCCAAGAAGGGGAAGTCGGCGAGGAGGTCGGTCTCGGGGACGCCGGCCGCGACGGCGGTAACGAGTTGCTGGACGGAGAAACGGAGGCCTCGAATGACGGGTTTGCCGCCGAGAATCGCGGGGTTGCTGGTGATGCGGCCCAGCAGTTCGGTTTCGCGGGTCAGGTTCATGAGGGAGAAGATGAGGCGGCGCGGAGGCGTTGCAATTGGAAGTTGCGGTAGGCGAGGCGGCAGAGGTCGCCGGCGAAGACGAGGCCGAAGATGGCGAATACGACCCACGAGAGCTGCGGCGGGAATTTCAGAAAGCGGCGGGCGATGAGCGCGAGCACGACGCAGAAGAGGAAGAAGAAGAAATGGCCGAGGACGACGCGGCGGGCTTTGTGGTGCGCCTCGACGACGGTGGCGGCGTGAACGACGGCCGGAGTGACGTTGCGGGGCGCGGGCTTCACGTGATCTTCGCGCGGAGGACGCGGTTGGAGATGTTGGCGAGGGCGGTCTGGCTGGTGATGTCGTGGTTATTGAAGAGGCCGAAAACGACATTATCCATGAGGCACATGCCTTCCTTCATGCCGGTCTCCATGGCGTTGCGGATGCCTTGGGATTTGCCTTCGCGGATGAGGTTGGAGATGGCGACGTTGTTGACGAGAATCTCGCAGGCGAGGACGAGGCCGCCGCCCGTCGCGGCGGGGAGGAGGCGCTGGCAGACGACGCCGCGGAGGCTCTCGGCGACGCTGGAGCGGATCTGCGTCTGCTGGGCGGGCGGGAAGACATCGAGAAGGCGCGTGAGGGTCGTGGCGGCGTCGCTCGTGTGCATGGTGCCGATGACCAGATGGCCGGTCTCGGCGGCGCTGACGGCCATCTCGATGGTCTCGAGGTCGCGGAGTTCGCCGATGACGATGATGTCGGGGTCTTCGCGGAGGGCGCCTTTGAGCGCGGTGAAAAAGGATTTGGTGTGCGCGCCGACTTCGCGTTGAGAGACGTTGCAGCCCTTGGCGGGTTGGACGACCTCGATGGGGTCCTCGACGGTGATGATGTGATCGGTGCGGGTGGTGTTGAGGTAGTCCACCATGGAGGCGAGCGTGGTGGTTTTCCCGGAGCCGACGGGGCCGGTGATGAGGATGAGGCCGTTGTGGTAGGTGAGGAGTTTTTTCAGCGTCTCGATGTGCGAGGCGAAGCCGAGGTCTCTGAGGCTGCGGACTTTTTCCGGGACCATGCGGTAGGAACCGGCGGCGCCGTTTTTGTGAAACATGAGGTTCACGCGGTAGCGGTCGGTGGCGCTGAGGGCCAGGGCGTAGTCGTAGTCCTTGCGGTCGAGGAAAGTTTTTTTCTGGCCGGCGGAGAGGAGGACGGTGTTGAGGCGAAGGGCGTCGGTGGGCGTGAGCGGGTGGTCGCTCAGAAAGGAGAAGGCGCGGTTTTTGCGGACGAAGGGGCGGGCACCGGTGGAGAGGTGGAGGTCGCTGGCGCCATAGGCGGCGGTTTCGCAAAGGAGGCCGCGGAGCGCGGAGGTGAGGCCGGCGTCGTCGAGTGTGGCGATCGTTTCAAAGGCGAACCTAGGGGCGAGGCCGGCGGTCGTGGCGCCGCCGTGAGCGGCGTCGGTGATCGGTGCGCCGAATGCGTCGCAGGAGGGGGCGACCGAGGGGTGGGCGGCGGGGGAGAGCGACGGAGGGGCGGAGGGAATGTCTTCTTCTTCGAAAGGGTCGGAAGCAGGCGGACCTTTCTGGGCTTTGGTGACGGCGAGGCCGGCGAGTTTTTCGAGCAGGGCCACGTCGGTGACGAGGCCGTCGTCGATGAGCTTCTGGGCGAAGTCCATGAAATCGGCGTCGGGGCCGAAGGCGTTGCGCAGGCGGCGACACTGGTCGGGCCGGAGGAGGTTCTGATCAACAGCGAGGCGGGCGAGCCAGTGGATTTCCGGTTTCATGGCGAGGCGTGGCGCTATGAATGAGCGCGGGGCGCGGCGTGCCAAGCGCGAAGCCGGACGGATTTTGCGCGAACGTCGGTGAAGAAAGCGCGCGGGATAGAACTCAGGTCCAGTCCGTGATGTGCAGAGCGATGCCGTCGGGGTCGTGTAGCGTTTGCGGGGCCCCGGTGCCGCGGAGGGCGAAGGTGGCGGAGGCGAGGCCAAGCGCGCCGGGGGGTTGGGCGCGACGGGAGCGTGTCCATGTATTGAGGCCGAGGTGGTGATGGTAGCCGTCGGCGGCTAGAAAGCGGGCGCTGTCGCCGAGGCTCACCATGAGGCGTGTGCCAAGTGTGCGGTCGTAGAATTCCTGGGCGCGGTCGAGTTCGGTCACGCGCAGGTGCAGATGGCCCCAGCGGGCGTCGGCGAGGGGCGGAGCGTCGGCGTTCACGGGAGCGTCCGCAGCGGCGGCGAGCAGGCCGGGCAGGTCGAGCGGACGGGTGAACATGGCGAGGTTGTCTCCGTCGGTTTTGGGCCATTGGTCGCGGGGACGGTCGGAGTAGAACTCAAGACCGTTGCCGTCGGCGTCGTTGAAATAAATCGCCTCGCTCACCCCGTGGTCGGAGAAACCGTCGAACGCGACACCGAGATCGGCGGCGCGGCGGAGCCAGCGGCCGAGGGCGGCGCGATTCGGGAAGAGCAACGCGGCGTGGAAGAGGCCGGCGGCGTCGGCGGACGCGATGGGAGCGGACGGCGCGGCGGCGAGTTGGAGGAGGCCGGGGGAACCGGGGGCCGTTGCGAGCGTGGCGGCGGTGGCATCGGCGGTGAGGACGACGAAGCCGAGCTGGCGGGTGTAGAAATCGAGGCTGCGCGCGAGGTCGCGCACGCGCAGGTGGATTGAGGTGAGTTGGAGGGTCGGGATCACGCGGCGGCGAGTTTGCGCGAGGCGGCGATGGCGGCGGTAATGGCCTCGGCGCTGACGTCGGGGCTCTGGCTCAGGCTGTGAGCGTAAACAAACTCGACCTCGGTGAGGCCGATGAAGCCGAGGACAGCGCGGAGGTAGGGCTCCAGGAAATTGTAGCCGCCGCCGGACATGGCGGGACGGAAATCGCTGCCGCTGGCGACGAGGACGCGGACTTTTTTCCCGGTGACGAGGCCGTTGAAGCCTTGGGGAGCTTTTTCGAAGGTGCGACCGAAGCGCACGATCTGGTCGATCCAAGCTTTGAGGACGGCGGGAATGGAGAGGTTGTAAAGGGGCGTGGTGATGACGATCTCGGTAGCGGCGAGGAGTTCGTCCACGTAGGCGTTGGAGATGGTCATCGCAGCTTGAGCGGCGGGCGAATGGCCGGCGGGCGGGGTGAAGGCGCCCTCGACCCAGGGCTCGCTGACGAAGGGCGGCGGCGTGGCTGCGAGGTCGCGAATGACGACGAGGCCCGTGGGATGGCTGGCCTGCCAGGTGGCGACGAATTCGCGGCCGAGCTGGCGGCTATGAGAGCGGGCGCCGCGAGGGCTGGCGTCGAGATGGAGCAGGGTGGCGGCGTTCATGGTGACGATGGATTTAGTTTTTGGCAGACGGGTGAGACGGGGTGTCGTTGTTAATTTAGTAACCATTTTAGTTACAAAAAGGTTCAAAAAAAAGGTTACTTTTTACCGGGACATACGGAGTGGAGCTCTTGGTCGATGGCGGCGAGGGTGACGCGGGCGAGTTCGGCTTCCATGCTGGCCTGGGCTTTGAAGAAGACGCCGTGGATGATGGTCTCGATCTTGGCGCCAACTGGGCACTTTGGGTTGGGCGTGAAGGTGCGGAGACCGTGCTTGGGGTCGGGTTCGACAGCGCGATAGATGTCGAGCAGCGAGATATTTTGTGGAGCGCTGGCCAGGGAGAAGCCGCCGGTGGCGCCCTTCTGGGCGTTGACGAGCCGGGCTTTGAGAAGGGAGGAAAGAAGGCGGCGGATGACGACGGGGTGAGTGGAGACGCTCCCGGCGATCTCAGCAGAGGGCACGGCAGCGCCATGGCGGTAGGCCAGATAGGCGAGGATGTGCACGCTGACGGCAAAGCGGGAGTTTCCGGTCATTGATTTATGTAACAAACAATGTTACTTATCGGTGTGTGTCAAACGGATTTTAGGCGGGACGGAGGCGGCGCGTGGCATCTCCGGGGTTGCAAAGCGGGCTGTTTGCGAGAATTTCGGCATTTTAATTTTTTCATATGATCAGAAAATTCCTCGCGAAGTTGCGCGAAAAAATCGCTCCGGCAAAACCTGCTCCGTCCTCTTCCGCCGCGTCGGCGTCCGCCAAATCCACGGCTCTGCGGGAGCACGATGGGCGGCGTCAGGGTGAGGATGCGCGGCGCGGGCAAGGTCAGGGTCACGGGCGTGGTTCGAGCGAAGGCCGTGGCGGTGGTGAGGGAGGCGGTGCAGGGCGCGGTGGTCAGGGTCAAGGCGCCCGCGGTGAGCAGGGGCGCGAGTTTCGTCCGCGGAGCGGCGAGCGTTCGGGGCGCGGTGCCGGTGGCGTTAGGGGCGAGGGACGTGGCGAGGGTCGCAGGAATGATTTTCAGAGTGGAGGCCGGGGACCGCGTGAGCCGCGGGAACGTCCGGCGACGGACAAGACTTACGACCATCCGCGCGCGGCTTCGATCAAGCCGGCCATTCCGGTGGATGTGCCGAAGATGGACACGGCATTCACCAAGTTGGGGCTGTCGGACGCGCTGGCGTTTGGCGTGCAAGAGATGGGTTACGTGGAGCCGACGCCGATCCAGGCGCAGGCGATTCCGGTGGTGTTGTCGGGCCGCGATTTGATCGGCTCGGCGCAGACGGGCACGGGCAAGACGGCGGCGTTTGCGCTGCCGATCATCCAGAAACTCGGCACGCACGGAAAGCTGCGGTGCCTGATTCTCGAGCCGACGCGCGAGCTGGCGCTGCAGGTGGAGGAGGCATTCCAGAAATTTTCGAAGTTTACCGATCTGCGCGTGACGATCGTTTACGGCGGCGTGGGTTATGGAAAACAGCTCGAAGACCTGCGCGGTGGCATTGATATTTTAGCGGCGACCCCGGGTCGTTTGCTGGACCACATGGAACAGGGTAATGTGTCTCTGGCCGATGTGGACATCCTCGTGCTCGACGAGGTGGACCGCATGTTGGACATGGGTTTCCTGCCGGACGTAAAGCGCATCGTGCAGAAGACGCCGAACACCCGGCAGACGTTGTTTTTCACGGCGACGGTCCCGCCGGAAATCGCATCGCTCGCGAGCTGGGCGTTGAAGGATCCGGCGCGCGTCGAGATCGGGCGCCAGCGCCCGGTGGCGGAGACGATCGCGCACGCGTTCTATCCCGTGGTGGCGTCGCAGAAATTTGAGCTGCTGCAGCTGCTGCTGGAACAGACGGACTTCAAGAGCGTGATCATTTTCGCCCGCACGCGCATGGGCTCGGACCGGATTGCTGACCGCCTGCAACGCAAGGGCCATACGGTGGGCGTGCTGCACTCGGATCGCAGCCAACGCGAGCGCATCGAGGCGCTGGAAGGTTTCAAGTCGGGCAAGTTTGAAGTGCTCGTCGCAACGGATATCGCGGCGCGCGGGTTGGACATCGCGGGCGTCTCGCACGTGATCAACTATGACGTGCCGGAGAACGCGGAAGACTACGTGCACCGCATCGGTCGCACGGGCCGGGCGCAGGCGAGCGGCGATGCGTTCACGCTCGTGACCGAAGAAGATGTGCGCGATGCGCGCAGCATCGAGCGGTTCACCGGCATGGCCATCGAGCGGAAAAAGATCGAGGGCTTCCCTTACATCTACTCGGCGTTGTTCGACGAGAAGGCGCAGGCGGAAGTCGCGGCCGCCGCGGCCAAGCCGGTGAGCCGGTTGCATCGCGGCGTGCGGCGGTAAGCAGTCTCGTTGCCTCATTGAATGCGAAGGCCGGCGCGGTCCGGCCTTTTTTGCGTCCCTCCTCCGTTAACCAAAATAGATCGGTCTTGATTGATATTCCGTAATAAGCATATGGTTTCAGCGTGGACTTGATCAAGATTTACGAATGTTTCTGCGACCAGACGCGGTTGCGGCTGCTCAACGTGCTTTCGCAGGGGCCGCTGTGCGTTTGCCACTTTCAAACGGTGCTGGCTGAACCGCAGGTGAAGATTTCCAAGCATCTGGCTTACCTGCGGGCGCGCGGTCTGGTGGAGTGCGAGCGGCAGGGGAATTGGGTGATCTACGAACTGCCGGCGAAACCATCGCGTGAGTTGGTGGCGAATTTGGCGTGTCTGCGGGACTGCGCGCAGGAGGATCCCGTGTTTAAGCGCGATTTTGCACGGTTGAAGAAAATCGAGCCGGCGTGCGCGTGGGTGCGGGCGGGAGAACCGGAGAATGCGCCGGGCCAATGTCGGTGCTGAGGGCGGGGACTCTCTCCGAAGAATTTATGAACCAAGAAGCCAATTCATCATATGAAAACACCGGCGGGTCCGGTGGATGTGCGCCAACCGCGCAAGATTCACCGGCCATGACCGTCTCGGAGCTGCGCCGGGCGCTGGAGGCGGCGCCGACGCTGCCGCTGACCGTGCTTTGGCCGGACGGCAATCCGTTTGAGGCGCATTTCCATGTGACGGAAGTCGGACGCGTGCAGAAAGATTTTGTGGACTGCGGCGGCACGGTGCGTCGGACGGTCACCTGCCTTTTGCAGACTTGGGTGGGCGAGGATAAGGAGCATCGGATCACGGCGGGGAAGTTGTTGAAGGCTTTTGATCATGGCGCGGCGGTGCTGGGCGCGGGAGATCTGCCGGTGGAGCTGGAGTATGAGGCGTGCAACGTGATCCAGTTCAAAGTCGTCGCGGTGGAGCGCGAGGAGGACCGTTTCGTCGTGCGGCTCGGGGGCAAGCATACCGATTGTCTGGCGAAGGAACTCTGTGTGCCGTCGGCACGGATGGGCGGCGTGGGCGCGGGCTGCTGCTAATTTCCAATGATTCCCATCATGCCCGCTTCCATTGAAACCAAACCGACCGTGCTCATTCTCTGCACGGGCAACTCCTGCCGCAGCCACCTCGCCGAGGGGTTGCTGCGGGCGGCCGCCGGCGATTTATTTGAGGTGGTGAGTGCGGGCTCCAAGCCGGCGGGTTATGTGCATCCGATGGCCGTCAAGGTGATGGAGGAGATTGGCATCGATATCTCGGGACACCGATCAAAGCACATGAGCGAGTTTCTGGACCGTGACGTGGAGACGGTGATCACGGTCTGCGGACATGCGGACCAGGCGTGTCCCATCTTTCCGGGTCAAGTGAGCCGCCACCACTGGCCGTTCGACGACCCCGCGCACGCGAAAGGCACGGAGGAGGAGTTGCGCGAGGTTTTTCGGCGCGTGCGCAACGAGATCAGGCGGACGTTTACCGCCTACGCCGATGGGCGACGCGATGCGCTCAAGTCACGGCGCGGTTGAGCGCGGCGGCTGCGGGAAATTCTCCTATGTCCGACGCTTCGCTGACCAAGGAACTCTCGTTTCTCGACCGCTATCTCACGCTCTGGATTTTTCTGGCCATGGGCTTGGGCGTGGCGTTGGGGAGATTTGCGCCGGGGTTGGCGGAGGGGCTCGCGAGCTGGAGCGTGGGAACGACGTCGATCCCGATCGCGGTGGGGCTGGTTCTGATGATGTATCCGCCGCTCGCGAAGGTGCGCTACGAGGAGCTGGCAGACGTGTTTCGCAACAAACGCGTGCTCGGGCTCTCACTTTTCCAGAACTGGGTGGTCGGGCCGGGAATGATGTTTGCGCTGGCGGTGATTTTTTTGCGCGACCGGCCGGAGTATTTCGCCGGGTTGGTGCTGGTGGGCATCGCGCGGTGTATCGCGATGGTGATCGTGTGGAACGATCTCGCGGGCGGGAGCCGGGAGTATTGCGCGGGACTGGTAGCGGCGAATGCGCTGTTTCAGGTGTTCGCGTTTGCGCCGCTGGCGTGGTTTTTCCTGAAGGTGCTGCCGCCGCTGGTGGGGGTGGATCTCGGCGTGCTCGATCTTTCGGCGATCACAGTGGGGAGCATCGCGGGGAGTGTTTTTATTTATCTCGGGATTCCATTTTTCGCAGGCTGGCTGACACGGGTGGCGCTGCGACGAGGAGCGCGGGTGGCCTGGTTTGACGGGAAGTTTCTGCCGGCGATCAGCCCGGTGACGTTGGGTGCGCTGCTGTTCACGATAGTGGTGATGTTTAGCCTGCAAGGAGAGCAGGTGTTGGCGCGGCCGCTTGACGTGCTGCGAATCGCGGGGCCGCTGGCGGTTTATTTCGCGATTATGTTTACGACGACGTTTTGGATGAGCGTTAAAGCGGGGGCGGACTACGCGAAGGCGGCGACGTTGGCGTTTACGGCGGCGGGAAATAATTTCGAGTTGGCCATCGCGGTGGCGGTGGGGGTGTTTGGGCTGAGGTCGGGGGCGGCCTTTGCGGCGGTGGTGGGGCCGTTGGTGGAAGTGCCGGCACTGATCGCTTTGGTGACGCTAGCCCTGCGTTGGAAGCGGCGGTTGAGTGCGGCTCCTTGAAAGTCCAAATCGAGGCGGTGAGGGAGGCGGACTGGCCGGCGGTGGCGGCGATTTATGCGGAGGGGATTGCGACGGGGCACGCGACGTTTGCGGGGCGGGCACCGGGGACATGGGCGGATTTTTGCGACGGGAAATTGATGGCGTGCGCGGGCGTGGCGCGCGACGGCGCGAGGGGGGTTAGGTTGGTGGGACGGCGTGGGCGGGTGGGAAAAATGCCGGATTTCGGGCCGCGCGCGGGCGAGTGGCGAGATACCTTGCTGTTGGAACGGCGGAGCAAAGTTTCGGGCCGGGATTGAAAAATAAGTTGAAGGTTGAAAGTGGGCGAGGGGCGGCGAGGGTGACGGCTCAAGCATGAAACTGGACATTCCCGCAGGTGATTTCGCCGGCTACATTTTTGATCTGGATGGCACGTTGATCGACTCGATGCCGGTCCACTATGTGGCATGGGACGAGACGATGCGGCGGGCGGGGCTCCAGGAGAAGCTGAGCGAGGATCTTTTCTATTCGTTGGGCGGGGTGCCGACGCGGCGGGTGGCGGAGTTGATCGGGCTGCATTACGGGCTCCAGGTGGATGTAGAGCGGATTTTCCACGAGAAGGAGGCGCTGTTCGCCGCAGGGTTGTCGGCGGTGAAGATCATCGCGCCGGTCGTGGAAATCGCGCGGCGGGTCGCGCAGTTGCGGCCGGTGGCGATCGCTTCGGGCGGGCCGCGGGACATTGTGGAGCGTTCGTTGAAGGCGACGGGGTTGACGGCGCTTTTTCCTGTGGTGGTATCGGCGGACGAGGTGGGGCCGACGCGGGGAAAGCCGGCGCCGGATATGTTTTTGCTGGCAGCGAAATTAATGGGCGTCGAGCCGACGCGATGCCTGGTGTTTGAGGACGCGGAACCTGGGATGCTGGCGGCGGAGGCGGCAGGGATGCCGTGGGTGCGGATTCCGAGTCGGAAGCAGGAGCGTTGAGAGCGGAGAACTCGGGATCGGAGTGAGCGGAGACGGGCGGTTCGAAGTGCTCCCTACTGCGGGTCGGGGCGGTGGATGGAGACGGGGTCGCCGAGATTGAGGTGGGCGGTGGTGGCGGCGTTTTCCCAGTTGCGGGAGAGCCAGAAGTAGCCGTCGGCGTTGGGGAAGACGACCCATTCGCCGCGTTTCACGCTGCTGAAGTCAGTGCCGTAAAACGTGCGGTAGGTCTGGCCGTGAGCGGTGAGCTGAAACCAAGTGGCAGGGTCGATGCCGGCGGCGGCGAAGTCGGCAGGCTGGGCGTTGAGGAAGACGTTGCCGTAGATGGAGGAAATTTCCGTGATGCGGGCGGTGAAGCCGCGGTCGTCGGGGTCGCGAGTGATTTGAGACGGAACGGGGGCGGGGACGACGGTGGCGTCGTAGGCGGGCGCGCCGGAGGCAGGGGCGGGGAGGTGGTCGCGGCCGGAGTCGAGCCAGGTGGTGAGGGCGCGGAGGGCGACGAGGCGTTCGCGTTGGTTGACGTTGACGTGGCCGTCGCGGGCGACGCGGAAAAGAACGGGGCGGAGGGTGGGCGCGGTGTGGGCGGCGGAGGTGGCGACGTAGGCGGCGGGGCCGTCGAGTTCGCTTTGGTTGGTGAGGAAGAGGAGAGGGATTTTGGGCTGAGAGGAGGGCGCGAGCGTGGAAGCGGGTTCTTTGATGGAAAGGGCGGCGCCGATGCCGATGCCGCCGGCGTAGAGGGCGGGAGCGCGTTCCGCGGCGAGGGTGACGATGAGGCCGCCCATGGATTCGCCTTCTAGGACGACGCGGGTGGGGACGCCGTGGGTTTCGGCGATGTGGGCGCGGAGGGCGTCGAGGTCGGCGAGGCCGTCGGCGATAATGAGGCCGTTGCGACGGTAGCTGGTTTTGGCGACGATCCAGCCTTCGGCGAGGAGGGTTTGGTGGGCGAGTTGGTCGGGGAAGAGGTCGGCGACGAGGGGGGCTTTGGCGTCGCGGTAGCCGTGGGCGATGAGGAGGAGCTGGCGGTTGCACACCACGGGCCCGGCGGGGCGGGCGAGGGTGAACTTGGCGCCGTTGAGCTCGCCGGTTTCCAGGAGGGGTGGGCGGGTGGAAGTGGAGGTGGAGGCAGGTTGAGCGCGGAGATAGGGGAGTTGAAAGAGGCCGAGCAGCAGGAGCGGGACGAGGCCGAGGCGGCGCAGGAAGAGGTGCATGGGGCGGAGATTTAGGGCTTTCGCGGTGGTGTCGAATCGTGTTCGTGTGAGGGGATGAAACTCGAGGCGTTAGTAAAACCGTCGGTGCTCACGCAGCCCATCTATGAACCGGGCAAGCCCATCGAAGATGTGGCGCGGGAGCTGGGGCTCGATCCGGCGACGATCATCAAGCTGGCGTCGAACGAAAATCCTTGGGGGCCGTCGCCGAAAGCGGTGGTGGCGGCGAAGGCGGCGCTGGAGCACGGAGAACTGTATCCGGACGGCGGGTGTTTTGCGCTGCGGCAGAAGCTGGCGGCGGTGCACGGACTGGGCGCGGATCAGTATGTGGTGGGGAACGGCTCGAATGAAATCATCGAGCTGCTGGGACACGTTTTTCTCGGCGCGGGCGACGAGGTGGTTTTTGGCGGGCCGTCGTTTGTGGTGTATAAATTGGTGACGTTGTTGTTCGGCGCGAAGGTCGTCGAAGTTCCGCTGAAGGATTGGAGGCACGATCTCGATGCGATGACGCGGGCGATCACGCCGCGCACGAAATTGGTTTTTGTCGCGAGTCCGAACAATCCGACGGGCACGGCGAACGGGGCGGCGGAGTTGACGGCGTGGGCGCGGGCGTTGCCGGAGCACGTGGTCACGATCTTCGACGAAGCGTATGCGGAGTATCTGGCGCCGGAGATGGCGATGGATCTGCGGCCGTTGATCACGGAGGGGCGGAAGGTGATCGGGCTGCGGACGTTTTCGAAGATTTACGGACTGGCGTCGTTGCGCGTGGGCTATGGCTACGCGGGGACTGAGTTAGTGCGGCTGCTGAACCGGGTGCGACAGCCGTTCAACGTGAACGCGATCGCGCAGGCGGCGGCGGTGGCGGCGCTCGATGACCTTGAGTTTACGGAGAAGTGCGCGAGGGAGAATCGGGCGGGGCTGGCGCAGATCGAGGGAGGGTTGCGCGAGCTGGGACTGGAGTGGGTGCCGAGCGTGGCGAACTTCATGCTGGTGAAGGTGGGCGACGGAGCGCGGGTGTTCGGGGCTTTGCAGGCGCGCGGCGTAATCGTCCGGCCGGTCAAGGTTTATGGTCTGCCGGAATGGGTGCGCGTGACGGTGGGGACGCGGGCACAGAATGAGCGGTTGCTGGCTGAGATGGGCGTGGCGACGCGGTAGAGGGTGCAGCCGAGAAGTTGGAAAGTCTATCGGGGGATGCGAATACGTGAGTCCGCGGCGGCAAGGTGCGCGCGGATTTCGGCGAGAAGCGGTGTGGGGTCTGGAGTGACGGAGGAGGTGTTGCTCCCGAGTTCGTGAAGGGCGACGCGCAAGATGTCGGGCGAGGGCCGGCGCATCGTGAGGAGCTGTCGTAAGTGAGGCGCGATTTTGTCCGTGCGGTGGAGATTGAGTTCCAGTGAGACCAGGCGGGCGAGTGCGGCTTGATTTAAAGGATCGGCGTCAATGGCTTTGGTCAGGAGACGTAGGGCGGAATCGGTTGCAGATACGGAGAGAAGGCGATCGGCGATGGCGAGGAGGTTTTCAGCGCGTGAGGTGGGGCTCGTCAGGAAATTTGCGAGAAAAAGATCGCCGGACTCGCGGTCACCCAAGCCGTAGTGGGCGATGGCCTGAAGGCTGTTGAAAAGGGGGCGGTGGGACTGCTCCCGGTCGGGATGAGCGGAGAGCAGGGTGCGCGTCAAAGAGAGGGCCGTCGCGAAATCGCGACCAACGAGATGGGCCTCGACCATGAGAAAAGCGAGTGCGGCAGTTTCAAGCCGATGGGACCGGGCGTGATCGTAGATGCGGGTTGCCAAGGCAGCGTCACCGGAGTTGGCGGCGTAGTCGGCGAGGGTGAGCAGGGCATTGGAGTCATTGGGAAAATCACGGATAAGCGCGTCGATTTCTTGGGCGGCCCGGGAGCGCTCACCGATTTCGAGATAGGCGCGCAGCAGATCGATCCGCGGGCGGGCGAGCATGGGGTGGGCTATCTGAAATCCAACGCTAAGGCGGCGCGCCTCTTCGCTTTGGTCAGAAGCGCGCAGGCGAGCGTTCAATTCGGCGTAAACTTCGGGATCGTCGGGGTGTTCGTTCGCGAAGGCCCGAAGGTCGAGCAGTGCGAGCGCGTGGTATCCTCGATCCCAATCGATTTTGAGTGAGAGAAGGCGTCCTTCGCGCTGATGTTGAAGATCGGCGATGCGGATGTAATCCTCTGCTTGATCGTAGTTGCCAGAGTTATAGCAGGCAGTGGCGGCGGCCAGAGCGAGCAATCGGTCTCGCACCGTGGGAGCGGGCGCAAGGGGCAAGAGCTCGCGACAAATTGCCAAGACGCGGCCATCTTGCTGACGATTAAATAGAAAATTGAGGTAGGAGCTGAGGTAGTCGGGGTCACTTTGATGGAGGTGGAGTCCGTCTTGAAGACATGTCCGAGCGAGGTCTGGCCGTCGAAAGTCCAAATAAAGTTGAGCGAGGGCTAGACGAGCTCGGCGATGGCTGGGAGCGGAATGCAGGCCGAGTCTGAGCAGAGGAAGTGCCTCTTGGTAAGAACCCTGGGCGAGCAAAGCCTGTGCTTGGATTATGTAATACTCGCCGCGTGCAACGCGGTAATTTGACCAGCGCGTCGGCAGGCAAATATCACGGTAGCGAACTCCTGCGATACCGCGCTGATATTTAACGAAAAGGAAGACCCCGAATCCAACGATCAGGTAGCCAACTAAGCACGCTGAGATCACAGAAATGACTGCTCGGGGCTTTAAAAAAACGCGTAAATCGCATGCGCGACGATTATTTAAGTTTGTCTTGATCTGTTTTTTCATCACATTAATTTAGGCCGTGTCTTCGAAATAAACTGGGCGAGAAGTATTTTAAATTCCGATACTGAGTGCTTGCAACGAGGCTGATGATATGTTCACATAATGTTGGGAAACAAGCGATAAGGTTCGTCCTGAGTGACAGGCACTGGGAC
>JACMRG010000076.1 GCA_014376585.1 Opitutaceae bacterium | reverse complement strand
GCTGGCGCTGGCGCTGGTGGAGATGACGCGGCGCACGATCTGATAGCCCACGGCGACGGGGGCGGAGGCGTTGACGGCGAAGGGAGCGGTGGCGGCGTTTTGGTTGGTGCCTCGCGCGGTAGTGAAGAAGCGCAGCCAGGTGCCGGCGACGCCGAAGCGGTTGCGGTCGTCGGCGAGGTTGGGCGCAGTCATGAAGAGCGAGAGGGCGGCAGGCTTGGCGCGAGCGGGGTTTTGGTCGTTGGAGAGCCAGCCGGGAACGGTCGTGGTGACGGGTTGCACGGTGACGGCGAGATAGGTTTTCCCGTCGTCGGCGTAGCTCGCGGAGGAGAGGTCGAGCTCGAGTTGGTCGAGGACGAGGCGGGCCTGGGCTTCGGTGGCGAGTCGACCGGAGGTGCGGGACCAGAAGCCGGCGACGTCACCGATGACGACCGCCATGAAACCGGCGAGAAGCGCGGTGATGGCGGCGGCGACGAGGATTTCGAGGAGAGTGAAACCACCTGTCTCACGGCCACGGCGGACGGGGCCGGAGCGGAGCGGACGAAGTGCGGCCGGCGTGCGCGTCGTGGCGCGGCGGGCGGAGGCGTGTGGGGCGGAAGACAGCATCGGAGGGTTCAGCGGGACACGACGCCGGTGACGAAGAGCGAGAGTTTCGAGCTGTGGTCGAAGCGGACAGCGCCGGCGGGGTTGGCCCCGACCTGTTGCGCACCGGCGCCGGAGAGTGCGACGAAGGCGGGCCAGCGGATGCGCACGGTGTAGGCGAGCAAAAGCGCGGTGGCATCGGGATCGGCGGGGTTGGTGGCGGCAGGATCGGTGAGCGGCGAGAGGGATTCGTTGCGAATGAGGGCGATCTCAAAAAATTTCTCGCGATTGGAGTTGGGCGCGCCCCAGACCGCGGTGTCGGCGTAGGTGCCGATCTTGGTGCCGTCGCGGCTGGCGAAAAGGAGTTGGGGATCGGTGGCGATATCGTAGTCGGGCTTGGCGTCGTCGGCGGTGAGCTGGTGCCCGCCGGCGGTGGATTTTTTAAGGAGCGCGGCGACGGATGCGAAAGGGCTCGGGGCGCCGGGGGCGACGCGGCGTTGAAGTTCGCCGGAGATCAGGGTCGCGAGGCGGGCGGCGGCTTCGGTGTCGGAGTTGGCGGAAACGGATTTCGCGGCGGGGGCGAAGAGGGCGATCACCGCCACGATGCCGAGCGCGAAGATGCCGATGGCAACGACGACTTCGAGCAGGCTGAAGGCGGAGCCGGGCCGGGGACGGCACGGAGGTGGGGCGTTGAGAGTCGGAGGTTGAGGGAAAGACACGGCGGTCAGAAGCTGGCGGCGTCATTCACGAAGGTGACGGCGGCGGTGGCGGGGCGGATGAGGAGGCCGCGGACGGCGCCGGGGTTGTTGAAGAGAGGGGTGTTGGTGGCGGAGGGCGTGGCGGTGGCGATGACGAGTTTCGGGTAGGGCTGGCCGGCGAGGAGCGCGGTGGTGGCGTCGAGCGAGCCGTTGGGGAAAAACGCGAGCCAGTAGGCGGGACCGAAAGCGGGAGCGAGCGGGGTGGCGTTGACGGTGAGGGTGTAGTTGAAGACGGGGTTGAGGGTGGAGCGCGGGGCGGGATTGGCGGGCCAGACAACGCGGGTGGCGAGGAATCCGGCAGTGCTGGGAGGGACGAGGTAAATCCCGCGCGGCAGAGTGAGGGCGGGACCGACGGGTTCCCAAGTGGTGGAGCCGGGGGGGGTGGCGCGCACGAGCTGAATTTGGCGGAGAAAGCGCCCGGCGTCGCCGAGGGGCGGCGGGCTGCCGTAGATGAGGAGACGGGTCTCGGTCTGGCCAACGGCGGCGGTGGCGCGGGCCTGGCCGACAAGGGAGGCGAGCTGTTGTTGGGCGGTGGCGAGGGATCGGCCGCTGCTGTCGCCGAGCGCGAAGCCGAGGCTGCCGACCACGAGGACGATGAGGCCGACGACGACGAGAAGTTCGATGAGCGTGAAGGCGCGGGCGGGAGCCGAGACGTCGGTCGATCTCGAAGCGCGGCAGCGGCGATGGGGAGCGGGCTGGCGGGTGATCATTTCCAACTGAGGATGAGATCGGCCTCGGTGGTCGCACCGGGGGGCGCAGAATAAAAAATGACGCCGGCGTGCACGCCGCCGGTCGTGCCGGTGGGGAGCGTGGCAGTGGTGACGCGCACAACGGTCGTGCTGTCGGCGGCGGTGACGGGGGGGAAGCCGCCGGTGGTGTCGCTGCCGTTGATGACGCCGTTGAGATTGGCATCGGTGACGCAGGCGATGGAGGTATTGTAGAAGGGATCGCGAATCCAGTTGAGCTGGGCGGCGGTATTGCGGCCGGCGGTGACATCGGCCTGCGTGACGAAATCGGCATCCGTAAAATTGATGAACTGGACGCGGCGGGTGTTTTGCGCCTGCGGCGGCGGCGGCGTGCCGTTGGTCGTGGTCGGCCAGGCCGTCGAGGGATCGCGGCGGCGGCCGGTGAGGATGTCGTGGAAGAGATGCACCTGGGTCGCCTGAGTAGAAGTGCCGATGGGGTTCACGAGTTTCTGCGCGCCAGCCGTGGAGAGCTGAGGATAGGAACCGTATTCCTGGCGAAACGCCTCGAAGGCGGAGGTCCAGGCACTGAACTGGGCGCGGACTTTGGCTTTGTTGGCGGATTTCCGCGCGCCGCCGGCAGTCGGGACGATGATGGCGGCGAGGATGCCGATAATCGCAACGACGGTGAGTAATTCGATGAGCGTGAAAGCGCGAAGGACCGAGCGCGGGATCGGAGGTGGCATAGGAAGAGGGCTCATGGGAGTTTGTCAGCGTAGAGATTGTCGGCGTTGGTGCCGGTGGTCTGGGTGGTGCCGGTATAAAGGCCAGTGAGGGCGGTGGGTGGGGTTTGCAGACCGTCGGGGCCGGCGGAGTAGAGCACGTAGGCGGGGGCGCGCCAAGGATTGGCCACGGCGATGCCAGCGGGGAGCGATATCTTATAATAGTAAAGGTAACGGTTGCCCCACGGATCGAGGAAGCTGGTGGTGATCACGGGTTTTAGCGGCGGTGAACCGGCAGCGATGGCGACTAGAGTGATGTTGTTGCGGTAGTTTACGGTCGGTTCCAGAGATAATTTCTGGAAATCAATGAAGACGGGGCCATTGAGCCGAGCAGCCGCGGTGAACTGCTTCGGGGAGAAGACACCGGTGAGGGCGTTGAAGAGGACGGACTGCGCCTGCGTCGAGGCGACGTCGCCCGCGATGACGGCGGCTGCCTGCTGCAAGGCTCCGGTCTGCGGGTAATCGCCGTAGTGGAGTTTGTAGGCTTCGAGGGCTTGCACGAGGGTCGAGAGTTCAGCCTTGGCGCGGGCGAGAGCGGCGCGTTGGCGCGAGCCGCGCACGAGGCCGAACGTGAGGCTGAACAGAATCGCGACGATCGCTATCACCACGAGCAGTTCGATGAGCGAGAAGGCGGGCGCGCGGCGGACTCGGCGAGCGGGCGTCATGGGTGAGAAGATGAAGCGGCAACCTCTCGGACGCAGCAAATGGAAAGTGCGCCCCCGTGCAGCCGGTGGCGAAAAAGACCGGCGGGCACGCGAGGTGCCGGCCGGTCCGGGGCGGAGGGAGCCGGCTTAAAGGCTCAGGTTGAGTCGCTCAATCCTCGCTCTGGAGCGCGGCGACGACGCTGAAATCTTCCAGCGTGGTCGTGTCGCCCTTCACCTCGCCGCCGCCGGCGATTTCCTTGAGGATGCGGCGCATGATTTTTCCGCTGCGGGTCTTCGGCAATCCGGCGGCGAAGCGGATGGTGTCGGGCTTCGCGAGCGAGCCGATTTCTTTGCCGACGTGGCTGCGCAGGGCTTCCTTGAGTTCGTCGCTGGCGGTCTGGCCGCTCTTGAGCGTGACGAAGACGACGAGGGCCTGGCCCTTCAGTTCGTCGGGGCGACCGACGGCGGCGGCTTCGGCGACCGCGGGATGAGAGACGAGCGCGCTCTCGATCTCCGCGGTGCCGATGCGGTGGCCGGAGACGTTGAGCACGTCGTCGATGCGGCCGACAATCCAGAAGTTGCCGTCCTTGTCCTGGCGCGCGCCATCGCCGGTGAAGTAAACGCCGGGCTGGCCTTGGAATTCGCTCCAATAGGCTTTCTTGTAGCGCTCGTCGTCGCCCCAGAGCGTGCGGAGCATCGAGGGCCAGGGCTGGGTGATGACGAGTTTGCCGCCGGTGTTGCGCGGGACTTCCTTGCCGTGGTCATCCACGATTTTGGCGGCGACGCCGAAGAAGGGCCTCGTGGCCGAGCCGGGCACGCAGGTGGTCACGCCGGGCATCGGGGCGATCATGATGGCGCCGGTCTCGGTCTGCCACCACGTGTCGACGATCGGGCACTTTTTTTTGCCGATCATTTTGTGATACCAAATCCACGCCTCGGGATTGATGGGTTCACCGACGGAACCGAGGAGGCGCAGCGAATCGAGGCGATGGCGCAGGACGTAATTGTCGCCCCAGCGCATGAAGGCACGGATCGCGGTCGGGGCCGTGTAAAGGATCGTGATGCCGTGGCGGTCGATCATCTGCCAGAAACGGTCGGGCTCGGGCTGGTTGGGCGCGCCTTCGTAGAGGAAGACGGTCGAGCCGTTCGCGAGCAGGCCGTAAACGACGTAGCTGTGGCCCGTGATCCAGCCGATGTCGGCGGAACAGAAGTAGCGGTCGGTTTCCTTGAGGTCGAAAATGTAGTGCGAGGTGAGCTTCGCGCCGAGGAGGTAGCCGGCGCTCGTGTGGAGCACGCCCTTCGGTTTGCCAGTGGAGCCGCTCGTGTAGAGGATGAAGAGCGGGTGTTCGGAATCGAAGGCCTTCGCTTTGTGCGTATTTGGCGCGCCGTCCCAGGCGTCCTGCCACCAGACGTCGCGGCCCTCTTTCATGGTGACGGGATTGTTGCAGCGTTTGACGACGATGACGGTCTGGACCGTGGGCGTGCCCTCGACGGCTTTGTCTACATTGGCCTTGAGTTCGATGACCTTGCCGCGACGCCAGCCGCCGTCGGCGGTGATAACGAGTTTGGCGCGGCAATCGTTGATGCGATCCTTGATGGCCTCGGCGCTGAAGCCGCCGAAAATGACCGTGTGAACCGCACCGACGCGCGCACAAGCGAGCATCGCGATCACTGCTTCCGGGATCATCGGCAGGTAAAGGGCAACGCGGTCGCCCTCGCCCACTCCGATGTTTTGAAAATAGTTCGCCCAGCGACAGACGTGAAAATGCAGCTGTTTGTAGGTGATCGTGCGGACATCGCCCGGCTCGCCTTCGAAGATGAGCGCAGCCTTGTTTTCACGGGCGGTGCCGAGGTGGCGGTCAATGCAATTTTCCGAGACATTCAGCTTGCCGCCGACGAACCATTTCGCGTGCGGCGGCTTCCAATCGAGCACCTTTTTAAAGGGTTTCCGCCAGACGAGCTGCTCAGTGGCCTGCCGGCCCCAAAATTTTTCTGGGGAGTTGACAGACTCTGCGTAAAGCTTCTTGTAGGAGGCTTCGCTCCCAAGATTTGCTTGGGCTTTGAACTCGGCCGAGGGCCTGAATGACCGGTGTTCCCGGGAAACTGAGGTAATCGTCTGGTCGCTCACGATGGTGTTCGATTTTAGGGTTTAAGGATGCGCCGCAACTAAAGGCGCGCTCCTTATTCAGCCCAGAGTTTTAAGCGTCAAGCATCCGGCGCGAACTCCCTACTCGAATCCTGTCATGCAAAGAAAAAAGACGTCCGCCCGCGCCAAAGTAGCTGCGCCTGCCGATCCCATCCTTCCGTTAACCGCCGAGCCCAGCATAGCTGAACCGGCACCTGCCGCCCCCGCTCCGGCTGCACCCGCACCCGTCGTCATTCCGGTGGTCGCAACGCCCGCACCCGCGGCGATTTTTGTGCCCACGCCCGCCGTGGCCGCACCGGCCCCCGCGCCCGTCGCACCCGCCGACAGCGTGTCCGCTCCCTCGGCGGTGCCTGCTCCCTACGCGCCGCCACCCTACGTCGAGCGGACAATCCACGTCGAAGGCGTGCTCGACATCGACCTCACACAGGGCGGCAACGGCCAGCTCCTCGACATGGCGAAAAACGGCAAGCGCCGCCCGAGCGATACCTTCGTGCCGAAGGAGCTTATCCGCCGTTTCAAACTGAAACCCGGCATGATGATCGGCGGCACCGCTTACCCGGCAGAGGGGCGTTTCCCAAATCCGAAGATGAAGTTCATCGAGACCCTCGACGGCGTGCCGCTCGAGGAGCGTCGCTCGAAGTGGGAGTTTCCCGCCCTCACGACCGTCTCACCCGACAAACACCTGAAAATGGAGCTCAAGGATGGCCGCCTCACCACGCGCGCCGTCGATCTTTTCTGCCCCGTCGGCAAGGGCACCCGCGGCCTCATTGTCGCCCCGCCCCGCACCGGCAAGACCACCCTGCTCCGCGACATGGCGCTCGGCGTCTTGGAAAACAATCCCGAGTGTTTCGTGATGATTCTCCTCGTGGACGAGCGCCCCGAAGAGGTCACTGATTTCAAGCGCAGCGTGCCCGCCGAGCTGTGGGCCTCGTCCAACGACGAGCAGATCGAGAACCACATCCGCATTGCGGATCTCTGCATCGAGCGCGCTCGCCGCCTCGTCGAGACCGGCCGTCACGTCGTGCTCTTCGTCGATTCGATCACCCGTCTCGCCCGCGCCCACAACACCGCCAAAAATTCCGGCCGCACGGGTTCCGGTGGTCTTGATGTCCGCGCCCTCGAAAAACCCCGCCAGCTCTTCGCCTCCGCGCGCAACACCGAGGAAGCCGGCTCGCTCACCATCATCGCCTCCGTGCTCGTCGAAACCGGCAGCCGCATGGACGACGTGATCTTCCAAGAGTTCAAAGGCACCGGAAACATGGAGCTCGTCCTCGCCCGCAGGGCCGCCGAGATGCGCCTCTGGCCCGCCATCAACATCGCCGCCTCTGGCACGCGCAAGGAAGAGCTGCTCATCGACGCCAAGACGCTCGAAAGCATCCACTTCTTCCGCCGCGCGCTCGTCGCCCAGAAAATCGAGGAAGCCACCGACACCATGATCGCGCGGCTCTCCAAGACCAAGACCAACGCCGAGTTTCTCAAATTGCTCGCCCGTTAAGCCCCACCCCGCGTCCAACCAACTTAGCTCTTGCCGCGCGCTCGCTCGGCTCGGCATCTTTCCTCTCCGCCACTCCGTTCAGTCCGCAAAACCCACCGCATGCACAGTTTCTCCGAGCAATGTCTCGATATGGCCCGCTCAATGTTGGGCCACAACCTCGACTCCATCCAGCCCGACGGCACCATTCTGCCCGCCAACGGCGAACAATCCCGGCCCGACGAACCCGGCCACGTCGCACTCGCCCTCGGCGAATACTACCGCGCCACCGGTGAAACCAATCTCAAGGGCTACGACATCATTGACCTCGCCGCGCGTTGCATCACCGCGCAGATGTTCACCGAGCCGCCCGCCGAAAACGGTCTCGCCTACGCCTCCCTCGGCCTTCTCTGCTTCGGCCCCTCGAAAGAGCGTAATCCCGTATGGGAACGCCTTGTTGACGAGACCCGCGAACGCATCGACAAGGCCCTCCTCCACCGCTCCGACTACGACAACCACTGGCAGGCCTTCAACGTCGCCAAAGCCGTCGCCCGCTTCTCCCTCGGCCTCTCCAAAAAAGACGAAACCTCGCGCCTCATCGAGCGCATGGTCGAGCGCATGACCGCCACCAGCTCCGCCGGCTTCTTCGACGACGCCACGGGCACCGGTGTCGGCGGCAATTTCAATCTCTACGGCGTGATGAGCTTCGTCTTCATCCGCTCCGCGCTCCAGCTCCACGCCAACAGCGGCGTGCGCGACCGCAAGCTCCCCACCCTCCGCACCTACGCCGAGAAATATATTAAGATGATGCCCGACCTCGTCCGCGCCGACGGCCTCGGCTGGGCGTTCGGTCGTGCCGCGGGCGCTTACGGCCAGATGCACTGCGTCAGTTTGATTCTCCAAGGTCTCCGCGACGGTTGGATCCCCGACGACCAGAAGATCAAGTATTACGATATTCTCCGCCGGCTGTTCATGTTTTTCTACCAGACCTATCTGGACCAGGATCATGGCTTCCTCGATCTCCGCGACTCCGAGCGCACCGCCTACGATGCCCATACCACGCGTATGGCGAACTTCGACGCCGCTCGTTATCTCTGCCAATGGTCGCGTCTCGCCAAGACGGTCCACATGCCCGTCGGCGGGCCCAAGGCCGAGCCCCTTCGCACCAGCGGCCGCTACGTCATTTTCGACAAGTCCAACCGCAAGGAACAGGGTCTCTTCCTCTATCGCGACGCCGAGAGCGGCATCCAGATGCAGATTCCCCTCGTGAGCGCCGGCGGCCACCTCTCGGCCGACGCCCTGCCCTTTCCCCACTGCCCCGGCGTCTTCGATTGGCCCAACAACGTTTACGCGCCGATCATGCTCCCCGAGCTGACCTTCGGCAAAGACGTCACGATCCCCGCGTTCTACGGTAAGAACTGCGTCACCGGCCTCGGCCTCAAAAACGCATTCTACTTCCGCTACGAGCAGCCCGATCTGATCAACACTCAGGAAGAGTTCGTGAAGAATCTCGGCTCCGTGAAAGTCCAATGGACGTTCACCGGCACCAAGATCAGCTGCGAATTCGCCTACACCGTAAAGCAGCAGGTCACGCTGGATAAATTTCGCTACACCCTCGCCATCGCCGCGCCGCACTCGAAATACCACGTCGTCGGCGCTCTCGCGCTCGGCGCGCAGGGGCATCGTTGCACCGTCGCGAAGGATGACTTCCAAGCCGTTTGGCAGGAGACCGAAGTCGTCAGTGCCGACCCGACCTACCGCACGAATTACGGCAAGATTCACTTCTTGCAGCATCTCGTGCGCGATCACCCGCTGATCATGCGTCCGGGCAACGTGTATCGCCTCGCAGTCAACTTCGACCCCGACATCGCGCACGTTTGATAAGGCTCCGGGGCCGCATCAAACGTGCGGTTCCGGGTCGTGAGTTTCGAGTTTCGGGTTTTAATCCAGTGATTCCCACGATCAAACGTTTCGAAGATCTGGAAGGTTGGCCGCCGGCAGGGGTCTGAAGCGCGCAGTGTATCGACTGACTCGCAAACCGGAATTCATCCAAGATTACCCGCTGATTTCTCAAATCAGGCGCGCTTTGTTTTCCGTGACGGCAGATATCGTCGAACGCTTTGAGCGAAACGGAACCGCCAGTTCATCCACTTTCTCACCATCGCCAAAGGCTTCGCGGGTGGAGTTCGCGATCACCTTTAGACCGCGCTAGACGAAGGCTACATTCACCAGGACGAATTTCAGCAAACCTACGAATTGGCTGCGACTGCTGGCCGGCTCATCGGAAGTGTCATGAGTTACCTCCGGCGTTCGGAGATGGCCGGCACAAAATTTGTCGCTTCCCCTGTCCGGAACCCGAAACCATAAAACTCGGAACCTCCCTCACTTCCCATGCTCTCCCGCCGCATCATTCCCTGCCTCGACGTCAACGCCGGCCGCGTCGTTAAGGGCGTGAAGTTTAAAGAACTTCGCGACGCCGGTGACCCCGTCGAATCCGCCAAAGCCTACGACGCCCAAGGCGCCGACGAACTCGTGTTCCTCGACATCACCGCGTCGAGCGACGGTCGCAGCATCATGCACGACGTCGTCGCCGCGACCGCCGAGCAGTGCTTCATGCCACTTACCGTCGGCGGCGGTCTCCGCACCGTGGCCGACATCGAGGCGATGCTAAAATCCGGCGCCGACAAAGTCTCCCTCAACACCGCCGCGATCAAAGACCCCGAGCTCATCCGCCGCGCCTCTGATCGCTTTGGCGCGCAGTGCATTGTCCTCGCCATCGACGCCAAGCGCGAGCCCGACGGCAAATCGTGGCGCGTTTACACCCACGGTGGCCGGAACGCTACCGACCTCGATGTCGTCGCTTGGGCCCGCCGCGCCACCGAACTGGGTGCCGGGGAAATTCTCCTCACCAGCATGGACGCCGATGGCACGCAGGCTGGCTACGACTGTGCATTGACCCGCGCCGTAAGCGACGCCGTGCCCGTGCCCGTGATCGCCAGCGGCGGCGCCGGCCTGCTCTCGCATTTTTCCGACGTGCTCGCCGCCGGTCGCGCCAGCGCCGTCTTGGCCGCGAGCCTTTTCCACTTCGGCACCCTCACGATCCCACAGGTAAAAACTTACCTCGGCGAACGCGGTGTGCCGGTTCGGCGGTGATCCGGGCCACCCCGAACAACCCGGTGCGCTGTCTCCCGTCTCCAATCCCGGCCATTCAGTGGCGAGTCCTGTCGGTTCGGGCGGCAAGATGAAACCCGCGATCATCTTCGAATCCCTCCGGTGCACGCCAGACCGCCCCGCAGAGCGCGAGTATTCCACCCGCGTAGACCAAACTTAGAATGACGAGAATCGAAAGAAGCATGACTTTTGAACTGTAGATGGTCTCCCGTTTCTACCGCGATCCTTCAAGTGACAAAATCCCGTTAAACACCGATCACTCGTCGTCGCGTCCGGTCGCGAGACCGCCCATCGTGCGCGACGGCGCGATCAACGCCACGGGCGTTAGAACCGCCATAATGGCAAAAAATACTACGGATGCTAAAAGTGCTTTCACCGTCCGGTAGATCGGCACATCGCCGACGCACTTAAATCGCATCCGGCCCTTCTGCCCGTCTCGGTCAGGGCTCGCGCGCACTTTCGCCTTCCCCCTGTGCCCCGCGTCCGTTTCCCTCTTCCTTTCGCCATGACGCCCGCCCAGGAAATCGCCCGCCGCCGCACCTTTGCGATCATTTCGCACCCCGACGCGGGCAAGACCACGCTCACGGAAAAATTCCTCCTTTACGGCAACGCCATCCACCTCGCCGGCGCCGTCAAGGACCGTAAAAACCAACGCGCCACCGCCTCCGACTGGATGGAACTCGAGAAACAACGCGGCATCTCGATCAGCTCCACCGTCCTCCAATTCGATTACGCCGGGCGCGCCGTCAACCTCCTCGACACCCCGGGCCACAAAGATTTCTCCGAGGACACCTACCGCGTCCTCACCGCCGTCGATGCCGCCCTGATGGTCATCGACGCCGCGAAAGGTGTCGAAGCCCAGACCCGGAAACTTTTCGAGGTCTGCCGCCGCCGTGGCGTCCCGATTTTCACGTTCATGAACAAATGTGATCGGCCCACCCGCAGCCCGATCGACCTTTTGGACGAACTCGAAAACGTCCTCGGCCTCCAGTCTTCGCCTGTCATCTGGCCCCTCGGCAACGGCCCACAGTTCCGCGGAGTGTTTGATCGCCGCACCAATGACGTCCATCTCTTCGAGCGTGTCCCCGGCGGAAAATTTCAAGCCCCTGTCAGCGTCACTGATCTCGATGATCCCATCGTCCGTTCAAAAATGGACGACGACACCTACCGCGACGTGCGCGACCAACTCGAGATGCTCGACGGTGCCGGCCATCCCTTCGACCTCGCCGCGGTGCAGGCCGGGAAGCAGACGCCCGTTTATTTCGGCAGCGCCGTAAATAACTTCGGCATCCAGCTCCTTCTCGACGGTTTCTTGAAAGACTCCGTGCCGCCCGCGCCGCGCAAGTCCGTCAGCGTGACCGTGCCCGGCCTGCCTCAACCCACCGTCGCGCGGGAAGTGCCAGTCACCGATCCGAAATTTTCCGGTTTCATCTTCAAGATCCAGGCCAACATGGACGCGAAGCACCGCGATCGCATCGCGTTCCTCCGGGTCTGCTCCGGCAAATTCGACCGCGATATGCAGGTCTTTCATCAACGCACCGGCAAACAAGTCCGGCTCTCCTCCTCGCACAAACTCTTCGGCCGCGGACGCGAGACCGTGGACGCTGCCTGGCCGGGCGACGTCATCGGCCTCGTCGGCCACAGCGAATTCGGCATCGGCGACACGCTCACCAACGACCGCAGCATCACCTACGACGAGATCCCGCGCTTCCCCTCCGAAGTCTTCAGCTACATCTCGAACCCCAACACCGGCGACGCGAAAAAATACCGCGCCGGCGTCGAGCAACTCCTCCAAGAAGGCGTCGTCCAGTCCTTCAACGCCAAGAACGCCCCGCCCGGCGCCACGCTCCTCGCCGCCGTCGGCCCACTCCAATTCGAAGTCGTCCAGTGGCGCCTCCAGTCGGAATACAACGCCGAGTCCCGCCTCACGCCCACGCCGTGGACGATCCTGCGCTGGCTCCAACTCCCCGCCGATTTCGTCGCCGCGCCCGGCAAGACTTTCGACTACTCACGGCTCATCGTCGCCACCGGCGTCAGCTTCGGCACCGACAAGTTCGAGAATCCCGTCGCGCTCTTCCCCAGCGATTGGACCATGCGTTTCTTCGTGGAGAAAAACCCCGAACTTAAGCTGCTAGAACTCCCGCCCGAACAAATCGGGTAACTTCAAATCGCCGGGCTCGCGGTGTAGGTTTGCTTGGGCCTAAAGCCATTATTCGGCGGTGAGGCTTGTGCCTCGCGCCGTGAGTAGCAGCCTGACCGGATGAAGCTGCTGGGACTTATATTTTTCCTCACCGCGGGTTTGGTTGCCCAGCCGGTCGCCAAACCGCCGAAGGCGGGCCGCTCCATGACGCACGTCCCCGAGGTGCCTCAATCGCCGACCGAAGGCACCACCCCCGAATATCGCGCCTCCGTCACCGCCATCGCCGCGCGCTACCACGAAGTTTACTACAATTCAGATTACCCCAACGCCCTCGTCGAAGCCCGCAACGGCATTAAACTCGCGGCGGAATCCGGCCGCAGTCGCGACGAAGCCGAGTTTATTCGCTCGGCACTCTACGTCACCTGGCTCATGGGGGAATCCGAAGCCTCGCTCGATTACGGCCAGCGACTCCTGCAAAGCGCCGATCAGTTGTCCGACGACCGGCTCCGCTCCTTCGCCCACCGGGTGCTCGGCAGCGTGCAACGCCAGCTCGGCAACCGCCCCAAGTTGCGCGAAGAAACCCAGCTCGCCTACGACATGGCTGTGCGCGCCCGCGATGAGCCGCTCCGGATCTCCGCCATCAACAATCTCGGCAATATCGCGAT
>JACMRG010000075.1 GCA_014376585.1 Opitutaceae bacterium | reverse complement strand
GGGGGGCGGGGGCGGAGTCGGAGCGGCGGGTTAGGGACAACCCGCCCTACCCTTTGAGGAAGAGGCGGTGGGAGTTGGCGGCGATGATCGCGGTGAGATCGGGGAGGGGGAGGGAGCGGAGCGTGGCGAGGGCGGCGTAGGATGCGGCGAGGTTGGCGGGGTGGTTGAGCGCGGGGGCGGCGGAAAACGAGAACGGCGCGTGCGCGGGCGGGGGGAGCATCGCGGGGGCGTCAGTCTCCACGAGGAGGCGGTCGAGGGGGATTTTTTGGTAGAGCTCGCGGAGACGTGTGTGGCGGGAGGCGAGGTAGGCGGCGTTAAATGAAAAATAGGCGCCGAGGGCGGCGAAGGGGGCGACGAGTTCGAACGAGCCACTGTAAGCGTGAAGCAGGAAACCGCGCGGCGGAAGTGGGACGGACCGGAGGGTTTCGAGGAGGAGGCCGAAGGCGTCGATGCAGTGGATGGTGGCGGGGCGATCAAGGGTGACGGCGAGGGCGAGTTGGGGTTTGAAGACTTCGAGTTGTTCTTCGAGCGGGGCGCGGCGGAGGCCGGCGAGGCGGGGATCGTCGGGGCGGGCGCGGTCGAGCATCCAGCGGTCGAGACCGATTTCACCGACGGCGGCGTGGGGATCGGCCGTGAGGTGAGCGCGGAGCGTTTCGAGCCAGGCGGGGGAGCGGTTGCCAACGTCCCAGGGGTGGAGGCCGTAGCTCGAAAGGAGGCGGCAGGCTTCAGGCGGGAGGCGGGAGGCGGAGGCGGACACTGAGTCGGAACCGGTGTAGGCGGAGGTGAGCGCGGCGACGGTGGGCCAGTCGAATTCCTCGGTGCCGTTGACGACGGCGTGGGTGATACCGGCGGCGGCGTAGGCGGCGAGAATCGCGGGGAGATGGGGCGCGAGGGACGGGGATGCGAGGTGGTTGTGGGCGTCGAAATACATCAGGCGGCGAAAGCGGAGAGGAAAGGGAGGCGGAGGGGTTAACGACGAAACACACTAAATACGCAAAAGGCGGAGGGAAAAGGGGAGGGGCCTACGGAACACACGGAATACACGGAAAAAAGACCGGAGAAGAAAAACGGGATGGCCTCACGCGGAGGCCGCAAAGAGCGCGGAAGAACGAGCGACCGGACCGTGTGTGGCCCCGGCGGACTTGGCGTGGGACGGATCAGGTGGGTCACGCGTGGGATTGGGCGAAGGTGAGGATGCGTTGGCGGACGGCGGTGAGGCCGTTGCGGCGGGTGGGAGAAAGATTTTTTAAGAGGTCGAGGGCGGCGAGGGGATCGGCGTCGCTGGCAGCGATTTCGGCGGGTGAAGTGCCGCTGAAAAAATCGGCGACGAAGACGACGAGGCCGCGCACGAGGGGAGAGTCGGCGTCGGCTTGGAATTGGAGGCGGCCGTCGCGCATCTCCGCCGTAAGCCAGACGGCGGAGATACAGCCGGGGACGCGGTTTTCAGCGGTGCGGGCGGCGGGTGGAAGCGGCGGCTTTCGGCGGGCGCGGTCGATGACGAGAGTGAGGCGTTCCTGGAGGTCGTCGATGGGGGCGAAGTCGTTGACGACGGTTTGGAGTTTTTCGGGGAGGGTCACCGGGGACAGAGCAAACGTTGCGCGGCAGGCGCGCAATCCACTTGGTGCGGCGCAGTTCGCCGAGGGGGGCGAGGGGTTCGTTGGGTTCGCGCTTCGGCGTGGGAATAAATTTGCGCAGATCGGAGGGCGGCGCCTTGGCTTGAAACGTGCAGACCGACCCCATGGTTCCGGCAACCCCAGGCAAACGCGACACGCTCTATCTCCAGGTGCTCGCCGCCATCGTGATCGGGGTGACGGTGGGCTATGTGTGGCCGGATTTCGGCGCTGCGCTGAAGCGGCTCGGCGACGGGTTTATCAAGCTCGTGAAGATGTTGATCGCGCCGATCATTTTTACGACGGTGGTCGTGGGGCTCGCGGGGATGGGCGACCTGAAAAAGGTCGGGCGCGTGGGTGGAAAGGCGCTGTTGTATTTCGAGGTCGTTTCAACGCTGGCGCTCGTGATCGGGCTGGTGGTGGCGAACGTGTTCACGCCGGGCGCGGGCGTGCACGCGAACGCGGCGTCGCTCGATATGAAGGCGGTGGCGAACTACACGAAGGCGGCGCAGGGGCAGTCCACGACGGAATTTTTGCTGCACGTGATTCCGAACACGTTTGTCGGGGCCTTTGCTGAGGGCGAAATTTTGCAGGTGCTGCTGCTGGCGGTGCTGTTCGGCATCGCGCTGGGGCGGCTCGGCGAGCACGGGCGGCCGGTGATGAATCTGATCAACGAGGTCTCGCGCGTGATCTTCGGCATCGTGAGCATCGTGACGCGGCTGGCACCGCTGGCGGCGTTTGGCGCGATGGCGTTTACCATCGGGAAATACGGGCTGCGTTCGCTGGTGTCGCTGGGGGCGCTGATGGCATGCGTCTATCTGACGTGTGCGCTTTTTGTCTTCGTCGTGCTGGGGCTGATCGCGCGCTGCAACGGTTTTAACGTCTGGAAAATCATCAAATACATCCGTGAGGAACTGTTGATCGTGCTGGGCACATCATCTTCGGAGCCGGCGCTGCCGGGC
Organism: Opitutaceae bacterium; assembly: GCA_014376585.1. Taxonomy (GTDB): domain Bacteria; phylum Verrucomicrobiota; class Verrucomicrobiia; order Opitutales; family Opitutaceae; genus Tous-C4FEB. The sequence continues at coordinate 40,173 of JACMRG010000075.1, read as the reverse complement.
CTGATGCACAAGATGGAGCAGGCGGGCTGCGCGCGGCCGGTGGTGGGTATCGTGGTGCCGTCGGGCTACTCGTTTAATTTGGACGGGACGTCGATCTACCTGACGATGGCGGCGATGTTTGTGGCGCAGGCGACGGACACACCGCTGACCATTTGGGAGCAGGTGAAGCTGCTGGGCGTGCTCGTGATCACTTCGAAGGGCGCGGCGGGGGTGACGGGGAGCGGGTTTATCACGCTGGCGGCGACGCTGGCGGCGACGGATAAGATTCCGGTGGCGGGCATGGCGCTGATTCTGGGCGTGGACCGATTCATGTCCGAGGCGCGCGCGATCACAAATTTCATCGGCAACGCGGTGGCGACGCTGGTGGTGGCGAAGTGGGACGGATCGTTTGACGCGTCGAAGGGCGGGGAGGTTTTGGCGGGCGCAACGGCGGAGCCGAAGGCCTGACGGCAGAAAAGGCGGGAAGGTTTTTGACTCGCGATCAACGGTGGGGAGGATCTGCGTGACCCAGTCGTTACCCCGCGCCCATGCCCCGTTTTTTTGTCGCATTGATTTTGCCCAGATTCGCCCTGTTCGCGTTGGCCGGCGTCGCCTCGGTCCTGTGCAGCGCGCGCGCGGCGCATTCGGCGGATGCACTGGTCGGCCGTTACTGTCTCGATTGCCACGATGACGGGACAAAAAAGGGTAAGCTCTCGCTGGAGGGCGTTGACCTAAAAAATCCCGCGGCCGATGCCGTGCTCTGGGAGAAAGTCATCCGTAAGCTAGACCACCGCCAGATGCCTCCGCTCGGCGAGGATCGGCCCGACGCGGCGGCTTACCGTGACGCCGTCGCCGAACTCCAGAGCGCCCTCGACCGCGCCGCGGCCCTCGCGCCCAATCCCGGCCGCACCGACACTTTTCGCCGCCTCAACCGCACCGAATATCAAAACGCCATCCGCGACCTGCTCGCCCTCGACATCGACGCGACCGCGCTCCTGCCCAACGACGAGCCGAGCCACGGCTTTGACAACGTCACGGTCGGCAACCTCTCGCCCACGTTGCTGGATCGCTACGTCTCCGCCGCGCAAAAAATCGCCCGCCTCGCCCTCGGTTCCCCGCGCAAGACGCCTGGTGGCGAGACGTTTCGTCTCCGCCCCGATCTCACCCAGGAAGAACACGTCGAGGGCCTGCCTATCGGCACGCGCGGCGGTGGACTTTTTCCCTATGTTTTCGCGCAGGACGGCGATTATGAAATTCAGCTCCGACTGGCCCGCGACCGCAACGAGCAGGTCGAGGGTTTGAAAAAACCGCATGAGGTCGAGGTGCTCATCGACGGCGATCGCGTCGGCCTTTTCACCGTCAAGCCGCCCGGCAGCGACAAAAACGCTGAGGCCGTAGACGCCCATCTGAAATTCCGCGTCGCGGTCAAAGCCGGGCCGCACGACCTCGGCGTCACGTTCCCTAAAAATCCCTCCGTGCTCTTCGAGACCGAACGCCAACCGTATCTCGCGCACTTCAACATGCACCGGCACCCGCGCTCGGTGCCCGCCCTCTACCAGGTTTCGATCACCGGCCCCTACGACGCCAAGGGCCCGGGCGACACGCCCAGCCGCCGCAAAATCTTCGGCGAATCCGCGACCGCCACCGCGACGATCCCCACGGACGCCGTCGCGCAGGAAACCCGCGCCCGCGAAATTCTCACGCCGCTCTTGCGCCGCGCCTACCGCCGCCCCGTCACGGATGCGGACCTACTCAAGCCGCTGCAATTTTTCCGCGAGGGCAGCGCTGGAGGTCAGGGCTTCGAGGCCGGGATCGAAAGCGCATTGAGTGCTATCCTCGTGAGCCCGCGTTTCCTCTTCCGCGTTGAGGCCGACCCCGCGGATCTCCCGCCCGCCACCGCCTACCGGATCAGCGATCTCGAACTCGCCTCGCGCCTCTCATTCTTCCTTTGGAGCAGCCTCCCCGACGCCGCGCTCCTCAATGCCGCCGAGCGCGGCGATCTCCGCCAGCCCAAACTCCTCGAGCAGCAGGTCCGCCGCATGCTCGCCGATACGCGCTCGCGGAACCTCGTGACCAACTTCGCCGCGCAATGGCTCTATCTGCGCAAGCTCGATGAGGTTACGCCCGACCTCCGCCTCTTCGTCGATTTCGACGACAACCTCCGCCAGGCTTTTCGCCAGGAAACGGAACTGTTTTTCGAAAGCATCGTGCGTGAGGACCGCCCTATCACCGACTTGCTCGGCGCCAACTACACGTTCCTCAACGAGCGCCTCGCGAAACACTACGGCATCCCGCACATCTACGGCAGCCGCTTCCGCCGGGTCACCCTTGAAGGCGAGGCCGCCGAGCAGCGCGGCGGCCTCCTCCGCCAAGGCAGTATCCTCACCGTCACCTCTTACGCCACGCGCACTTCGCCCGTGATTCGCGGCCATTGGATCCTCGCCAACCTCGCCGGCGAACCGCCGCCGCCGCCGCCGCCCAACGTCCCCGCGCTCGACAACAACACCGTCTCCGCGGCGCTCCCCATGCGTGAGCGTCTCGTCGCCCACCGCGCCAATCCCGCCTGCGCGAGTTGCCACGATGTGATGGACCCCGTGGGTTTCTCGCTGGAAAATTTCGACGCCGTCGGTCGCTGGCGCACTTCCGAACAGGGCAAACCGGTGGACGCTTCCGGCGGACTCTCCGACGGCAGCACGTTCACCGGGGTGGCCGCGCTCGAGCGCGGCCTGCTCGCGCGGCCCGAACTCTTCGCCGGCACGCTGGCGGAAAAACTCCTCACCTTCGCCCTGGGGCGCGGGGTGGAATCTTATGATGCGCCCGCCATCCGTCAGATCGTCCGCCGCGCCCAGACCGACGACTACCGTTTCTCCGCGCTCATTCTCGGTCTCGTTAATAGCACTCCGTTTCAAATGAGGAAAACCCCATGATGACATTCACCACGAAAAAAGCCCTCCCGCGTCGCACCTTCCTCCGTGGCATGGGCGCCACGCTCGCTCTCCCGCTCCTCGACGCGATGGTCCCTGCGGCCACCGCGATGACGGCGACGCCGGCGAACCCCGTGCGCCGCCTCGGTTTCGTTTTCATGCCGATGGGCTGCGACATCTCCCGATGGACGCCCGCCGGCGCCGGCGGAAAACTCGGCGACCTGTCGCCCATCCTCAGCTCGCTCGGCCCGGTGAAAGAGCACGTGACGGCGATCACGAATCTCGAACTGCGCAACGCCTACCCCGGCTCGCACGCCACCTCCAACGCCGCCTTCCTCAGCGCCGCCAAGGCGAAACACACCGAGAGCTCCGACTACTATCTTGGCACGACCGTCGATCAGATCGCCGCGCAACAAATCGGTCGCGAGACCCAGCTCCCGTCCCTCGAACTCTCGATGGACATGCTCCAGACCACCGGCCAGTGCGACAACGGTTACGCCTGCGTTTACCAAAATAATCTCTCGTGGTCCTCGCCGACCACGCCGCTTCCCTCCGAGGCGCACCCGCGCATCGTGTTCGAGCGCCTCTTCGGCGAAGGCGGTAACCTCGCCGAGCGCCGCGCCGCGCTCCGCCAGCGCGCCAGTCTGCTCGACTGGGTCACCGAGGATATTGCCAGTCTCCGTCGCAACCTCGGCGCCGCCGACCGCGCCAAACTTTCCGAGTATCTCGACACCGTGCGCGAGGTGGAGCGCCGCATCCAGAAAGCCGAGGCCGACACCGCGAACACGGCGCTGCCCGATCTTGATCGCCCCCTCGGCGTGCCCGCCGCCTACGCCGACCACGCGCGCCTCATGTTTGATCTCCAAGTGCTCGCGATGCAGGGGGACATCACGCGAGTCACCACCTTTCAGCTCGCGCGCGAGACCAGCAACCGCACCTACCCCGAGATCGGTGTGTCCGATCCGCATCACCCGCTTTCGCACCACGGCAACGATCCGGAAAAGATCGCGCGCATGGCCAAGATCAACGCGTTTCACGTCTCCCTCTTCGCGTATTTCCTCGGGCGCCTGAAAGCCACGCCCGAAGGCAACGGCACCCTCCTCGATCACTCGCTGCTCCTCTACGGCAGCGGCATCGGCAACCCCAACATCCACGATCACACCAATCTCCCCATCCTGGTCGCGGGCGGTGCCGCCGGCGGCATGAAGGGTGGCCGCGACATTCGCTACGCCCGGCCGACCCCGCTCGCCAATCTGCACCTCACACTCCTCGACAAAGTCGGCGTGCGCTTGGATCGCTTCGGCGACAGCGATGGCAAGATGGATGATCTTTTCGCACCGCTCACGGTTTGATTTTGAGATGGGAAATCGGATGAACCACAGAGACACAGAGGCACAGAGAAGAAAAATGCAGCGGCCGCTCTCTGTGCCTCTGTGTCTCTGTGGTTCACTCTGGATCGTATTATTGCTCGGCGTCTGCGGCACCACGTTTGGCGGGGTCGCTTTGGCTGCTAGTCCCTCTCCGAACGGCATCACTGCTTTGCATCAAGCGGTTTACCGCGATGACCTCGCGCTTACGCGACGACTTCTCGCCGCTGATCCGGCAGCCGCCAACATAACGAACCGCTACGGTGTCACTCCACTCTCGCTCGCCTGCGGCAACGGCAACCCCGCGATCATCGAACTCCTCCTCGCCGCCGGCGCCGATGCCAACGCTCCGATCCACGGCGGCGAGACGCCGCTCATGACCGCCGCGCGCACCGGGAAAGTCGGTCCCGTTAAGGCGCTCCTCGCCCGCGGCGCCGGGGTAAATGCCAAACTCCCGCAAGGCCAGACCGCCCTGATGTGGGCCGCCGCCGAGGGCCACGTCGCCGTCGTCGCAGCGTTGCTCGCGGCGGGAGCCGAGGTGGGCGCGTCCGTAGATACCGGACTCAACGCGATGCTCTTCGCCGTCCGCGCCGGCCACATCGAGGTGGTGCGCACGCTTCTCAAAGCCGGCGTGGACATCAACGCCGTGACCGCGCCCACGAGGACGGGCAACAAGCTCCCGAAAAAAGGCAACAGCGCCCTCACTCTGGCGGTGGAGAACGGTCACTTTGAAGTCGCTTCGCTCCTGCTCGACCTCGGCGCGAACCCCAACGATCTCCGCTGCGGCTATACTCCGCTCCATATTCTCGCCTGGATTCGCAAGCCCGACATCGGCGAAGACGAGGGCGATCCCATTCCCGAAGACCACGGCAACGTGACGAGCGAGCAACTCATCCGCCATCTCGTGGCCAAGGGTGCGGATGTAAACCTGCGTCTCACGGGCGGACCTTCCGGCGGCGGCCGCATCAATCGCAAGGGTTGCACGCCCTTCATGCTTGCGGCCGACACCGCCGACACGACGTTCATGAAACTACTCGTCGAGCTCGGGGCTGATCCGGCGCTCACCAATATCGACGGCTGCACGCCGTTGATGGCTGCGGCCGGACTCGGCACGCGTTCCGCCGAAGAAGAAGCGGGCACCGATGACGAGGCGGTGGAAGCCTGCGCCTATCTCCTGGGTCTCGGCGCCGACCTCAACGCCATCTCGAATAACGGCGACACGGCGATGCACGGAGCGGGTTTCGCGAACTTCCCGAAGGTCGTAAAGTTTCTCGATGCGAAAGGCGCGAAGATCGAAATCTGGAACCAGAAGAACAAGCGGGGCTGGACGCCCTTAATGGTGGCGGAAGGTCACCGCTACGGGAATTTCAAGCCGTCGTTCGAGACCATCGCCGCCTTCCACGAGGTGATGCGCCTCCATGGTTTGACGCCGCCGGAGCCGACGCCGCTGGTCGCGGAGATCGGTTACAAGCAGCTGTGAGGCGATGCCTGGTCCGGGAGGACGATTTTGACGGGCGGGGAGGTTGCGGCGGGGAAGGTCTTGGGCGGGGAGGCCGACGATCCACCGCGCATTACCGAGGGCATCGCGTTCGGCGCGGGGTTTCAGTTCGATGTGGCCGTGGAATATGCGGTGCCACGCGTGCGAGTGAGGATTAACGAGGTCGGGGAGACGTTTAGCCATTTCGAGATCGGCGGGCTCGCGCGAAAAACGCGTGATGCGTCCGGCGGCGTCGGCAAAGAACGCGAGGCCCGTCTCGAATTTTTCTCCCGTCTAAACGCAGTCCGTCAACCACCCGAGTTCGCGCGGGGCGGCGGGAGTTTTCAGAGCGGGCGCCGGTGCAGCTGGGGGCGGGCGCGGAGGGATGGGTTTCGGCGCGGGGCGGCCGCTCGGTCCGCTGGGTCAAGCACTCGGAGATTTTTCCATCGTCGCCAGCACACGCGATAGACTGCGGCGGCCAACCTCGGCGTCACGAAAGCCAGCGCGCCGCTCCGTCAGCGCGAGACGCGGAACTGCATGCACGCGTTGATCGCACGCGCTGGCGCACTCGGTCCGGGACCTCACAGCTGCCGACCGAGAGCGAGGAGACGCGCGCGCAGCTCCGGTAAATAGCGGAAGCTCGCCTTCACGGGCTCGGCCAGGCCGTCGAGATGCAGCAACGTGGTCTCGTAGCTCTGGCGATCGGCGCCCCGGTAGCGCGCGAGATTGACGATCAGGGTGCGGTGCACGCGCACGAAATGCGTCGCCGGCAGCGCATCCTCCCACGCCTTCATCGTGCGCCGCACAAAGAACCGCGTGCCGTCGCCGAGGTGCGCCTCGGAATAATTTTCGTTCGACACGATCGTGGCGATATCCGCCAACGCGACGAAGCGCGAGGTGCCGTTGCCCGTTTTCAGATAAACGAGATCGCCCGGCGCGAGCGCGAGCGCGGGGACGGGCGGAAAGGGATTCAGCGACCCTGGCGGCAGCACGGCGAGGCGGCGGATGGCATCGGCCAGGCGCTGGGGGCGGACGGGCTTGATGAGGTAATCGAGCGCATTCACCTCGAAGGCCCGCGCCGCGAATTGATCGAAAGCGGTGACGAAGACGATCCACGCCTCCGGCCGGACCAGCGGCACCAGATCGAAACCCGTCCCGCCGCGGAGCTGCACATCGAGAAACACGATTTCATAGTCGGCGGTGCCCAGGCGCTGCGCGGCCTGCTCCATCGTGTCGGCCTCGCCCGCCAGCGCGATTTCCGGATGGCCACGCAGGAGTCCGCGGAGCGCCGCGCGCGCGGGTGCCTCGTCGTCGATGATCACGGCTCTCATGCGAAGCTGCTTTCCGCCGTCGTGCGGCGCAGCGCGACATCGCCGGTCAGGCGCAGCCGGACGACGACCCAGCCGTCCTGCTCCTCGGTGGTGAACGTGTGCGTGTCGGGATAATAACGCTGCAGGCGCTGCCGCAGATTTTCCAAGCCGATGCCGGTGGAGTCCGGCCGTGGCGGCCCGGGCGGCACCCACGCGCCGGTGTTGGCGATTTCGACGAGTAGCGCGCCGTCCTCGCGCTGCGCGCGGATCGCGGGCCGCAGCACGCCGGGCGGGGTGCGGCCGCCATACTTGATCGCGTTTTCGACGAGGGGCAGCAGCAGAAAGGTCGGCAACCGCACCGCTTCGGCCTCCGGCTCCACCGCGAAGGCGATCTCCAGTTTTTCGCCCCAGCGCACTTTTTCCACGTCGAGGTAGCTGCGCAGCGCATCGACTTCCGCGCCGAGCATGGGCAGCTCGTCCCGGTTGCCAGTGAGCGTGGCGCGGCAGAACTCCGACAGCCGCAGCACCATCTCGCCGGCGTCGCGCGCATTTTCGAAGAGCAAGCCGTAAACGGAATTGAGGGAGTTGTAGAGGAAGTGCGGGTTGAGCTGGTAGCGCAGGACCTCGAGCCGGGCTTTTTCCTCGGACAACTGGGCCGCGATTTTTTCGTCCAGCTCCAGTCGGTGGAGCCGGGCCAGTTCGGCGTTGCTGGCGGCGAGCTGGGCTTCGGCCTCGTTGCGCCGCGTGACCGCCGTGCCGAGCCCGAGACCGACTCCCGCCACCGCCACCTCGAAGAGCAGGAACACATACGAACTGGCAACCGTCGTGCCCGCGAGGCGCAGGCCGATGACACCGACAATCATCACCGAGAGCGTCGCGAGCGTCGCGCCCGGCAGGCCGTGATACATGCAGATCCATACGAGCGGCAGGAAACATAGATAAAACGCCCGCTGCTCGCGCAGCGCCGGCACGAGCAGCACGAGCACCAGCGTGCCGAGGAGCGCTGCGCCGCGCAGAGCCGCGAGTCCGAGCGCGCGGGAGGGCGCCACGCGGCGCCCGGCGGTCGCCGGCGGCCCGTCGAGCCATGGCCCCACGAAGACCATCGCCGCCGGCACCACGGTGAGCAGCCCGGTCGCATCACCAATCCACCAGTTGAACACCGACTCCAGAAATCGCGACAGCTCGAACGAAGCGGGCCGCGGATTCATGATCGTGGCCACGGCCGTTCCGATCAGCGTCGTCACCAGTGGCGCCACGACGATCGTCGCACAAAAAACCGCCGTGCCCCGCGTGGTGCCCGGCAGCAGGCGCGGCCCGAGCCAGCGCCGCACCAGCCACGCCGCCGTCGCATAGTTGGCTGTCAGCAAGGTCGGGAAAAAAAGGACCGACCACACCGCCTGCGACGAGGCTCCCGTCATCGCGGTCGCCAAGTTGGCCAGCAACACCACCGGCACATACCGCGGCCCGAGCAGCACGAGGAACGCGAGCGCCAGCCCGCCGGGCGGATACCAGATCGAGGTGGAAATCCCCGGCTGCACCTCGAACCACCGCGCCGAGAAATGCGTCAATGCGTGGGCGAACACATACGCCGCGCAGAGCTGCTGCGGCTTGGTCAGGGATCGGATCATCGACGGGGGCGACGGCCGGGATTACGGCCTGAAATAATAGAGGTTGGAATCATCGCTGCCGCCGACCACCGCACTGCCGTTGGCCGCGATCGCGATCGGCCAGCTCATTTTTCCGGTGGCGCACGACCAGCGTTGCGCGCCTGTCGCTAGGTCGAAGAGATAAAACGAGCCCTGATGCACATCGGAATGTCCGTCGGCCACAGCCAGCATCCCGTGCGTCGCGTTGAGCGCCACGCCGTTGGGATTGTGCTTGGTGGCGAACTGCCTCGCCGGGCCTGCGGCGCCGTTCGCGACGGGGACGACAACAGCGTAACCCGCGGTGCCGTCGTTCACGACGCCGGCGAACAAGCTCCCGTCCCCCGCCACGGCGACGCCAAAAATCGCGCCGGACACGCTGGCAGCGGATTCGCTGGTCGGCAGGCCCGTGGTGGCGAATTTCGCTACGTCGAAGAAATAGAACACGCCCTTCGCGCCGCCGGCGGCGAAGCATTTCCCATCCGGCGCGAGATCGAGCATGTGGCAGAAATCGCCGCGCTCATCCCCCGGCACTTTCCACCGCGCGCGCAGCTCGAATTTGCCGGCGTTGTTCGCCAGCAAGCCAATGTAGCCGGCGTAGTCGGCGTAAACCACGGTGTTGCCATCCGCGGAGATCGCCACGCTCACCGCGCCCTCGGTGCCGGCCGGCTTGAACTCGGCCGTCTGCTGATACGAACTCACGTTCGGCGAGCTCGGCTGACGAAACAAGAGCACCGTCTCTGCGGCCGACACGAGCCACGCGCCGTCTCCGGAGAGCGCCACCTGGTTCACCCGTTGCTGCGTGCGGCGAAAGAGCAGCTGGCTGCCAGTCTCGGCGTTGTAGGCGCTCACGAAACCCTGCTGCGGCATGTTATTCGTCATGAAACCGCCCGCCGCCGCCCGCTGGCCATTCGCGGAAAGCGCCACCCAATACACGCCCTGCCAGCCGTCGAATTCATTGCTCCAGAGCGCGCGGCCCGCCGCGTCGTAGCAGTAGACTCCGAACCTGCCCGATTCCGACGGCACAGCGCCGCCCGACCGCTGCGCCGGTGCGCGCCGCGATTCCCCCGGCGAATACTTATGATAAAATGTGCCGCCCACCACGCGGCTGCCATCGGCGGACGCCGCGACCGAGTTCACATAGCGATCCGGCCCGCCGGGAGAAACTTTCCACAAAGGCGCCTTTTCGGACGCCCGCGGTTTAGGCGCCGAGGCGGACGCCGACGGCTGTGCCGTGACGATCAAGGGACCCAGTGCCAAGCAGACGCCAGTTGGAATGAGGCGCCTGATCCTACCAGGTAAGAAGAGCATCGAAGTCGGAGAGGTGAAGTGTCCAAGGAAGTGGCAGGGAATATCACCGCAATCCAGCATGGAATTCCTGCTCCCGGCCACCAGCGCGAATTGGTCGCGTTCGTCACAAAGCCGCCGTCGCTCGTCACCGACGGTTTGTGATCGTGCGCCGTTTACCGGCAAGACCACCCATGAAGCGGCGAACCCGTTTCACCCAATCCAGTCTTCTGATATGAATACCACCCTAATGTCCCACCCTCGTCGGCTCGGCCAGCGCCTCTTTTCTCAGGCGCGCGCCTTGCTGGCTGTTTCCGCATTGGCCGCACTCGCGGTGCCCAGTCAGTCGTTTGCCCTTACGCTGCCTCCGCCCGTCGATCTTGGACCTGCTCAGGTCACGGGCGTGGCGCCGGGCTACGTCGTAGGTTATTCTTACTACGGCAACTCCGCCAGCGCGTTGGTGTGGTCCGCCGCCGCCAAGGCGAAGCTGGAAATTCCCCCACCGCCGAACTGCAACTACATCTTCGCGGCGGGAGTCAACTCCCGCGGCGAAGTCGTGGGGCTCTACCAAATTAACGGCGCAGAAACGAACACCGCCTTCTACTGGTCCCAAGCAACGGGCATCGTTCCGATTGGCAGCGCGGGTAACATCGGACTCTCCATTAACGAAAACGGTGTTGTTGCCGGCATCGACGCCAACAGCCATCTGTTTCGCTGGACACGTGCGGGCGGCCTAGTGGACCTTGGCGGGACGGGTGCTACTCTTGCATCTGCCGAAATCCTTGTTTCCGGCCTGAACGCCCGCGGCGATATTATCGGAAATTCTGGCGGAGACGCTTTTGTCGCCATGGCCTCCGCAAACACGCTGACGATGTTGCGTTCACCGGGCATCGCCACGCCTCCTACCAATGCAGGCTACACCGAAAACCTGGGCAACGTTAACATCCAGGTCAGTGGCATCAATGACAGCGGCGTCGTGGTCGGGACCTATTGGGACTTCAACTATATTTACTACGGTTACGACATCAGCGAAGGCGGCTTCTTCAGCAAGGGCGTCCACAATTCGCATGCGTTCAAATGGACAGCGACGGGTGGATTCACGGACCTCAGCAATTTGGGCACGTGGAAGGTGCCGGGGAATCCGAATCCGATTTTCGCAGCGAGAGCGACGGCCATCAACAACGCCGGAACGATCGTCGGCTACAGTTACCTCTCAGCGGGGAATAACTACGTCCCGTTCGTCTGCACCACGACCATGACGCCGCTTCCCAAGCTGAATGCCGGTGACGACTATGCTGCCGCCTTCGCGATCAACGATGATGGTGTGGTGGCGGGTTGGTCGGGCGGGGGTCAGAGTTCGGTCCTGTGGGACAACGGCGTTCCAACCAATGTTACTCCGAGTTTCGCCGGGCCTTATTCCGGCTCGCCGCTGATCAAGGGCTCGACCGTCGCGGGCAACGGAAATCACGCTTGGACGTTCGCCATCCCAGCCCCTCAGGTCACGGACACTACGCCTCCGGTCATCACTTCACCCGGCAACCTCGTCGCCGAGGCCGCGGGCCCCAATGGCAAAGCCGTTACCTTCACCGTCACGGCCACCGATAACGTGGATGGCGCGGTGCCGGTCATCGCTAGCCCGGTATCCGGCAGCACGTTCCCGATCGGCACGAGTGCGGTCGGCCTCGCGGCTAGTGACGCCGCGCGCAACACGGCGACCGCCTCGTTTACTGTGACGGTGCAGGACACGACCGCACCCGGACTCTCGGTGCCGGCCAACGTTGTCGCTGAAGCGACCAGCGCCAGCGGCGCGATCGTCACGTATGCGAATGCGAACGCTACCGATGCTGTCAGCGTCCCCTCGGTCACCTACAGCCAGAACTCTGGCACGCAATTCCCGCTCGGCGTGACCACGGTAAACGTCACCGCCAAAGACGCCGCCAACAACGCCAGGACGCTGCCGTTCACCATCATGGTGAAGGACACCCTCGCGCCCGTGATTACGGTGCCGGCCAGCCAGACGCTCGAATCCACCAGCGCCGCGGGAGCAGTCGCCACGTTCTCGGCCTCGGCCTCCGATGCGGTCGGCGTCACCTCGCTCACTTACAGCAAGGCGTCGAGCAGCACCTTCGCGATCGGCACAACGACCGTGACGGTCACTGCCAAGGATGCGGCGGGCAACACAAGCACCGGCTCGTTCACCATCACGGTGAAGGACACCACCGCGCCGGTGATCGCCAGCGTCACGCCGTCGAGCGCGACGCTGTGGCCGCCCAATCACCAGATGGTTGCCATTTCGGTGAACGCGGTCGCAGCCGATTTGGTCGGCGTTGCTTCGTTGAAGATTATCAGCGTCACCAGCAGCGAGCCCGACAACGGTCTTGGCGATGGGGATACTGCGAACGACATCCAAATCACCGGCGACCTCACGGTGAACCTCCGCGCCGAGCGTAGTGGCGGCGGCAACGGTCGCACCTACACGATCACGGTCCAAGCCGTCTATGCCGCCGGAAATCGGAGCGCCCTGAAGACCTGCACGGTATTCGTGCCGAAGAGCCAGGGCGGAAAGTAAAAGCTTCCCGGTCAGGTCACTTGTTATCAGAGCCCGTCGGCAACGGCGGGCTCTTTTTTTGTTTGGAAGCGGGGTTTGCCAAAGTGCCGAGGGCCGGCGGCGAGGTCCTGCTGATGCAAGCGGCCGGGAAGAACCGTGGGCCGTCGGCTACCGCCGGAGAATTTGCGCGCGTGACAATGCGTGGTGTCGGGGCGAACGGAGGAGGCTCGCGGGGGCGGCGATGGAGGGTGTCCCTTGGTATGCGAAGGAGACGCGCTCGCGGGCGGGCGTTGCTGGCGCGTCAGAGATGTTGCGCCCCACCTTAGTTTAGGAACATCGCTTCGTTGCTCTGGAAGAGGGCGTGGGCGAGTTTCGTCCAAGCATCCACGGGGGCGCGGGATTCGTTCATCGCGAAGCCGCCCGGAGGACGGTTATCCACGCCGTTTTTGTTTTTGGACATGGCGGCGACGCGCTCGGCGATGCGCTGTTTGCGCTTCGTGTCCTGGACGCCGGCGACGGCATTCGCGACCGGCACGTCGAGGGCGAGGCCGGTGGGGTTGGCTTTCACGTAGCGCACACCGAGCGAAACTTCCTGCTCGGTGGGCGGGCGTTGGTAGATCGCGAGGTAGAGCGAAGCGACACGTTCTTGGTCGCTCTTGAGGTCGGCGAACTCGGGGCGGTGGGTGAGCTTGCGCGCGGTCTCGACGACGAGCGGGCTGTTCATGAGGAAGAGCGCCTGCGCGGGGACGATGGTCTCGTAGCGACGGCCGCTGGGGACATCGGGGTTGGGAAAGTCGAATTGGGTGAGAAGCTCGGGCGGGTTGCGGCGGTCGATGTAGGTGTAGACCGCGCGGCGGGTGGCAAATTCCTCGGTGCCCATCGGAATGGATCGGCCGCCGAGTTTGGGCTCGAGGGTGCCGGCGATGGCGAGGAGCGAGTCGTGGAGTTGCTCGAAGTCGAGGCGGCGGAGGTTGGCGCGCCAGAGGTATTGGTTGTGCGGATCCTGCTCGGCGTATTTCGCGTTGTTCGCGGAGCTTTGCCGGTAGGTCGCGCTGAGGACGATGAGGCGGTGAAGATTTTTGACGGACCAACCGCCCTCGACGAAGCGGGTCGCAAGGTAATCGAGAAGTTCGGGATGGGTGGGCGGCGAGGACATGTTGCCGAGGTCGTCGGGCGTGGCGACGAAGCCGGCGCCGAAGTGTTGCTGCCAGACGCGATTGACCATCACGCGCGCGGTCATGGGATTTTTCGGATCGGCAATGGCGAGGGCGAGTTGGAGGCGGCCGCTGCCCTCGTGCCATTCGGGGCGGTTCTTCGGATCGGGCGAAAGGATTTCGAGGAAGCGGCGCGGAACGACGGGGCCCTTGTTCTGCGCTTCGCCGCGGACGAGAACGTTGTAGTCGCGGGAGCGGGGGACATCGGTGACGACGTTGGCGCGGGCGGGGGCGCCGGGGTGCGAGGAATCGAGATCGCCGATCTCGCGCTGAACCTTGGTCTCGGCGCGGACGAGTTCCTTGCGCTTCTCGGAATCTTTCGTGCGCGATTTGCGGAATTCCTTGTAGTCGGCTTCGACGGCGTCGGCCTGCTTTTTCAAGTCGTCGGACTTCGTGAGGTAGTCGAGGAGATCGGGCGTCTTCGGGATTTTCGCGAAGAGGGTGGGCTGCTCGCGGGCGAACTTGGGCTCGGTGACGTTGGCGAAGACGCCGTAGAGAGAATAGTAATCCTTGGTGGGAATCGGGTCGAACTTGTGGTCGTGACAACGGGCGCAGGAGACGGTGAGGCCGAGGAACGCCTTCGAAGTGACGTCGATGCGGTCGTTGATGATGTCGTGGGCGTTGCCGTCGAATTTGTTGCCGAGAGAAAGAAAACCGAGGGCGGCGAGGGAGCGCTGGTCTTGGGGGATTTCGGCGGCGGAGTTTTTGGCCTTCGCTTTTTTGTAGGACTCGGCGAGGAGACGGTCGGCGGCGAGTTGTTCGACGATGAACTGGTTGTAGGGCTCGTCGCGGTTGAAAGCGTCGATGACGTAGTCACGGTAGGTCCAGGCGTTGCCGTAGCGGAGGTCTTCGCGGCCCTTGGCGTCGCCCTTGGTGTCGGAGTAACGGGTGACATCGAGCCAGTAGCGGCCCCAGCGTTCGCCATAGGCGGGCGAGGCGAGGAGGCGGTCCACGAGCTTCGCGTAGGCATCGGGCGCGGTGTCCGCGATGAAGGCGGCGATTTCGGATTCGGAGGGGGGCAGACCGATGAGATCGAAGTTGACGCGGCGGATGAGCGTGCGGCGATCGGCGGGGGCGTTGGGGGCCATGCCGTGGTCTTCGAGTTTCGCGAGGACGAAGTTATCCACGGGAGTTTTGATCCAGGCGGCGTCGGTGGGCGTCGCGGCGGCGGGGACGGCGGTTTTTTTCACGGGCTGGAAGGCCCAGTGGTTTTTGCCGACGCCGCCGTGGGAAGGGGAGGCGCCGGCGCGAGGATCGGGGGCGCCGCGGCGGACCCACTCGGTGAGATTGGCGATTTGAGCGTCGGAGAGTTTTTTGCCTTTCGGGGGCATTTGGAGATCGTCGTCTTTGTAAGTGATCGCCGTTATCAGCAGACTTTCGCCGGGTTGACCGGGAATGAGCGCGGGGCCGGTGTCGCCGCCCATGAGGAGGGCTTGGGGCGAATCGAGGAGCAGGCCGCCTTTGATGCGGTCGGCGTCATGGCTGTGGCATTTATAGCAGTTATCGACGAGGACGGGGCGGATTTTGTTTTCGAAAAAGGCGGCGTCGGCGGGGGAGACGGCGGAAGTGCCGGCGACGGTCGGCGTGAGCGAAGGCGGGGCGGCAGCCAGAACGCGAACGACGGGGAGGAAGATTAACAGAAAGAGGAAAGAGAAAGAGCGCATGGCGGGCAGAGCGTTAGGCGAGGACGGGCTTCACGACTTCGCCGGCGACATCGGTGAGGCGGAAGTCGCGGCCGTTGAAACGGTAGGTGAGCTTCGTGTGATCAAGGCCGAGGCAATGGAGCATCGTCGCGTGGAGGTCGTGGACGTGGACCTTGTCGGTGACGGACGCGGCGCCGAATTCGTCGGTCGCGCCGTGGACAGTGCCGCCCTTGATGCCGCCGCCGGCCATGACGACGGAGAACGCCTTGGCGTTGTGATCGCGGCCGGGGTTGTCGTAGCCGTTCTTATCCTTGGTGGGCTTGCGACCGAATTCGCCGCCCCAGACGACGAGCGTGCTGTCGAGGAGGCCGCGCTGTTTCAGGTCTGCGAAGAGGGCGGCGAGGGGGCCGTCGATCTCGCCGGCTTTGGCGGAGAGTTTCTCGTGGAGGTCCTGGTGGTGGTCCCAGCCGTTGTGCCAGACTTGGACGACGCGGACGCCACGCTCGACGAGGCGGCGGGCGATGAGGAGTTGTTTGCCCTGTTGGGTGCTCCCGTAGGCGGCGCGCGTGGCCTCGGATTCTTTCGTGATGTCGAAGGCGTCGGTGGCTTCGGTCTGCATGCGGAAGGCGATCTCGTAGGACTGGACGCGGGTCTCGAGGGCGGATTCGCGCTGGAGATTTTGCGAGTGGACCTCGTTGAGCTGGTGCACGAAATCGAGTTGGCGACGCTGCTCCTTCGGGGCGACGTAGCCGTTGCGGATGTTTTGGATCATTTGCTGCACGCTCGCGGCAGTGGTGTTGACGGAAGCGCCTTGATAGGTGCCGGGCAGGAAGGCCGAACCATAGTTGCCGGCGCCGCCGGTGGGGAGGCGGCCGTCGCGGAGGGCGATGAAGCCGGGGAGATTTTGGTTTTCAGTGCCGAGGCCGTAAACGAGCCAGGAGCCGAGGCTGGGCTTCACGATGCGGAGCGAACCGGTGTTCATGAACACGGTCGCCACGTCGTGTGCGGGAATATCGGTCCACATCGAGCGGATGACGGCGAGGTCGTCGGCGTGGGCGGCGGTTTTTGCGAAGACGTCACTGACTTCGAGGCCGGAGGCGCCGTATTTTTTGAACTGAAAGGGCGAGCCCATCGCGATGCCGCCATCGGTGATGGTTTTGCCGTTGAGGCGGGTGAGGGAAGGCTTGGGGTCCCAGGTGTCGACGTGGGACGGCGCACCTTGGGCGAAGATGTGGATGATGGATTTCGCCTTGCCCGGAAAGTGCGATGGCTTCGGCGTGAGCGGGCTGGGGCCGAGGTCGAGGGCGGAGATGGCGGTGGGGGCGCCAAGGAGTTGGGACTGGGGGATGAGCGGAGCGAGGCCGAGGGCGCCCACGCCCATGCCGACGCGGGAGAGGAATTGGCGGCGGGTAAGGAAGTAGTCTTCGAGGTCGGTTGAAATGCCGTGGCAGGCGTGGTCGAGGTGTGAGGGGCGATCGTGGGCGTGGTGATGATCGTGGGGCATGAGGGGTAAGACGCCAAACGATGGCGGTGGTTTCCTGAGGGGTGAAACGGGAAGAACGAACTTTGATGTGAGCGGTGCGGCGATGGAAAATTTTCACCACGGATGGACACGGATTGACACGGATGCGGAGGCGGGCACCGGGCGAAACCGGATGCTGAGGCGGTCATGCGCCGAAGGCGGTGAAGGGAGCGGTGACGCGGTCCGGGGCGGAGCGGCGCGCCGAGCGGTCGCGCGCTATCTCGGCAGCGGTGGAAAAGGGACGTCGAGGGCGGCGGCGATGGCGCGGAGGAGTTCGTATTCTTCGACGCTGATCTGGCCGTCGGCGAGGACGACGTGGGCGGCGGCGGTGAGGAGGCGTTGTTTGATCGGACCGCTGGCGGTGGCGAGTTTGTCGAGGGCGGCGTCGAGCGCGGCAAGGTCGGCGCGCGTCGTCGTCGGGCTGAGGCGGCCTTCGAGGAGTTTGAGGTGCGCGGCGCCGGCGGCGAAGGCGGTGGCGGAATCGCGGGCGCTCGCGTGGGCGAGGATGGAGAGGACGACGGCGATCTCGGCGGCGACGGCTTGGAAGGAATAGATCTGCGTGACGGGCGCGGCGGGCGCTTGGCTCGCGGCGATGGTGCGCAGCAGAATTTTTTGGAGGGCAAACTCGAAAGGAGAGACGCGGCCGTCCGCGTGGACGAGTTCGTCGAGGATCGCGAAGAAGGGCGCGAGGGCGGTGGGCTGGAGGGATTTTAGCGCCGGCAGGGCGAGCTGGAGGAGCGGGAGTTTTTGCTGGGGGCCGAGTTCGCGGAGGGAGGTATCGAGGTCTTGGAGGAGGCGGAGGGCGTCGCCGCCGGCGCGGCTGGCGATGAGGGCAAGTTGGCGGCGCTGGGTGGCTTCGTCGTCGGGGTCGAGGAGGAGACCGTAGAGGAGAACGGGGGCTTCGGCGGGGGAGTGCGCGGCGGTGAGGAGGCGGGCGGGGAGCGAGGCGAGGAGGTCTTGGGCGTCGGCGAGGAGGGCGGGGGTGAGCTGGCCCGCAGAGGCGACTGCGGAATCGGGGATGAAAGATTTTCGATTTTCGATTTCGGATTTTCGATTGTCGGAGAGCGGGGCGGCGAGGCCGGCGGTGACGAAAGATTCCTGGGCGACGTCGATGACCTGCTGGGGCTCGATGAAGGCGCCGTCGAAGGTGGGCTCGATGGCGCGGATGCGTTCTGCGAGGGGCGGGTGGGTGGCCCAGAGGCCGCCGAAATTTGAGCGGAAACTTTGGGCGAAGAAGAAATGGCCGATGGCAGCGCTCTTGGAGGAATGGAGCGATGAGCCGAGGGCGAGGCCGCCGATTTTTTTGAGGGCGCCGCCTAGGCCGAGGGGGTTGCGCGTGAATTGGACGGCGGAGGCGTCGGCGAGGAATTCGCGTTGGCGGGAGACGGCGGCTTGGATGAGGCGGCCGAAAAAGTAACCGACGTAGCCGATCACCATGAGGCCGAGACCGACGGCGCCGATGGCGACGAGGATGCCGCCGGAGTTTTTGCTGTCGCGGGAGGAACTGAAGCGGGAGCCGCGGAGGGACCAGAGGATGCCGCGACCGGCGAGGCCGAGGACGAGGATGCCGAAGATGAGCGACGTGATGCGGAGGTTGAGGCGCATGTCGCCATTGAGGATGTGGCTGAACTCGTGGCCGATGACGCCCTGGAGTTCGTCGGGCGTGAGTTTTTCGAGGGTGCCGCGGGTGACGGCGACGACGGCATCGGCGGTAGAAAGACCGGCGGCGAAGGCGTTGATGGCAGGTTCGTCGTCGAGGACGAAGACGGCGGGCATGGGGACGCCGGAGGCGAGGGCCATTTCCTCGACGACGTTGAGGAGGCGGCGTTCGGCGAGTTCGGTGGTGTGCGGATCGACACGACGTCCGCCCACGCTCTCGGCGACCGCGGAGCCGCCGGCGGAGAACTCGTGCCATTTATAAAGCGACGCGAGGCCGATGACGGCGAGGGTGCCGAGGGAAACGAGGGCGAGGAGCTTGGGCTGCCAGAGCGGAAGCTGAGAGTTGAGAGTTGAGGGTTGAGAGTAGCGGGCGGAACGCGCGCGAGGACGGGCTTCGTCGGGGATTTGGCGTGTAAGGAAGACCGCGCCGAAGTAGCCGGCGGCGATGGTGCCGAGCACGGCGAGTGAGAAGAGCGCAACGAGCCGTGACGTGCGCTTTTTGGCGCGGGCTTGGGCTTCGAAGAAATCCATTTAGGATATGGGCGGCTGACTAAACTTGGTCGGTGGCGACGGCGCGTGGATTCGAGCCTCTCCCGTCACAACGGAAAGACTCAGCCAATCGTTCATTTGGGAAATTTGCACGATGGCATAATAGTTGCGCGAATTCGACCAATACGACATCACTCCAAGGTCAGGGTAGTTTCCTCCGCCGACGTTTAGACGGCACGATAGACGAAATTTTAAACAGAGACGATCTATGCGAGCGCCTTTAGCTTTTTCTGAAAGGCATTGGCTCAAGGTAAGATGATCCAATTTCGCTTGGTTTCAATTTATCGAGCGCGGCTGCGTCCTGAACCACCTACAACTTTGTTTTTCCGCGAGTGCAAAAAGACTGAACTGAACTGGGCTGCGAGAACTTCCGGGAATTTTGCTTCTGGGGTTGTTAGGTTCAGCTCTTGGTCGTCCCAGTGCCTGTTAGTTAAAGCTCACCTTGGGCGCGTTGCGCTCGGTGGGGTCTTCTATCTTGAAGAGCTCGGCGGGGAGGAAGCTGAACATGCCGGCAAAAATCACGTTGGGGAAGATTTCGCGGGCGGTGTTATAGGCCATGACGGAGTCGTTGTAGGCCTGGCGGGCAAAGCCGACTTTGTTTTCGGTCGAGGTGAGTTCCTCGGTGAGCTGCATCATGTTTTGGTTGGCCTTGAGGTCGGGGTATTGCTCGGAGACGACCATGAGGCGGGAGAGGGCGCCGCCGAGGCCGGCTTCGGCGGAGAGGAGGCCTTTCATGGCGTTGCCATCGGCGGGATTGGCGGCGACGGCGGTCGCGGCGGCGGCGGCGATGTTGCGGGCTTTGATGACGGCTTCGAGGGTGCTGCTCTCGTGCTTCATGTAGCCCTTGGCGGTCTCGACGAGATTGGGGATGAGATCGTAGCGGCGCTTGAGTTGGACGTCGATCTGGGCGAAGGCGTTCTTGAAGCGGTTGCGGAGGCCGACCAGGCTATTGTAGATGCCGGTGATCCACAGGGCGGCGATGATGAAGACGGCGGCGATGACGCCAAGGACGATGAGGATGGTCATGGGAGGAGGGAAAGCAGCGGAGTTCGAGGTGACGAGAGCGGAGTTCGCAGGGAACGGGTTTGTGGATGGGGTGAAAAAAGAGAGCGCGCGAGGCGAACTTTTTACAACGCGGTTGATTGTTTCCAGCGGGAGAAGCAAGTTGGCGCGGTAACCATGCGTCTTCGTCGTATCTCGTTTATTTCTCTCACGTGGGCGGTGGCTGTGACGACGCTGAGTCGTGCGCAGGGGCAGGGACCGGCGGCGTTGAATAAGTCTGTGCCGCTGGTGACGGCGGCCGCGACGGAGACCTCGCCGGGCGCGGTGGCGGTGACGATGACGGCGGCGCTGCGGGCGCAGGAGATGGGGTTTCCGGCGACGGCGGCGGGGCTGTATCGCGGGGCGCTGACGCAGGCGGGCGCGGATCGCGCGGCGATCACGCTGGGATTGGCGACGGCGTTGCTGGATGAGGGCAACGCGGTGGAGGCGGAGGCGGTGCTTAACGCGTTCGTAGGGCTGCGGGGCAGTGCGTGGCAGTTGCGCGCGGGGTTGGTGTCGGTGCAGCTGCGGAAGATCGACGGGGCCAAGGCGGCGGTCGCGGGGGTGAAGGAAGGCGAGCTTCCGACGGGCGACCGCGCGTGGTGGTTTTATCTGCAAGGCTTGCTCGCGGGCGACGCGGGCGACGTGAAGGCGGCGAACAAATTTTTCGAACAGGCGCAGGGCGCGGCGCCGACGGAGCTGGTGCGGACGCGGTTCCGATTGGAAGAGGAGCGGGCGCTGTTGCGGCGGAGCGGGACGGGCAACGAGGCGCAACTGGCGGAGCAGCGGCAGTCGATGGAGAAGTATGCGGGGCAGGCGATCGGCTACCTGGCGGCGCGGGGCTATGCGGCGAATCTGAATGCGCTGGGACGCCGTGCGCAGGCGATCATGGCGATCCAGCAGCAGTTGCTCGGGCTGCCGCGCGATGAACGGCAGTATGGCGACGATTTTCGGTTGTGGCTGGGGTTGATCGCGGGGGCGGCGGACGGCGCGGGGCGCACGGCGTTGACCGATCTCGTGGGCATGGGGCGCGACGCGGTGCGGCAGCGGATGGCGCTGCGGCTGTTGGCGCAGGCGTCGGAGAAAGATCCGGCGCGGGGACAATTTCGCGCGGAGCTGGGGCGACTCATCGGGCTGACGCCGGCGCATCCGTTGCTGGAAGATTTTTATCTGTATCGGGCGAATCTACGGCTCGGCGACAAGAGCTATGCGGCGGCCGAGGACGATGCGCGCACGCTGTTGGAAAAATTCCCCGGTTCCCCGTTGAAGGCGGAGGCGCTGGAGGTGCTGACGGGCGCGGCGTGGGAGCAGCGGCGCTTCCGGTTGGCGGCGGACAGCGCGACCAAGGCGGTGGCGGCGTTGTCCACGGGGTCGCGGAAGGCGGAACTGGGCGTGCTGGTGGCGGAGGCGTGGTTCCGGGCGCAGGATTACCGGCAGGCGGCGGACGCCTACGCGGCGGTGTTGCGTGATCCGCCGACAGGGTTGCCGGCGGCGACGTTGAGCGCGCTGCGGTTTCAGCGGGTGCAGGCCGAGATCGAGGCGGGAGCGCCGGAGGCGGCGCAAACGGTGCTGGATGCGCTCGCGCGCGACGCGGGATTTTTGCCGGAAGACCGGTGGCAGGCGGAGTGGAATGTGGCGCGGGCGTTGCAGGCGCACGGCGCGGCCGGGGTGGCGGCGGCTTATGCCCGGGTGGAGCTGGTCTTGGGCGGCAAGGCGGACGCGGGACTGCCGGTGGACCTGCGGGCGCGCTTGGAGTGGTTGCGGGCGCGGCTGGCGCTCGAAGTGGATCCGCCGCAGCCGGCGAGAACGCTCGGGTATATTGACGCGTTGGCGAAGACGCTCGCGGGAGTTTCGCCGGGGCTGCGCGCGGAGATCGCCAGTTCGGGGGCGCTGTTGAAGGCGCAGGCGCTGTTCAAGCAGGGGAGTGAAGAGGCGGGGGTGGCGCAGTTGCAGAAACTGCGCGACGAATTCAAAGGGTCGGACGCGGCGGTGTCGTCCTATTTGGAGGAGGCGGACCATTATGCGAAGCTGTTCAACACGGTGCGGGCGCAGCAGCTCTACACCGATTTGGCGGATAAATTTCCCGCCAACATCAACGCTCCTTACGCGCTGTATTTCGCGGCGTTGCAGGCGGAGGCGCGGGGCGATGGTGATGCCACTCTGAGGGAGGCCAATAATCTGTTAGATAAGCTGGTGGTGAAGTATCCGCAAAGTGATCTGGTCTTTGCGGCCCTGCTGAAGCAGGGGCATTTATTGCGCAGGCTAAATCAATTTCCGCAGGCGCAGCAGGCGTATGAGTCCCTCGTAAATACGTATGCCACCAGTCCGGATGTGGTGCTCGCGCAACTCGCGTTGGCGGAGTGTCACAATGCGCAAGCGGCGAGTGACCCGGCGCACTTGGAGAACGCGCTGGTGTTGTTGGAGCATTTACGCGACCGCGTGGATGCGCCGGTGGACGTGCGGACGGAGGCGGGGTTTAATTTGGGTATGGTGCTGAAGCAACGCGGCGAGTTGGAGAAGGCAGCCACGGTGTGGTGGCGTGATGTAGTCTCGGCATTTTTGACGGATGCGAAAGCCAGCGCACAGCTCGGCGCGAAGGGTCGCTACTGGATGGCGCGGACGCTGATCGAATTCGGGGCGCTACGGGAGCAACAAGGCCAGCTGGAGGAAGCGAAAGAGGCGTGGTTGCTGATTTTGAAAACGGGGTTGCCGGGCGAAGGGCAGGCCAAGGCGCGGCTGGCTCCGTTTGGGATCACGGGACCCAGATTATGAAAGTGATGAAGAAAGAGGCGAAGGGGGTTTCGCGTTTACCTGAGCGGGGGAATGGCGTGTAAGATTTTCAATTTTCACGATGTCTGTTTTTAATCTCAGTCTTTTTGCCAAGGGTGGGCCGATCATGTGGGTGCTACTGGGGCTCGGCCTGTTGGCGCTGCTGCTGGTGATCGAGCGCATGCTGTCCCTGCACCGCGGGCAGATCCGGGCGACGACGTTTTTAGAAGGGGTCAAAAACATCCTCGCGAAACGCCGGTTGGTCGAGGCGCTGACCGTGTGTGAGGAGACCCCCGGCCCGGTGGCGGCGGTGGTGAAGGCCGCGCTGCTGCACGCCGAGGCGGACGCCGACACCATGCGCTTTCACGTGCAGGAAGCGGCGATCGTGGAATTGCCGGCGCTGGAACGACGGCTCGGCAGTATCGCGACCATCGCGCAGGTGGCGCCGATGGTGGGCTTGCTCGGCACGGTGTTGGGCATGGCCACGACGTTTTTGGCTTTTGAGAAGGACTATATGAGCGCGACTGCGCTCGCGACGGGGATGTGGCAGGCGCTGTTGAGCACGGCGGGCAGCCTGATGTTGGCGATCCCGGCGCACGTCGCGCACCATTTTCTCAGTGCCCGGGTGCGCTCGATCGTGCGTGATGTCGAGTGGGCGGGGAATGAGATCATGCGTTATATGCAAACGGACTATCGCGGGCGGAAGCCGGGCGGGTCGGAAGCGGTTGAAACAGGGCCGGGGGCGATGGCGGGCTGAGATGATGCAATGATCACACGTCCGCTAGATCTTTCTTCGCACCTTCGCGCAACGCCGCGGAGTTTTGAGTTTTTGTTTTTCGTGAATGTGGGGTTGGTGGTGTTGTTTTTCTGCCTGTTTGGCTCTCGGTTCATCTTGGCGCCGGGATTGGTGGTGGACTTTCAGGTGCCAGAAATAGCGGGCGCGACAGCAGGAGCGAGAACCACGACTCATCAAATCACCGTGCAGAATTCCGGCCAGATTTTTGCCGACGACGGACTGGTCTCAATCGCGCAGCTCGGTCGGTGGCTGGAGAGGCAGAAGAAGACGACGCCGAATGCGTCGTTGCTCGTGCTGGCGAGCGGGGGAGTATCGAACGATAAACTGGCGGCTATCTTCAGTGTGGCGCACCAAGCGGGATTTGCTGTGATCTGGGGTGCGTTGGAGCCTGTGGTTCAGAGCGAAGGACGCCGCCGATGAGCGGGCGGAAAGCAGAAGGGCGCGGCCGTTGGATTCTAGCCGTCGCCGGAACTTTGGTGTTAGGGGCTGGAGTCGTAGCGCTTTTTCGGTCGCCGCTTGCGGTTCAACGGCAAGAACCGGTGAAAACGGGTGGGTTTGTAAGTGTGGGACTGGCTACGGTAGTGCGGGGCGAAGTGGCGCTGGTGGACAAAACACCGCTATTTTTGCCGACAGAATGGAATACGGCCCACAAAGAAGTGGTTCTGCCGCAGTCGGGCGGGGCTTTTTCTGACTACTCGCCGAAGTTTGCCTATGATGAAACTGAGCTCAAGTCGCTGAACCCGGGGGTGATTGCAGTTTTTTCAGTGACAGACGCCTTGGCTCTGAGCCCTCCCGGGCCGCCATTGCTAGGATTTGGGCGAAGTGATGTGAAGCCTGCGGCGCTTGAACGCCGCGGGGCTTTTGTGGAAATCGTGCGGGCGAAAGGCGGGCAGGGGATTTTTGCTAAGACCCTGGCGGAGGCGCAACCGCCGATAGCGCCGGTCTGGGGCCCGCTCGAATTTTTGGCCACGGTAGACGCCGCGGGTTTGACTGGTCCACTGGTGTTAACCGCGCGGTCCGGCGTCGAAGAAGTGGATGCGTATTTCCAGAAATACTTTACTGAGAAACTAAGGGTAGGAATGATGTTGGGGCCCGGTCTGTATCGAATAGGGGTGGGCCCGTAGTTTTTTCCAGAAATGGTCAAGTTTGCTGTTGACGGAAGAAAATGCGGGAAGCACTTTCAACCCTCATTTTCGTTTTTTGGCACGGTCGCTTAGTCTGCCCAGATAGCTCAGTTGGTAGAGCACGTTCTTGGTAAGGACGAGGTCGCCGGTTCGACTCCGGTTCTGGGCTCCATGCTAAAAGATAACGTCAGTTCAGCTTCTCTGACGTAAAACCAGAAGTTACATCTCAATCCTAATCAAAACACCCGTCACCCATGGCTAAAAGCAACTTCGAACGCACGAAACCGCACGTCAACGTTGGCACCATCGGCCACGTCGACCACGGTAAGACCACCACGACGACCGCCATTCTCGCTGTGCAGGCCCGCAAGGGTCTCGCCGAGGCGAAATCTTACGCGGATATCGCGAAAGGCGGCACGGTCCGCGATGCTTCCAAGATTGTCACGATCTCAGTCGCGCACGTTGAATATCAGACGGAAAAGCGCCATTACGCGCACGTCGATTGCCCCGGCCACGCCGACTTCGTGAAGAACATGATCACGGGTGCTGCGCAAATGGACGGTGCGATCCTCGTTGTTTCCGCTGCTGACGGCCCAATGCCGCAGACCCGCGAGCACATCCTCCTCGCCCGCCAAGTCGGCGTGCCAAAGATCGTTGTCTGGCTCAACAAGGTTGACCTCATTGACGACGCCGAACTCCTCGACCTCGTCGAGATGGAGATCCGCGAACTCCTCACCAAATACCAATTTGATGGCGACAACGCCACGATCGTCCGGGGCTCCGCCACGGCGGCTCTCGACAATAAGCCTGAGGGTAACGCGGCTATCACCGCTCTCATGGATGCCATCGACAAGGATATCCCCGAGCCTGTTCGCGAGAACGACAAGCCCTTCCTGATGTCCGTCGAAGACGTTTTTTCCATCACGGGCCGCGGAACGGTTGCCACAGGTCGTATCGAGCGCGGTGCCTGCAAAATCAACGAGACCGTTGAGATCGTCGGCCTCAAGGACACTGTCACGACTGTGATCACCGGTATCGAAATGTTCCGCAAGCTCCTCGACTCCGGTCAGGCTGGCGACAACGTTGGTATGCTTCTCCGTGGTATTGAAAAAGAAGGCATCGAGCGCGGCCAAGTCATTGCTGCCCCCAAGTCTATCAAGCCGCATAAGAAGGCCAAGGCCGAGATCTACGTCCTCTCGAAGGACGAGGGTGGTCGCCACACGCCGTTCTTCAACGGTTACCGCCCGCAGTTCTATTTCCGCACGACGGACGTAACCGGTATCGTCAACCTGCCAAAGGGCGTTGAGATGATCATGCCAGGCGATAATATCGCCGTCGAGATCGACCTCATCGTTCCAATCGCGATGGAAACGACCCAGAAATTCGCCATCCGTGAAGGTGGCCGCACCATCGGTGCAGGTCGTATCACCGAGATCATTGAATAAGTTCGATTTAAAACCTTAAACTCGACTTCGCCGAGGCCTCGCAATGGGGCTTCGGCTGCGTCGTATAAGAAAGCCCATTCCACAGGCGTGTAGCTCAATTGGTAGAGTAGCGGTCTCCAAAACCGTTGGTTGGGGGTTCGATTCCCTCCGCGCCTGCCAACTTTAAGTTCATGAAAAATCCGTTCCGCAGCACCCGTATCTTCTTCGGCGAAATGGTCGGCGAGCTTCAGAAAGCTTCTTGGCCCACCCGCACCGAGCTGCGCGACTCCACCATCGTGGTGGTCCTCGCCGGAGTGCTCCTCGGAATTTTTACAAGCATCAGTGACTTCGCCCTCATAAATGTCGTGGATCTCTTCACGTCTTGGGTGAGCTAATCCTGCGCCGCCCCATGTCCGCTCCCACGACTATCCCAGCCAGCGCCCAGTGGTTCGCCCTGCACACCCTCTCGGGTCAAGAGAACAAGGTGAAGGCTTACATCGAGAAGTTCAAAAAAGCTGAAGAACTCGACGACCATATTTTCGAAGTGCTGCTGCCGACGGAAGTCGTTTCCGAGGTTAAGAACGGCAAGAAGAGCACCAAGGTTCGCAAACTCTATCCAGGCTACGTCTTCATTCAGATGTGGCTCTACGGCGACGACAAGAAAGTCATTAATAAGCCTTGGTATTTTGTTAAGGAAGTTGCCGGGGTCATCGGCTTCGTCGGTGGCGAGCGCCCTGCGGCGCTCCAGTCTTCAGAAATCGTTGAAATTCGCTCCCGTATCGAGGCGGCCAACGGGAAAGAAGTTCCGAAGGTGCAATATACCGTCGGCGAAGAAGTTAAAATCACCGATGGCGCGTTCGCTAGCCTCACTGGCCGTATCGACGAGATCGATCCTGATCGCGGCAAGCTTAAGGTTTCCGTTTCTATTTTCGGCCGCTTCACCCCGGTCGAACTCGAATACTGGCAGGTGCAACGCAACACCGACTGATGCGATGCCTCTTTGTCACCGCTGTTTTCGCGAACTAACCCGATAATCCTCAGCTCAATCCTTTCCTACCATGGCCAAGAAAATCCAAGGCTACATCCGCCTTCAGCTCCCTGCCGGTGCCGCGAATCCCGCGCCTCCAGTCGGTCCTGCGCTCGGTGCGCAAGGCGTCAACATCATGGCGTTCTGCAAAGAATTCAACGCCAAGACCAAGGACCAAAACGGCATGATCCTGCCGGTCGTTATCACGGTCTTTTCGGACAAGAGCTTCACCTTCATCCTCAAGTCGCCCCCGGCGTCCATTCTCCTCAAGAAGGCGGCCAATATCGCCAGCGGCTCGGCCAAGCCCAATCAGGACAAGGTCGGCAAAGTCACTAAGAAGCAGCTCCTTGAGATCTACAAGCTGAAGGCCAAGGATCTGAACGCCAAGGACGACGAAGCTGGTATCAAGATCATCGCCGGCACCGCGCGTAACATGGGTATCGAAGTCGTCGGCTAATTTTTCGTCTGCACCAATAACAACTCGCCGCGGGAGTCTCATTCGAGACGTTAGCACCGCAAGGAGTCCAACATGCCAAAAAAACAGAGTAAACGCTACCGCAGCGCCCTTAAGATCGCTGATCTCGCCAAAGATTATCCGCTCGCTGAAGCGGTGGAGATCTTGGGCAAATTCCCTAAGACCAAGTTCGACGAGACCGTCGAGCTTTCCTTCCGCCTTGGCGTTGATGGCGCCTCGGGCGACCAGAACGTGCGCGGCACGACTCCGTTGCCCCACGGTTCCGGTAAGAAGGTTCGCATCCTCGTTTTCACGGACAATCCCGCTGCTGCGCTCGCCGCTGGTGCTGACACCGCCGGCCTTGCCGACATCATGCAGAAGATCAACGAAGGCTGGCTCGACTTCGACGTCGCGATTGCGACGACCGAAGCCATGAAGCAAGTCCGCACGCTCGCCCGCGTCCTTGGCCCGAAGGGCCTCATGCCCAACCCGAAGTCCGGCACTGTGACCGACGATA
This sequence comes from Opitutaceae bacterium, assembly GCA_014376585.1. Classification (GTDB taxonomy): domain Bacteria; phylum Verrucomicrobiota; class Verrucomicrobiia; order Opitutales; family Opitutaceae; genus Tous-C4FEB. The sequence goes on along the minus strand of JACMRG010000075.1, from coordinate 11,899 downwards.
TCTCAGCCGGTATTAAAGCCGTCAAAGCCGGCCGCGTTGAATTCAAAATGGACAAGGCTGCCATCATCGGCGTCGGCGTCGGTAAGCGTTCCTTTACTCCCGCACAGATCCTCGAAAACGCTTTGTCCGTGATCGAAGCGGTCGGCAGAGCTAAGCCCGCTTCTTTCAAGGGTGGCGTGTTCATCAAGTCCATCACCATCTCCTCGAGCATGAGTCCCGGCGTTCACCTCGCCTCGACCGAGTTCAGCAAATACTAACCGGAGCCCGACCATGAGAGCCGAAAAAAATTATCTGATCGCCGAGGTCGAGACCCACCTCAAGAAATCCGAATACGTCATCCTCGCCAACTTCACGAAAGTGACTGTGAGCGATGTGGCTGACCTTCGCGCTAAGCTAGCCGCCGAAAAGGCCGAGTTTCACGTCGTTAAAAACAGCTCGCTCCGCGTCGCCGCCAAGGCGCTCGGCTTGCCCGAGATCGAGTCTGCTTTGACCGGCCCCACGGCCGTGGTCGTTGGCGGTAAAAATCCCGCCGGCGTCGCCAAGGTCCTGAAAAAATTCTTCCAAGATAAGCAGAAGCTCGAAGTGAAGATCGGCGTGCTCGACAAGAAACTCGTGAGCGCGTCGGACCTCGCCAAGATGGCCGATCTGCCACCGTTCGAAGCACTGCGTTCGCAGTTCTTGAGCCTCCTCACCAGTAATGCGGCTTCCTTCGTCCGTGTGCTCGACGCCAAAGTCAAAAAGGAGCAACCCGCCGCCTAACCCTTTTCACCGGCGTCGCGATCTTCGTTGGTTGCTCGCCGGGAAATAACATCCATCGGGGTAGGCTAGGGGATACGTCTCTTAAACGTGTTTCACTTTTAGAAACCGCTAGTCGCTCCAAGAAAATACTACCATGAGCAACATCACCAAAGATCAAGTTATCGAGTGGCTGTCCGCGCAGACCGTTCTCGACCTCGCAGGCCTCGTCAAAGAGCTCGAAGGCAAGTGGGGCGTCTCCGCCGCCGCGGCCGTCGCCGCTGCCGGCCCTGCCGCTGCGGGTCCTGCCGCTGTCGTCGAAGAGAAGACCGAGTTCAACGTCATGCTTCTCGAAGCGGGCGCGAACAAGATCGGCGTCATCAAGGAAGTCCGCGCCATCACCGGTCTTGGTCTCAAAGAGGCCAAGGATCTCGTCGAGGGCGCGCCCAAGTCTGTCAAGGACGGCGCCAACAAGGCCGATGCCGAAGACATCAAGAAGAAGCTCGAGGCCGCTGGCGCCAAGGTCGAACTCAAGTAATCGCTTGGTCGATTTCGCTCTTATTGATTCACAAATTCATTGGACAGGCCGTGCCCCGCACGGCCTGTCCTTTGGCTTTTTCCCATTCTTTCGTTAGGTTCTCGCGCGGTGCGTTTCTAGCTCCGCGTATCTGTTTTATTTCGTCCCTCACCTCCACCGGAAATTCCCATGGCCGACCGCACTCACTCCGAACGCACGAACTTCGGCAAACTCCGCGAAGTCATTCAGCCGCCGAATCTCATCGAGATTCAGATCACGTCGTATCTCGACTTCCTGCAAAAAGGCATCCCCGAGAAGCAGCGCAAGCCACAGGGACTAGAAGCGGTTTTCCGCGAGGTGTTCCCTATTCATTCTTACGACGAGCGTCTGGTCCTCGAATACGTTTCCTACACCCTCGGTGATTCCAAGAATTCCGAGCTCGAGTGTCTCCGCGAAGGGATCACTTACTCGGTGCCGCTCTACGTGAAGCTCCGTCTCCGCGAGGAAGACTTCATCAAGGACGAAGATATTTACATGGGCGAAATCCCGATGGTGACGGAGCGCGGCTCCTTCATCATCAACGGCGCTGAGCGCGTCGTGGTTTCCCAGCTGCATCGTTCCCCCGGTATCGCTTTCGAAGTGACGCCGCACCCGAACGGCAAGCTCCTCCAATCCTTCCGTATCATTCCTGACCGCGGCACCTGGCTCGAAGTGCAGTTCGATAATAACGATCTGCTCTACGTCTATCTCGATCGCCGCCGTCGCCGCCGGAAATTCCTCATCACGACGCTCCTCCGCGCCATCGGCTACTCGAGCGACATCGACATCCTGAATCTCTTCTACGAAATCAAGGATCTGAAGGTCGCCAAGGCCCTCGACCTCGAGAACGTTTCCACGCTCGTCCTCGTCGAGGACGCGATCGATGCGCAGCAGGGCGTTGTCCTCGCCCGCGCGTTCGAGCCGCTCACGAAGCAGATCGTCCGCACCTTCGAGAAGCACGGTATCTCCACGATCCGCGTGATCGACACGACCGTTGACGAAGGCGCCCTCATCCGCGCGCTGAAGAAAGATCCGACGCGCAACGAAGAGGAAGCCCTCAAGGAAATCTACAAGCGTCTCCGCCCAGGTGAGCCGCCAACCACCGCCAACGCCAAGGCCCTCCTCAAGCGTCTCTTCTTCGATCCCAAGCGCTACGACCTCGGTCGCGTCGGTCGCTATAAGGTCAACCAGAAGCTCGGCCTCAAGGTCACCCTTGAGCAACGCATCATCGAGAGCGGCGACATCGTTGCCGCCACGAAGTATCTCGGTCGTCTCAAGAAGGGCGAAGGCGTCGTCGACGATATCGATCACCTCGGTTCCCGTCGCGTCCGCACCGTCGGCGAGCTTCTCGCCAACCAGTGCCGCGTCGGCCTCAGCCGCACCGAGCGCCTCGTTCGCGAGCGCATGACGATGTATGACCAGAGCGTCGATTCGATCACGCCACAAAAGCTGATCAACCCGAAGGCGCTGACGACCGTCATCCGCGATTTCTTCGCGCGCAGCCAGCTCTCGCAGTTCATGGACCAGATCAATCCGCTCGCCGAGGTCACGCACAAGCGTCGTCTCTCCGCGCTCGGGCCAGGCGGTCTCAATCGCGAACGCGCCGGTTTCGAAGTGCGCGATGTTCATCCGTCGCACTACGGCCGCATCTGCCCCATCGAGACCCCTGAAGGTCCGAACATCGGTCTGATTAATTCTCTCTCGACCTACGCTCGCGTGAACGAGTTCGGCTTCATCGAGACGCCTTACCGCGTCGTCAAGGATGGCCGCGCCACCGACAAGATCGAGTATCTCACCGCCGACCAGGAAGAGGCCAAGGTTATCGCCCAGGCCAATTCCGAGATCGACGACAAAGGCCATTTCATCGGCAAGGTCACCGTCCGTCAGGACGGCGAATTCCTCGAGGTCGCCGCTTCCGAAGTCCATTACATGGACGTCTCGCCGAAACAGGTCATCTCGATCGCCGCGGGTATGATTCCGTTCCTTGAGCACGACGATGCGAATCGCGCGCTCATGGGCGCCAACATGCAACGCCAAGGCGTGCCACTCCTCCAAACTGAGTCGCCGCTCGTCGGCACCGGCATCGAAGAGCGGGTTGCTCGTGACTCGAAGATCGTCGTCGTCGCCGATGAGGCGGGCGTCGTCGCTTCGGTTGATGCGAAGCGCATTGTCGTCACCAAGGATGGCGAGCTCCCGCGCAACCTGAAGCACGATCCTAAGAATCACGTCTTCATCTACGAGCTGCGCAAATTCATGCGCTCGAACGCCGGCACCTGCTTCAATCAGAAGCCAATCGTCGCGCTCGGCCAGAAGATCAAAGCCGGCCAAATCATCGCCGACGGTCCTTCGACCGACAAGGGCGAGATGGCCCTCGGTCGCAACGTGCTCGTCGGCTTCATGCCGTGGAACGGTTACAACTTCGAAGACGCCATTCTCATCTCTGAAAAAGTGCTGAAGGAAGATATCTTTACCTCGATCCACATTCAGGAGTTCGAGGTCAACGCCCGCGACACCAAGCTCGGGCCGGAAGAGATCACGCGCGATATCCCGAACATAGGTGAAGAAGCGCTCAAAAACCTCGACCATAACGGCGTCATCCGCATCGGCGCCGAGGTGAAGCCCGGCGACATCCTCGTCGGTAAGATCACTCCGAAGTCTGAAACCGAACTTGCGCCTGAGGAGAAACTCCTTCGCGCCATCTTCGGTGAAAAGGCTGCTGATGTTAAGGACACCTCGCTCGTCGTTCCGTCGGGCGTCGGTGGCATCATCATGGACGTGAAGGTTTCTTCCCGCATCGATAATCAGGAAGAAAAACTCTCGCCCTCCGACCGCCGTCGTCAGGTGAAGCAAATCCAAGAGGAATACAAAACGCAGATCGATAAACTGCGCGAGGGTCTCACGGAAGCGCTCTCCAACATCCTCCTCGGCGAGAAAATCCCGCTCGACGTTATCAACGGCGAGTCCGGCGAAATCATCATCCCTGCCAACCGCAAGATCACGAAGACTCTCCTCCGTCGTCTCGCGGCCGTCTCCAAGCATGTCCAGATCGATCCTTCACCGGTTCGCATCAAGATCATGGAGATCATCGGCGGTTACCAAACCAAGTTCGACGAACTCGAATCCGACCGTGAACGCAAGATCGGCGCGGTTGAAGCGGGCGAAGGCTCCGGTGACGGCGCCATCAAGCAGGTCAAAGTCTACGTCGCGACCAAGCAGAAGCTTGAAGTCGGCGACAAGATGGCCGGCCGCCACGGTAACAAGGGGGTCGTCGCCAAAATCGTTCCCGAAGAAGACATGCCGTTCCTTCCGGACGGCACTCCGGTCGAAATCTGCTTGAATCCCCTCGGCGTGCCCTCGCGCATGAACGTCGGTCAGGTTCTTGAGACGCATCTGGGTTGGGCTTGTAAAAAGCTCGGCTTGAAGGTCGCGACTCCGGTGTTCGACGGTATCTCGGAAAAACGCGTCCGCGAATATCTCAAGGAGGCCAAGTTGCCGACTTCTGGTAAGAGCCCGCTCTACGACGGTCGCACCGGCGAGAAGATCGATCAAGAGGTCGTGGTCGGCTACATCTACATGATGAAGCTGAACCATCTTGTGTCCCACAAGATCCACGCCCGCGCGGTCGGCCCATACTCCCTCGTCACGCAGCAGCCGTTGGGCGGCAAAGCCCAATACGGCGGTCAGCGTTTCGGCGAAATGGAAGTGTGGGCGCTCGAAGCCTACGGTGCGGCGCACACCCTCCAGGAGCTCCTCACCGTCAAATCCGACGACGTGCAGGGCCGCACCAAAATCTACGAGTCGCTCGTCAAGGGTGACAACACCCTCGTCGCCGGCACGCCTGAGTCCTTCAACGTTCTCATTAAAGAAATCCAGTCCCTCGGCCTGGATATCAAACTCCAGAAACGCGATTCGCTCAGCTACGGTTCCTAAGCCGTCGCCCGAGTCACGTTCACCTTTCATAAAATTCAGGAGCTAAAGCCATGATTCAACCCGCCGAAACCGCCGCCTCCAACCGTGATGACGCCCGCGCCGCTCTGGGTCTCGAAGAGAGCCCGTTCGACTGCGTGTCCATCACCGTCGCTTCGCCCGAGACCATCCGCAAATGGTCCAAGGGCGAGGTCAAGAATCCCGAGACGATTAACTACCGCACTTTCAAACCCGAACCGGGCGGTCTCTTCTGCCAAAAGATCTTCGGGCCGGTGCGCGACTACGAATGCGCCTGCGGAAAATACAAGCGCATCAAATACAAGGACGTCGTCTGTGATCGCTGCGGCGTCGAAGTGACGATCGCCCGCGTCCGTCGCGAGCGCATGGGCCATATCGAAATGGCCGTGCCCGTGACGCACATCTGGTTCCTCAAGTCCATGCCGAGCCGTCTTGGTTTGTTGCTCGATATGACCGCGCGCTCCCTCGAGCGTGTGATCTACTACGAGAACTACATGGTGATCGATCCGGGCAAGACCCCGCTCGAGCTGAAGCAACTTCTCACCGACACCGAGTATCGTCAGGCACTTGAAGAATACGGTGCGGATTCCTTCGTCGCCAAGATGGGTGCAGAAGCTGTGCGTGATGCGCTGGTCAAGACCGACATGGAGGCCACCGTTGCCGAGCTGCACGAGCAGATGCGCGCGACAAAATCGAAGCAGATTAAAAAGAAGCTCTCGAAGCGCCTGAAGGTCATCCAAGGCTTCATCCACTCGAAGTCCCGTCCTGAATGGATGGTTCTCGAGGTGCTGCCCGTGATTCCACCGGACCTTCGTCCACTCGTTCCGCTTGAGGGTGGTCGCTTCGCGACTTCCGACCTCAACGATCTCTATCGCCGCGTCATCAACCGTAATAACCGGTTGAAAAACCTGATGCAGCTTAAGACGCCTGACGTTATCATCCATAACGAAAAGCGCATGCTGCAAGAGGCCGTTGACGCGCTCTTCGACAACGGTCGCCACGGCCGTCCCGTCACAGGCGCTGGCAACCGTCCTCTGAAGTCCCTCTCGGATATGCTCAAGGGCAAGCAGGGTCGTTTCCGCCAAAACTTGCTCGGCAAGCGCGTGGACTACTCGGGCCGTTCCGTGATCGTCATCGGTCCTGAACTCAAGCTCAGCCAATGCGGTCTGCCCAAGAAGATGGCGCTCGTTCTTTTCGAGCCATTCATCATTCGCCGCCTCAAGGAACTCGGTTTCGTGCACACCGTTCGCGGTGCCCGCAAGATGATCGAGAAGAAATCCCCTGAGGTTTGGGATATTCTTGAGGAAGTGACCAAGGGTCACCCTGTGCTGCTTAACCGCGCGCCGACCCTTCACCGTCTCTCCATCCAGGCGTTCGAGCCCGTCCTCATCGAGGGCGAAGCGATTCGCGTTCACCCACTCGTCTGCACGGCTTACAACGCCGACTTCGACGGTGACCAGATGGCCGTGCACGTGCCGCTTTCCCTCGAGGCCATCCTCGAGTGCAAGCTCCTCATGATGGCGACGAATAACATCTTCTCGCCGTCCTCGGGTAAGCCCATCCTCACGCCATCACAGGACATCGTCCTCGGCGCCTACTACCTCACCATCGAGCCCCGCACCAAGCCCGCCAAGGGCGTTCGTGTGCCGTTGCTCAGCGGCCTGCAGGAAGTGCTCTACGCCAAAGCCGACGGCGCGCTCAAGGTCCACGATTGGGTCGAGGTTCCAAACCCCGATTTCGAGCGCGACACCGTTTACGGCAACAAGGAGAAGAAAACACTCCGCGCTACCGTTGGCCGCGTGATCTTCAATCAGATCTGGCCGAAAGAACTCGGTTTTATCAACTTCCCGGTTCCAAAGGCGAAACTCGGCGACCTCATCCTCAATACCTACAAGTCCGCCGGTCACGCGATGACCGTTGAGACCCTCGACAAGCTCAAGGAGCTCGGGTTTCAAACCGCGTTCCAAGCGGGCATTTCGATCGGTATCGACGACATGATTATCCCGGAGTCCAAGAAGGACATCGTGATCGATTCCCGTAAGAAGATTACCGAGGTCGAGGCCCAGTTCAACAAGGGTATCATTACCGACGGCGAGCGTTACAACAAGGTCGTCGACATCTGGACCAACGCCACGGACCGCATTGCCAAGGAGGTTTTCGCGAAACTCGAAACCAACGAAGGCAAGACCGAGGTTAATCCGGTTTACATCATGATGGATTCCGGCGCGCGCGGTAATAAGCAGCAGGTCCGCCAGCTCTGCGGCGCCCGCGGTCTTATGGCCAAACCATCCGGCGAAATCATCGAGCGTCCGATTCTGTCGTCGTTCCGCGAGGGCCTCACGGTTCTCGAATATTTCATCTCGACGCACGGCGCCCGTAAGGGTCTCGCCGATACCGCGCTGAAAACGGCCGACGCCGGCTACCTCACGCGCAAATTGTGCGACGTGGCCATGGACGTCATCATCTGCGAAGACGACTCCGGCGCCCGCGACGGCGTTTGGAAGAAAGCCATCTTCGAAGGTGACGACGAAATCGTCGCCCTCAAGGAGCGCCTCATTGGTCGTTGCTCGAGCGATGACGTTTACAACCCGCTCAATCCTTCCGAACTCATCGTAGGCTCTGGCGACCTCATCACTGAGGAAGCGGCGTCCAAGATCGACGATGTAGGCATCGAGCGCGTGAAGGTCATGTCTCCGCTCACCTGCACCAGCCCCGCTGGCATCGACGCGAAGTCCTACGGCATCAATCCCGCCACGAGCCGCGTCGCCAAGATCGGTGACTCGGTCGGCATCATCGCCGCTCAATCTATTGGTGAACCCGGCACGCAACTCACGATGCGCACGTTCCACATCGGTGGCGTTGCTTCTGGCGGATTCAAAACCCCGGAAATTCGCGTCCGTTCGGCCGGCACCATCAAATACAAGGCACTGCGCCTCGTGCAGACGGCTGAGGGCGGTAACATTGTCCTCAACAAGACCGGCACGATCCAAGTCATCGACGACGACGGTAAGGAACTCGAAAACTACAATATCGTAGTCGGTTCCTTCCTGCACGTCGGCGACGGCGAGAAAATCGGCAAGGGCGACATCCTCGCCCAGTGGGATCCTTACAACGTGCCCGTGCTCTCTGAAAAGGGTGGCTCTCTGCACTTCAAGGACATGATCCCTGGCGTTACCGTAAAGCGAGAACTCGACGAGTCGTCGGGTCGCATCGCCACGGTCGTCATCGAGCATAAGGAAGACCTCAATCCGCAGATCGAAGTTCGCGATGCGAAGAATAAGCCCCTCGCCGCATATTCAATTCCCGTCGGCGCGCAGATCGCGGTCAACGAGGGCGACACCATCGCCCCCGGCGCTCTCCTCGCCAAGACGCCACGTCAGGCGTCGAAGACGAAGGACATCACCGGTGGTCTCCCACGCGTCGCTGAACTCTTCGAAGCTCGTCGTCCAAAAGATGCCGCCGAAATGGCGCGTATCGATGGCGTGGTTGCCTTCGAGGGCACCGTCCGCGGGAAGCGTAAGCTTGTCGTCAAGAATGAGGAGACTTCCCAAGAGGAAGAGCACCTTATCCCGACCGGTAAGCATATCATCGTGCAGCCCGGTGACGTCGTCCACAAGGGCCAGCACCTCACTGAAGGCTCGGCTGATCCACACGAGATCTTGGAAATCCTAGGGCCATCCGCGCTCTACGACTTCCTGATTTCGCAGGTGCAAGAAGTTTATCGTCTCCAAGGCGTGACGATTAATGACAAGCACATCGAGATCATCATCCGTCAGATGCTCCGCAAGGTCCGCATTACCGATCCAGGTGACAGCGAATACTTCTGGGGCGAGCAGGTGGATCGCGCGGCGTTCCTTACCGACAACCGTCGGATTGAAGAAGCCGGTGGCAAACCCGCTGAGGCTGAACCGATCTTGCTCGGCATCACCAAGGCTTCGCTAGAAACGGAGAGCTTCATCTCGGCCGCCTCCTTCCAAGAGACGACCCGCGTCCTCACCGACGCTTCGACTCTCGGCAAGGTCGACCTCCTGCGTGGCTTCAAGGAGAATGTGATCATGGGCCATCTTATTCCGGCGGGCACGGGTCTGCCGCGTTACAAGAAACTCAAGATCAGCCTACCCTTCGGTGCCGACCTCCCGATTCAAGACGAAGTGCCAGCCGAGGTGAGCGCCAGCTAAGCTCAAGTAGCTCACTATTATTTTTCAAAGCCGCGGATCATTCCGCGGCTTTTTTATTTATAGGTGTGTAAAAATGGAGCTATATATTGTCGAATACAGGGGGAATTGATTTCGTATTCGCCATATAGATATTCGTTTGCCGAGGTGGCTCTACGGTTGATTTCTCATGTCAACGTTCTCCATGGCGCGTCTTCAAAATCGAAGAGTAGACGGGAACGAGGAGGGGGGCTGAGGCTAGAACGAGCAGATGATCGCAAGAAGACTGAACAAGGCCCGGTGGAGAGGTTTAAATAAATTAACCGTGCGGAGCTGAAAAACCGCAGACGGCGCAGCCGAGGTCGGCCGATATATGCGACTGGCCATAGGTGGAGGCGACGATGTGGATCGCGCACCCGCGCAGCCTGTGGCCGGACCCGCGGGAGGGGAATCCGAGTTGGCGTAGCATTTGCACCCGGTGGCGGCGCTGGGTGCGGCAACAGTTGCGGGCACAGATCCTCGCTGCTGGCGGTCGAACACGATCCGGAAAGCTACGCGGCGGACGCGTCCCACGTGCGGGTCCATGCGCACAGCACCAAGGCCGGAGGCGGTTACCTGGCCGAAGCCCGCAGCCGCTTCCGCGGAGGTCTGACACTCAGCTCCCATATAGAGATCTCACAACAATAGCCGCTAGCTTTTACACTTCCCAAGCAGGCTGAAAGCGTGCAGGAAAAGAGGATGGCCCGCCAAATACCGCCGCTGGGAGCAGAACGGGTGAGGGAAATCGAAGCCGCGTGGGAGCGGCGGCAAGCAGACTGGTCGCGGCAGCGGCTGCTGGTGGTGCGGTTGATTGCGCAGCATGAGCTGACGACCGAGCAGATCGCGAAAATAACGAGGGTCGCAGCCTTGGCTTGGCGGCGATGAAGGCGGGTATGAATCGGAAAACGGCCCGGCGCTATTTGCGGACGGGCGACGGGCTGGCCCCGCCCAAACCAAAACGACACTGGCAAACCCATCCGGACGCGTTCGCCACCATTTGGCCGGAAGTGGCGCGCTGGTTGGAGGACACGGCGGAGATTGAGGCCAAGGCACTCTATGAGTATTACGTCGCGCTGCGGCCCGACCAACTCCCGGCCAGCGGCCTGCGCACGTTCCAACGCCGCGTGACCCGCTGGCGCTCACAGTGTGGTCCGTCGAAGGAAGTTTTTTTCCCGCAGATCCGGCGAACGCGGGGCGAGGGTGCAGGTCGGTTGGACGCATGCCAACAAGCTCAGTGTCAAACTTGCCGGGGTCGCCTGTCCCCACTTGGTGTGCCACGTTGTTTTGCCGTATTCCAACTGGGAGTGGGCTGTGCCGTTCCAGCCGGACTCCGGCTTGTCGTTGAAGCTGGGTTTACAGTGTGCGTTCTGGCGGCTCGGAGGGATCACTCCGCAGGTCTAGGCCGACCATAGTTCGACGGCCACCCTTCAACTCAAACGCGAGCCGCCGCCCGCGGTTTCAACACGGAGTATCTCGCCCTCTGCGCGCATCTCGGCATCACGCCGCGCACGATCAATCCCTACCGCCCCGACGAGAACGGTGATGTCGAAGCCGCCCAGCGGCACCTCAAACGCGCCTGCTCAATCACCTCATTTTGCGCGGTTCGCGCGACCTTGCCTCGCCGGAGGTTTACGCCGGGTTTATCGGCCAAGTCTGCACCGCCGCCACCGCGCAGCGTGCTGTCCGCCTAGGCGAAGAGTTGTCCAAGGGAAGCGCTGAATAAGTCGGACTGAAATTTTTACTAATCACGTTGCGATCAATTCTTCGGGGAAACTGTTCACGTGAAGCCAAATATTCGCTCATAGGAGGCTTCATTTTTTCCAATTTTCTGGCCCTTCGATTAACTCAGCGCTTCCCAAACTCCGGCCGTTGCCCGCTCAACGCTGCCCGGACGCCGAGGAACACACGGTGCAGGTGTCGAGCTATGCGACTGACCAGGTGAAAAACTGCGCTATTCCGTGCCGGCCCGCCTGATCGGCGCCCACCTGCTCGCCCGGATCACCGAGACCGCCGTCAGATTCCATTACCTCGGCGTCGAGGTTGCCCGCTATGTCTGGACCCACACCCTGCAGGCCCGGATCGATTACCACCACCTCATCGACTCGCTCGTGCGCAAACCCGGCGCCTTCGCCCGGCACCTGTAAAGAGAGGAGCTTTTTCCCCGTCTCGTGTTCCGCCAAGCTTGTGACCGGTTGGTCGCCACCGCACCGGCGACAACCTGCTCTGCTTCGGCCTGCCCGGCCGCGGCAAAACCCTGTTCCACGCCGCCCTCTGCCGTGAGCTGGTCCCACAACACCAAATCCCGGTCTTCTACACCATGGCACATCGGCTCGTGACCGACCTGATTATTGCCAAGCGCGATCTAAAACTCGAACGGCTCTTCGCCAAACTCGACCGCTTCGATGAATCGGCACTGGTTTCCTGGACACAAGACAAAGGTTAATTAGGCGGCTAAAAGAGTGGAGGGTTG
>JACMRG010000074.1 GCA_014376585.1 Opitutaceae bacterium | reverse complement strand
TCGGCTGGAGGAGGGGGGGGGAGAAGGGGGGGGGGACATAAAAATTTAAGGGGTGGGGGGGGGGCGGCGCCGAACCCCCCCGCCTAGTCCCGGAAGGGGGGGTTCGGCGACCCCGCCCTACACTCCCCTGTGAGCGCGCCCGTTAAATTGCCGCGTTGGGCCGAGCTCGGGCTGCTGCCGTTGATCAACCTCGTCTTGGCGCTGCTGCTCTCGGGCGTGATTATAAAAATTCTCGGCGAGAGTCCGGTGGCGGCGTTCAAGCTCATGGCTTCGGGCGCGCTCGGCACGCAGGAAGGCATCGGCTACACGCTCTACTATTCGACCAATTTTATTTTCACGGGGCTCGCGGTGGCGGTGGCTTATCACGCGGGGCTTTTCAATATCGGTGCCGAGGGGCAGGCCTACATCGGTGGACTCGGCACCGGGCTCGTGTGTCTCTGGTTGGGATCGTGGCCGTTCTGGGCGGTGTTGCCGCTGGCGGTGCTGGCCGGCGCGGTCTTCGGCGCGGCGTGGGCCTTTATCCCGGCATATCTGCAGGCGAAGCGCGGCAGTCACATCGTCATCACGACGATCATGTTTAACTTCATCGCGGCGGCGTTGATGACCTATCTGCTGGTCAACGTCCTGATCAAGCCGGGCCAGCAGTCGCCGGAGACCCGGGAATTTCCCGCGAGCGCGGTGATGCCGGCGGCGCACGAGCTGCTCGCCAAACTGGGCATCACGTTTGTGCCGACGCCGCTCAATCTCGCGTTTGGCCTGGCGCTCGCGGCGGCGGTTTTCGTGTGGCTTTTCATCTGGCGCACGCGCTGGGGTTTCGCGCTGCGGGTGGCGGGGGAAAATCCCGCCGCGGCGGTGTATGCGGGCATCGCTCCGCCGCGAATCATCATCGGCGCGATGCTGCTCTCGGGCGCGCTGGCGGGCGGTCTCGGGCTCAACGAGCTCATGGGCTCGCAGCATCGGATCCTGATGGATTTCCCGAGCGGCGCGGGGTTCGTGGGCATCGCGGTGGCGCTGATGGGCCGCAATCATCCGGCGGGCATCATCGTGGCGGCGGTGTTGTTTGGCGCGCTCTATCAGGGTGGTTCGCAACTCTCGTTCGACATGCCGAAGGTGAACCGCGATATGGTCGTGGTGATTCAGGGGCTCGTGATTCTGCTGTGCGGGGCGATGGAGAATGTTTTCAAGACGCCGCTGACGGCGCTGTTCGCGCGTTTTTCCGGCGCGAAATACGAAGAGTAACGTGGAGACTTACACGCTCATCATCCTCTTGCTCGCGGCCACGATTCGGGTGGCGACCCCGCTTTTACTGGCGGCGATCGCCGGGCTGTTCTCCGAGCGCTCGGGCGTGATCGACCTCGGGCTGGAGGGGAAGATGCTCGGCGCGGCGTTCGCGGCGGCGGCGGTCTCGGCGACGACGGGCTCGGCGTGGCTGGGGCTGGGCGCGGGCATTGTGACGGCGGTGGGTCTCGCGCTGCTCATCGGCTACGCGTGCATCACGCATCGTGGTAATCAGGTCGTGGCGGGCATGGCGGTCACGATCATGGTCGCGGGACTCGGGCCGACTCTCGGGCTCGCGTGGTTTGGGCTTGGTGGGCAGACGCCGCAGCTCGACGGCGCGGGGCAGCGTTTCACGGGCCTCGTGCTGCCGGGGACACAGGCGGCGCGAGAGATGCCGTTTCCCGGGCTGATCTACTCGGAGCTGCTCAGCGGGCAGAATCTCATCGTTTATTTTGCGGCGGCGCTGGTGCCGCTGAGCGCTTGGGTGTTCTATCGCACGAGATTTGGTCTTCGGTTGCGCGCGGTCGGCGAGAATCCACACGCGGTCGATACGGCGGGCATTTCGGTGAACGGGCTGCGTTATCAGGCGGTGATCATCTCCGGCGTGCTGTGCGGCGTGGCGGGGACATATCTCTCGACGGCGGCCAGCTCCGGCTTCGTGCGGGATATGACGGCGGGCAAGGGTTACCTCGCGCTGGCCGCGCTGATTTTCGGGAAATGGAAACCGGTCCCGACGCTCGGAGCGTGTCTGCTTTTCGCATTTACAGATGCGCTTGCGACGCGGTTGCAGGGTGTGGCGCTGCCGGTCGTGGGAGTGATTCCCGTGCAGTTCATTCTCGCGCTGCCGTATGCGCTCACGGTGCTATTGCTGGCGGGTTTTGTCGGCAGGGCGGTTGCGCCGAAGGCCATCGGTGTCCCCTATTCCAAGGAAAAATGAACGCAGCAGACAGCATCCAATTTCGTCTCGCCCGGCATTTGGGCCAAACACCTGATACGGCGCGGGCGCTTTTCGTGGCGGCCAACGCCACGATAGTGGGCGACGTGGTGCTGGGGCCGTCGAGCAGTGTTTTTTATGGGGCGGTGCTGCGCGGAGATATTCAGGAGATCCGCGTGGGCGAGGGATCCAACATCCAGGACAACGTGGTGGTGCATCTCGCGGACGCGCATGGCGCGCACATCGGCGCGTGGTGCACGATCGGGCACGCGGCGATCATCCACGCCTGCACCATCGAGGATGAATGCCTGATCGGGATGGGGGCTACGGTGCTCGACGGCGCGCGGATCGGCGCGCGGAGTATCGTGGGGGCGAACTCGCTCGTGCCGCAGCGCTTCACGTGTCCGCCGGGCTCGATGGTTTATGGCTCGCCGGCGAGGGTCGTGCGTCCGCTAACGGAGGCGGAGCAGGGCGGCGTGCGCGCGTGGGCGGAGAAATATGTCGAGGTGGCGCGGGCGCACGCGGCGCTGGGTGCCAAGTAGGCGGGGTGAAAACCACGCCCTACCGCTCCAGCTCGAAAAAGGTGTAGCGGAAATTCTCGTCGTGACTTTCGCGGCGGGAGAGTTCCCGCCACGGGAGATGGCGCCACTCGGGCATGAAGGTGTCGCCCTCGACCGCGGCATGAATAAGGGTGAGGTGCAGCCGCATCGGACGCGCGAGCGCGAGGGCTTCGGCGTAGATGCGTTCGCCGCCACAGATCATGATATTGCCCGGCAGGCGGTCGGCGAGGGCGAGGGCGGTGGGGAGTGACGGGGCAATCTTAACGCCGGGCTGGGCGATTGCGGGATTGCTCGTGATGACTACGGGGTGGCGTCCATCTTCGCGCACGCGCGGCCAGGTTTCATAACAGATACGGCCGAGCACGACGATTTGGCCGGCGGTCTCGTCGTGAAAATATTTGAGGTCCTCCGGAATGCGCCACGGCAGGCGACCACGGCGGCCGATCACGCGGTTCTCGGCGCAGGCGACGATCAGGTGGAGGGTCTTGGGCGCGGTGGCATGCATCGGGGCGCAAGACTGGAAGCGTCGGCTCATGCGAAGCAAATTCCGTTTGCTGTCGGGCGCTCTCGTGACTTGCGCCGCGTTGCTGAAGAGTGCTCTTCCCGATGAACTCGACGCCCAGCTCAAAACAATCGCCGAGGCGAAGGGGCGCACTCCGGATGCGGAGCGCCTGCAAGACCTGTTCAAAGTGGAGTGGGCCTACACGTTCTCGGCGGCGCCGGAGTTTGCGACTTATGTGGGCTCGCCCGGCTACGACACGAAGTGGACTGTTCTTTCGGCGGCGGCGGTGGCCGAGCGGAAGCGAAGCACCGGGCGACCCCTTGGGCGGCTCGCGACGATTGACCGGGCGACGCTGTCGGCGACGGACCCGGTGAGTTATGATCTGTTCAAACGCCAGCTCGAGGAGGCGATTGAAAGCGCCCGGTTTCCCACGGAGCTGGCGCAGACGACGTAACTGAACGGAGTGCATCTGGATGCTGCGCAGTTATAGGGCGCGATGCCGGACGGCGGCGGTTCAACAACTGGAAACGCAGAGTGACGCGGTTGCGCGCGTCGCCGGCGCGGGTGGACCAACTGATCGCGCTGACGGCGGACGGGCTCGCGCGGGGCTTGACGCCGCCGCAGGTGGCGTTGCGCGATGTGCCGCAGCAGGTGCTCAATCAGATCCCGGATGGTCCGCTGAAGAGTCCGTTGCTCGACGGCGTTAGCCGTCCGGGCGGAACTGTGTCCGGGGAAGACGCGGCGCGACTGCGCGCCGAGGCGGTGCGGGTTTACACGACGGGGGTGGAACCGGCCTTTACGCGGCTGCACAGGTTTCTGACGGAAAAATATCCGCCGGGCGCGCGCACGAACGTCGCGGCGTCGTCGTTGCGCGATGGCAAGGCGTGGTATGCGGGGCGCGTGGAGACGGAGATTTCGACCAATCTCATGCCTCAGCAGATAAGGGCGGGATGCTTCGCGCGTTGCGTTTGCGGACGGCTTCACCTCGGCTGGGCGCATGAAAATCGGAGTGCCCAAAGAAATCAAAATCGGCGAGACCCGCGTCTCGATGACCCCCAGCCTGTGCCGTCGCTGCGTCGCCCTCGGCGGCGAAGTGTTGGTGCAGAAATCCGCCGGGGTCACCGCCGGCTTCACGGATGCAGAATATCGCTCCGCAGGTGCGACGCTCGTGGGCTCAGCGGCGAAAGTCTGGGCGGAGGCAGATCTCATTCTGAAGGTGAAAGAGCCGCTCCCGGCGGAATACGGCAGGCTCCGTGAAGGTCAGATGCTCTTCACTTACCTGCATCTCGCGGCGGGACCGGAATTGGCCAAGGTGCTGTTGAAGAAAAAAATCCTCGGTATTTCTTACGAGACGGTGGAGGCGAACGATGGGTCGTTCCCGCTGTTGAAACCCATGTCGCAGATCGCGGGGCGGCTCGCGATTCAGGTCGGCGCGTATTTTCTCCAGTCGCAGCACGGCGGTTCGGGTGTGTTGCTCGGCGGGATTCCCGGCACGTTGCCGGGGCACGTCGTTGTGGTGGGTGCCGGCAACTCCGGCGCACACGCGGTGCAGATGGCGGCGGGTATGGGCGCACGGGTGACGGTGCTCGATCTCGATACGCGCAAGCTGGAGGCGCTCGATTCTGAATATCGCGGCCGCGTCGTTACGCTGATGTCGAATCCGGCGAATCTGGAAGCGAGTGTGGCGGATGCGGATTTGCTAATCGGTGCGGTCCTGATCCCGGCGGCGAAGGCACCGATCGTTGTCTCCAAAAAAATGGTCGCGCAGATGCGGCCGGGCAGCGTGATCGTGGACATCGCGATCGATCAGGGCGGCTGTATCGAGACGATCCGTCCGACTTCGCACAAGCAGCCCGTTTATAACCAACACGGTGTGATTCATTACGCGGTGCCGAATATGCCGGCGCTGGTGGGGCGGACCTCGACCCTGGGCCTCACACAGGCGACGGAACCGTTTGTGGCGACGCTCGTGCAAAAGGGCGTGGAGCGAGCGCTGGCCGAACATCCGGGTCTTGCGAAGGGCGTGAATACGCGCGGGGGCAAGATCACTTACGACGCGGTGGCGAAGGCGCTGGGCTACGCGTGAGACGACCATGATTGTCGTGCTTACGGCCCTTGGCGCGATCGCGGTCGTGGGCGGCCAAATTGGGGTCGCCACCAACATGGGTCGTGGTGGGTCGTCCCGGGGTGATGTTTCGAGCGACAGCGGAGTGTTTATCGCGGACGATTTTTCGTCTGACCATCATCGCGGACCGGGCTGCGGTCATGCTGAGCACGGTGGAGATGGCGGCGGTGACGGGGAGGCGGAGGCGGGGATCAGCGCGCCGTAGGGGAGCGTTACGGGTCCCGTCGGGTCCTGAATTTTATGAAATCCATGCTGAAGCTGTTCGGGTTGCTGATGGTCGCCGGTATCTTGCGCGCGGAGCCGCTGCCGGTCGGGCCGGGACAAATCACGACGGCCAACGCGGGCGAATCGCTTACGGTATTCACTTACAAACCACCGACCTACCGGGGCGGGCCGTTGTTCGTCATTTGTCACGGAGTGAGTCGTAACGCGGAGGATTATCGGAATTT
>JACMRG010000073.1 GCA_014376585.1 Opitutaceae bacterium | reverse complement strand
GCCCGCCGCGCCCGACACCCCCATCGGCTACGTCCTCCCTCTCGACCACGTCGAAGAAAAATGGATCACCGACGACTGGTCCCCCGCCTTCCCTTCCGCCCCCCCATCGACCCTCGCCCCCCACCCTTCGCCCGCGGTCCTGCTGATCGCGGGCGAAAGCGCCGCCGGCCTTCGTCTCCCCCTCGGCCAGCTCGCCGAGAAAAATCTCCGCCGCGCCCTCACCGCCGAAATCCGCGACGGCGCGCTCCAGATTTTCATCCCGCCGCTTCTCCTCGCCTCCTACCTCACGATTCTCCCGATCATCGAGGCCACGCTCGTCGCGCAAAAAATCACCGGCGCCGTCCTCGCCGGCTACGCGCCCCCGCCCGACGCCGCGCTGCCCACCGTCGGCCTCGCCAGCGACCCCGGCGTCCTCGAAATCAACGTCGCCCCCTGCGCCACCTGGGCCGATTACGACCACCAGCTCGCGCAACTCTACACCGCCGCCGCCTCCGTCGGCCTCTGCGCCCGCAAGCTCCAGCTCAACGGCCGCGAGGTCGGCACCGGCGGCGGCGCGCATCTCGTTTTCGGCGCCCCGCCCGGACTTTACTCACCGTTCTTCGCCTTCCCCGCGCTGCTCCCCTCGGTCATCCGCTATTTCCAGCGCCACCCCGCCCTCAGCTACGCCTTCACCGGCGCCTACATGGGCCCGAGCTCGCAAGCCCCGCGCATCGACGAATCCACCTACGAGGCCCTCTACGAACTGGAGATCGCCTGCGCCGCCGCCGAGAGCCTCGGCACTCCGCAAAACCTCCCTCTTTATGACCTCCTCTTCCGCGATCTCCTCATGGATCGCAGCGGCAACACCCACCGCGCCGAGATCAGCGTCGATAAACTCTGGAATCCCTTTTCGCCCAACGGCCGCCTCGGCCTCGTCGAGTTCCGCGCCTTCGAGACCCACCCGCAGAACTCCGTCCACTCCCTCGTCGGCCTCTTCATCCGCGCCATCCTCGCCCGCCTCTGCGCCGCGCCGATGAAAGATCCGTTCATCCGCTGGGCCGGCGAACTCCACGACCGCTTCTTCCTGCCTGCCTTCGTCTGGGAAGACCTCACCGCCATCTGCGACGACCTCAAGGCCCACGACATCCCCTTCGACGTCGAATGGCTCCGCGCCCCTTGGGAATTCCGTTTCCCCAAAGTCGGCTCTCTCTCCGTCTCAATCGAAAATCGAGAATCGAAAATCAAAAATTCTCTCGCCATCGAGTTCCGCCAAGCTCTGGAAGCGTGGCCATTGTTGGGTGAATCGCCCAACGCCGGCACCGTGGCCCGCACCGTGGACGCCCCCCTCGACCGCCTCGAAGCCCCCGCCGCCGACGCCACCGCCCTCGAAGGCGGCCTCCTGCTCGTCAACGGCCTCCCCTGCGAGTTTCGCAAGGTTTCCCCCTCACCCCTCACGCCTGACGCCTCACGCCTTGAAGCGACGCCCACCGCCGGGGCGGCGACCGGCATCCGCTATCGGGCATTTTATTTAACCCCGTCGCTCCAACCCCACGTCCCCGTCCACGCCCCGCTCCTCCTCGAGTGGGTGGACCGCGCCACGCTCCAAGTAGTCGCCGCCGCTCGCTGGCACGTCTGGAACCCACGCAACACCACCTACCCCGCCGTCCCCGCCAACGACAAAGACGCCACCCAACGCCGCCACGACCGCTGGGAACCCTGGCCCCACACCCTCGGCCAATCCCGCTTCATCCCCAAAATCGATTTCCCCCCCGAAGGCCGCCACACCCTCGACCTCCGCCGCTACTCGGCCCAGTCGCGGTAACTCCCCTGCCAGTGCGAGGAGCCAAAGGCGGCGCGGCAATCCATCACTCTCCGCTCCGAGCGAAGCGACCGTCCAAACCACCCCCGTCATTGCGAGGAGCCGAAGGCGACGCGGCAATCCATCACTCTCCAACCCGCGCGAAGCGACCCCACCCGCCCCTCGTAAAATGTAGGGCCGCCGCTCGCCGGCGTGCCGCCGTCCGCTTCGCCCGCCCCTTGACACGTTACGCCATTGGCGCACTCTCCCTCTGTGGAATTCGTTCGATTCCCCGCTTTTGAGAAGTCCGCCCACGGCCTCGTGTCAGAGGCGGAGATCTTGGAGTTGGAACTACAACTCGCCGTGCAACCGCACGCGGGCGATCTCATTCCCGGTGGACGCGGTCTCCGAAAACTACGTCGACCCGCCAAGGGCCGGGGCAAGCGGGGCGGCGCCCGCGTCATCTACTATCACGTCAATTCTCAACACCTCATTTTGCTCATCGTCGCCTACGCCAAGAACGAACAAGAAGACCTTGATCGTCGCCAACTGCAAATTCTCGCCCAGCTCGTTAAAACCGAATTCCCATGAAAGAAGCCGATTTCCAAAACCTCCTCCAAGGTATCCGCGAAGCGGGCTCCTACCTGCGCGGAAACAAAAAATCCGCCGCGCGGGTGGACCACATTCATCCCGACTCGGTCACGGCCATCCGCACGAAACTGCGTTTGAGCCAGAAAGCGTTTTCATCCGCCTTCGGCATCAGCCCGGCGACCCTGCGAAATTGGGAGCAGGGACGCCGCAAGCCGACGGGCGCCGCCCGCGTGCTCCTGCGCGTCGCCGCAAAACACCCGAAGGCAGTCTTGGAAGCAGTCGCCTGAGTGCTTTGGGTTCGCCCCGAAGCCGCCCAACGCCGCCTCGACCGCTGGGAACCCTGGCCCCACACCCTCGGCCAATCGCGCTTCATCCCCAAAATCGATTTCCCCCCCGAAGGCCGCCACACCCTCGACCTCCGCCGCTACTCGGCGCAGGCGCGGTAACAAATCCCGCCGTAAACCGCTCCATCGGGTTAGGCTTTACGCCGCCCACAAAAGTAACGAACAAAGCCTTACCTTAAAATCTCAAGGGTTGCCCAACAAAGAATTGCCCCGCCTAGTGCCCCCATGAACACCCCGCGAGTAAGGCAATCGGGTAAGGGCTAATTACACCGTTCGGCGAAGAAAAGATCATGAACTCTAAACACCTTCAGAAAAATCCGTTCCTTGCGGTCGGTGGTTTCATTTCCAGTTTGATCACTGTTGTTGTCGCCGTGTTGGTTCTGATTCCGAGATGGGGTCTACCTGGAATTATATGCTGTGCGGTGGCAGCCCTTCTGAATTTTTTCTACAGCTACTCCCTGTTCTCGAAATATTGGCGCGCATCAAACCAAGACCTGAAAAGAAAAGTCGAACCAGCTTCGAACCGTGACTGCTGAAACGATCAAAGCAAAAGCGTAAAGAAGGGCCCCAAAGAGGGTCGGGCTTTGGGGTTTGGGGCAAAAAGGCGGCGGGCGGTTTGCTCCGCGCTAGATCGGGCCGCATCTGCGCCAATTGCGGCGGCGAGCCCGCCTACCGTCCCATACCGCGCCGCCACGTTGATCAAACACCCCACCGCCACCATCCGAGTCCTCCCCTCCACTCCCTGCTTCCCGCCCACCTGCCGCGGCCGCAGTGGACTTTTCGCCTCAAGCTCCGGAATTTTAGCCACAAAAGCACAAGAGCATCTCCGGCTTCAACCAAACTTCCATCGCTGCTGCACGCGCCGCGCACCCATTGCCGGAGCCAGAATCCCTTCATGTTTTTTGTGGACAAATCCTGACTGCCCTTTCGCGATCGCCCTTTCAAAGCCGTTGCGCGCCCGTCTACCCCGCCAGTTTACGATCATGCGTCAGCAAGACCGCTCCGAGCTGTGCATGATCGATCAACATGAGCCGATCCGTGAGCCCCGGGCCATGATAGAGGGTCAGGCTTTGGGGTTTGGGGTATTAACGAGAGCGAAGCCAAGCGGTCTGGCCATGTTTTGTTAGTTTGGTCCTGCCGGTCTGATTCCCCCGCCGCAGCCGCGAGCGCCAGCGACTGGAGAGCACTCCAAGCCCCGGATTTTTCGCCACAAAAAGCATAAAAAATCTCCCGGCTCCGACCGAGTCCCCATCGCGCCTATAGAGCATATTCTATTTAGATCGAAGCATATTGGGCATGACGAAAAAAGCCCTGGCAATGTTGGGGTTGGAAACTGGCCAGGGCGGAGACAACGGCGTTTTGGAGGTCACCGAGGGTGCGGGCGCCGGCGTGTCGCAGGTGGGCCTTGAGTTTGGCGAAGGCCATTTCAATCGGGTTGAGATCCGGGCTGTAGGGCGGAAGATAGCGCACGCTCGCTCCGCAGGCTGTGATCAGGGCGGAGCCG
>JACMRG010000072.1 GCA_014376585.1 Opitutaceae bacterium | reverse complement strand
TCGCGCACTTCTTCATTCGGCTTGGGCGGGACGAGCGAGTTCACCGGCAGCCACTGGCCGCCGCGGCGCACGCACTGCCGCTTGTGGCTAAAGTAGATGCTCGGCACTTCGAGATTTTCACGCTGGATGTATTCCCACACGTCCATCTCGGTCCAATTGCTGATTGGGAAAACGCGCATGTTTTCGCCGGGATTCAGCCGGCCGTTGTAGAGATTCCAGATTTCAGGGCGCTGGTTCTTCGGGTCCCACTGGCCGAAGCTGTCGCGGAAACTGAAAAAGCGCTCCTTGGCGCGGGCTTTCTCCTCGTCGCGACGCGCCCCGCCGATGCAGCAGTCGAAACGAAACTCCTCGATCGCGGCGAGCAGCGTCGGAATCTGCAGGCGGTTACGGCTGATCTCGCCGGGGGCCGGCTGCGCGATGCCCTTCGCGATGGCGTCCTCCACCGTGCGGATGATGAGCTTGGACCCGAGCTGCTGCGCGCGCCGGTCGCGGAATTCGTTGAGCTCCGGGAAATGGTGGCCCGTGTCCACGTTGAGCAGCGGCATGGGAAACTCCGACGGACGAAACGCCTTTTCCGCGAGGCGCAGCAGACAGATGGAGTCCTTGCCGCCGGAAAAAAGCAGCGCCGCGCGCTCAAACTCGCCCGCGACTTCGCGCATGATGTGGATGGCTTCGGTTTCAAGATGCTGAAGATGGTCG
Source organism: Opitutaceae bacterium (assembly GCA_014376585.1). GTDB lineage: Bacteria > Verrucomicrobiota > Verrucomicrobiia > Opitutales > Opitutaceae > Tous-C4FEB. The sequence goes on along the minus strand of JACMRG010000072.1, from coordinate 13,676 downwards.
AGATGGTAGCTACTCATGGACGAGGGTGCGGCGCGCTTGTGGGAGCGCAGGAGATCAACGGATGGGGTTCGGGCGCGGTTCGCGTAAAGACAGGTTAGGCGTCGATGGCTTTTTTGCCCCAGGCGGCATGCAAGCCGCACTCACGCTTCTCATCGGCTTTGGCAGGATCGAAATAGTCCCACTCGTTCGGGAGCTGGTGTTGCGCGAGGTAGGAGTCGAGCTCGGCATCGCTGAAATAGAAGAGCGGGCTGACCTTCAGCGCGCCGAAATTTTCGTCGAGCGACACGATGTCAAGACCGGCGCGGTTCGGATTCTGCACCTTGCGGAGCGCCGTGATCCAGACCTTCGGGGCGAGTTCTTTCATGCCGCGTTGAAACGGCTCCAATTTCATCACCGCGCTGAATTTCTTGAGCCCTTCCTCGTCTTCGGTCGTAGGGATCGGCCCATGGATGGCATCGCGGTGCGCCGCGGTCACACGTGGCAGGTAGGGCTTCAGGTTCAGTTTGAAGCGCGCGCGCAGCTCCTCGGCGTGCTTGTAAGTCGCAGGGCGGTTGTAGCCGTGGTCCACCCAAAGCACAGGAATGTCGGCCTGCCCCTGCACGGCCAGATGCAGGATCGCCGCCTCATACGACCGAAAATTCGTCGATACAATCGCGCGCCCGCCCGCCTGCGCCACGGCCCAACGCACGATCTCCAGCGGCGATTGGACGCGCAGTTCGGTGTTCCATTGGCGGAGGGTGTCGGATGAAAATGCTGGCATGGAAAGAAGACTGCTTGCCTCAGTGCGCCTGAGCGTAAAGATTAAAAGCAGTCATATTTACTAAAGTAGTCATGTTTGAATCAACTCCGGTGCTTTCAAAACCCATGCCCGCTCCGTGGATCCGTCCCTCGCTCGGTGCTCCAGTGCTGGCGCAGCGGTTGCTAGTCTTGGCGCGATGAATGCCCGGCCCGTGAGTTTCGATCCGAGCGGCCGCGTTGCCCTTGTCGGTGCCGGCCCCGGCGATCCTGAATTGCTTACCCTGAAGGCACATCGGCTCATCTGCGACGCCGACGCCGTCGTCCACGACTACCTTGTCGCTCCCGCCATCCTCGCCCTCGCTCGGCCTGATGCGGAAAAAATCTTCGTCGGCAAAAAAGGCGGCGGCTTCTGCTGTCCACAGACCGATATCGAGGCCACCCTCATCCGCCTCGCCCGCGAGGGTAAAAATGTCGTCCGGCTTAAAGGCGGCGATCCTTTCATCTTCGGCCGCGGCGGCGAAGAAGCCGAAGCTCTCGTTGCGGCCGGCATTGCGTTCGAGATCGTCCCCGGCGTCACGTCCGCCCTCGCCGCCGCCGCCTACGCCGGCATTCCGCTCACGCACCGTTCCCACGCCAGCGGCGTCGTTTTCCTCACCGGCCACGAAGACCCCGCCAAGCCCGATTCTGCGATCCATTGGGAAGATTACGCGAAGCTGGGCGCCACGCTCTGCCTCTACATGGGCATGAAAAACTTGGAGACCATCACGCGCCGGCTTCAGGCCGGCGGTCTTAGCGGCACCACGCCCGTCGCCGTCATCCAGTCCGCCACCACCGGCCAGCACCGCCAACTCCTCACCACGCTCGACCGCGTCGCCCTCGAATCCGAACACGCCGGCTTCGGCGCCCCCGCCATCGTCGTCATCGGCGAAGTCGCCGCCCTCTCGCAAAAGCTCGCCTGGTTCGAAGCCGCCGCCCTTCCGGCACCCGTAGCCGCGAGCACTCGCGAGTGGATTCCAACCTCTTCGCCATGACCGTCGCCCTCATCGACAACGGCTCTCTCGAGCCCGCCGCGACGCTCAACCTCCGCGCCGTCGCCGCCCAGCTCTCCGCCGCCGCCGAGGTCCACGTCCATCCTGTTTCGTGGAAGCACAGCGACCGCATCTCGCTCGACGCCCTCGACGGTGATCCCACCGCGTGGACCCTGCTTCCGTGGATGGCCGCACAACTCGCCGCCGGCGAACGCGACTTCATCTTCGTCCCGTTTTTCATCAGCGCCCAAGGCGCCATCGGCTCCGCCCTCCGCCAAGATCTCGAGAAACTCCAGACGTCCGCCACGCCGTTCACGTTCACCTTCACCGCGAGTCTCGCCGACTCCGACGTAATCCCAAAAATCGTTGCCGCCCGCATCCGCCAGACGATCAACGTCGGCGCCCTCACCGCTCCGCCCGTGATCGTCGTGGACCACGGCGGGCCCTCGCCCGCCTCTGCCGCGTTGCGCAACCAAATCGCCAACGTCGTCCGCCTCCTCCTCGCCGATACCGTCGGCCCCGTCATCGCCGCCTCGATGGAAGGCGCCGAGCATCGGCACAACCAGCCCCTCCTCGCCGACCAACTCCGCGCCCCCGGCTTCAACTCCGGCGCCGTCGTCGTCGCCTTGCTCTTCCTTTCTCCAGGCCGCCATGCCGGCCCCGGCGGTGACATCGCGCAAATCTGCGGCGCCGCCGAGACCGAAAATCCCACCCTGCGCTGCGACCTTACCGATCTCGTCGGCACCCACCCGTATGCGGTCGAGGCGCTCATCGCCGCCCTCCGCCACACCCTTTCTCAACCACTACCCGCCCAAGCCTCCATGTCCGCCACCACGCCTCCCGCGCCCACCGCATCCAAACCTCTCGTCAAAAACGAGACCGTCAAATCCGAGAGCAACTTTCTCCGCGGCCACATCCTCCGCGACCTCGCCGATCCCACCACGGGCACCATTACCGAGGACAGTTCCCTGCTCACCAAATTCCACGGCATCTACCCGCAGGACGACCGCGACCTCCGCAACCAGCGCCGGAAGGAAAATAAGGAAAAGGCCTTCTCCTTCATGGCGCGCATCCGCGTCCCCGGCGGCGTCTGCACCCCCGCGCAGTGGCTCGGCCTCGACGCCCTCGCCGACTCCCACGCCAACGGCACGCTCAAGATCACCACCCGCCAGGCGTTCCAGTTCCACGGCATCCTCAAGGGCAACCTCCGTCCCGCCATCAAGGCCGTGAACGCCCAGCTCATGGACACCCTCGCGGCCTGCGGCGACGTGAACCGCAACGTCATGGCCAACCCCAACCCCGAGCAGTCCACCCTCCACGGCGAAGCCCTCCGCCTCGCGAAAGCCATCAGCGACCACCTCTCCCCCCGCCCCCGCGGCTCCCACGAGATCTGGGTCGCCGACGAACTCGTCGCCGGTGGCGAGCCTGACTCCGAGCCGCTCTACGGCACGACCTATCTCCCGCGGAAATTCAAAACCGTCATCGCCATTCCGCCCAGCAACGACGTCGACATCTACGCCCACGACCTCGGCTTCATCGCCATCGCCCACGAGTCCGGCAAAAAACTCCTCGGTTTCAACGTCACCGTCGGCGGCGGCCTCGGCATGTCGCACAACCAGATCGAGACCTACCCGCGCCTCGCCGACATCCTTGGATTCTGCACCACCGACCAAGTCGTCGACGTCGCCGAAAAAGTCATGCTCGTGCAACGCGACTACGGCGACCGCACCGATCGCAAACACGCCCGCCTCAAATACACCATCGCCGACCGCGGCATCGTCTGGTTCCGCGCCGAAGTCGAGAAACGCCTCGGCTACATGCTCAGCTCGCCCCGCCGCTTCGAGTTCACCTCCACCGGCGACCGCTACGGCTGGGTCGAAGGCGAAAAAGGCACCGCCCACTACACGCTCTTCATCATGAGCGGCCGCGTGAAAGACGCGCTCAAGCTCGCCCTCCGCGAAATCGCCACCGCCCACACCGGCGACTTCCGCCTCACCGCCAACCAAAACCTCATGATCGCCGGCGTCACCCCGGCCCAGCGTCCCATCATCGAGGACCTCCTCAAAAAACACGGCCTCGACACCGCCAACTCCGCCTCCGGCCTCGCGCTCAACGCCATGTCCTGCGTCGCCCTGCCCACCTGCGGCCTGGCCCTCGCCGAGAGCGAACGTTACCTGCCCGAGCTCGTGAAAAATCTCGAAACCGAGATCGAAGCCGCCGGCCTCCGCGACGACGCCATCACCCTCCGTATCACGGGCTGCCCCAACGGCTGCGGTCGCCCCTACCTCGCCGAGAACGGCTTCGTCGGCCGCGCCCCCGGCAAATACAACATCTACCTCGGCGCCGCGTTCAACGGCTCCCGTTGCAACACGCTCTTCAAAGCCAGCACCCCCGTCGCTGAGATCGTTCCGCTCCTCGGGCCCATCATCCGCCGCTACGCCCTCGAACGCACCCCCGGCGAACGCTTCGGCGACTTCACCATCCGCGCCGGCTACGTGAACCACACCGGCACCCCCGCCGATTTTCACGAGGCCAAAGCCTCGGAGAAAATAACCCCCGCCGCACCTGCTGCGGTCTAAGCTACGCCTCACCCGCGTTCACTCCCCCGTGCTCATATCGAGCACGGGGCACCATTGTTTCGCCCTTACCAACTCCGGCCGGAGCATCACCCCGACCCGTTCAATGTGCTCACGCAGGCTGGGCGGCTTGATGCTGGCAAACGGCCGCACGTCGTAGTGACAGGGCAATGGTAACTCGTCGGGTTCGGCCGCGAGGGCCTCAGCCTTCAACGCGTCCACCTCGCCCCAGAGCACGAGGTCTGTAGCCGAGTGAGGCGCGTGCGTGCCTCTCGCCCGAGAACCGAAAATCTTTGCGGCAGTCATCTCAGGATGAAGTCGGAAAACACTATTCAGCAGTGCAATCTCCCCCGCCGCCAAGGGGGCCGGTGACGGTTTCATGTCCCGGCCTGTGGCAGGAAATAATCATGCGCTTGTTCCATCCCGGGCAGGTAGCGCGCGACGATAGCTTCCACTGCCTTTTCAAACACGGCGATACCGTGGGTTTGCGAGAGCGGGTTGCGATGATCGGGCATGTCGATCCAAACTTGGCCGTCCCGGATGACTTTGGCCGCAAACGCATCTTTGAGCGCCTGTCGCGGCGTAACCGGCGAACTCATCAGTCCGTCCGCCTCCAGAAAATCTTTCACCGTCTTCCGAGCCAGTTCGAACAAATACTCAAACCACTGGATTACGCCTTATTTTTCGAGCGGCGAAAGCACAACCGCGCCCTGTTCCAAAGCTTGCCGCAACCGCAGATAGGCGCGGTCGAAATAAACCAAACAAGTTAGGCTAGTTTGCCGACACGAATCGAAGCCCACGCCGAAAACAAGTGGTCGGAATATCGTAGCGGCCCGGAAAAACGCCGCGCCAGTTAGTCCCTAAAAAAAGTTGGCCGGCCACATACCCCTATGTGGCCGGCCTTTGCTTTCTTACTTACCCCAATCTCCCCCGCTAGGCGGAGGAGAAATTGTCACTCCGGTATAGATATCACAGCTTCGGCGAAGTTCCAGCAATCGGCGCACTTTTTAATTTCTGAACCCCTCCGAAGCGATTTCTCCACGCTCCGGGTCGGTTCGTCACCCCGACGTCACGCGAATCCATCTTTTTCGTGCCTTTCGCCCCCGCAGCGGGCATCGTTTACGGATGAAGACCCGCCGCGAGATCGTTGAAAATTGGCTGCCTCGTTACACCGGTGTTCCGCTCAATAAATTTGGCGGCTATATTTTGCTCACTAACTTCAGTCGCTACGTCGCCCTGTTCGCCCAGTGGCACCGCGTCCCCGTGATGGGCAAGGACAAGCCCATGTCGTCCGCCACCGCCGGCGATATCACGATCATCAATTTTGGCATGGGCAGCGCCACCGCCGCCACCGTGATGGACCTCCTCAGCGCCATCAAACCCAAGGCCGTCCTCTTCCTCGGCAAATGCGGCGGCGTGAAACACCGCGCCGAGATCGGCGACCTGATTCTCCCCATCGCCGCCATCCGCGGTGAAGGCACAAGCAACGATTATTTCCCGCCCGAGGTTCCCGCGCTGCCCGCTTTCGCGCTCCAGAAAGCCATCTCAACCACCATCCGCGATTTCTCCCGCGATTACTGGACCGGCACCATCTACACCACCAACCGCCGCGTCTGGGAGCACGACGACGCGTTCAAGAAATACCTCAAAAAGATCCGCGTCCTCGCCGTCGATATGGAGACCGCCACGATTTTCATGACCGGGTTTTTCAACGAAATCCCGACCGGCGCCCTCCTCCTTGTGTCCGACCAACCCATGGTTCCGGAGGGCGTGAAAACCGCGGACAGCGACAAGCAGGTCGATGAGAAATTCGTCAACGACCACCTCAAGATCGGCATCGCCGCCCTCAAACAACTCCTGAACAAGGGCCTCACGGTAAAGCATCTCCGGTTCTGAAGGTGGGGGCGACCGCTGGGCGCGCCGCTCGACTCCGCCCCTGAGCGACCCTCTTCGCAGCCTAAACCCCACGCGCTCTTTTTGCCTCACGGCATCTCATCTTGGGTCAAATTTGATGCCGTTTTCTTTCTCACGGTCTCGCGTGAGTCCCGTCACAAAAATCAACTCTTTCACGCCGCAGTCGCGTCGTTGATTTGCGAGTCCGTCCAATTTCGTCAGGGTCGGGGAGATTGGTTCATGCACCTCCCGTTGCTCATGCCCGATCACTTTCACGCCCTCGTCTCGTTCCCGGCCGACCGTGCAATGAACAAGGTGGTTTCAAATTGGAAAGAGATCATCGCCCAGCAGACAGCAGTCGCTTGGCAGCGCGATTTCTTTGACCGACGCCTTCGCGCTCACGAAAGCTACGACCAGCAGGCCCACGATATCCGCATGAATCCGGTGCGCGCAGGTTTGGTTGCCGAGCCCGCACAACGGAGATTCATCTGGGAACCTCACTCCGCCGGGCGGGCCCAGCGGTCCCGCCCCACCTTGAAAACTGGAACCATTTAAGGCACCCGGCGTCACAACCCGCGCCCCTGTCCATGCTCTCGTCCCGCTTTTTGCCTCATCTGGCTTTGATCTTCGCTGCCGTTGCCGCGCCCGCCTTCGCCTTCGACCCGCCGCACGGCGTGCCCGCCGTCTCCATCGTCCAACCCGCCGACTACCTCTGCGCCATCGTCTCGATCCGCAGCACCGCCAAAGACACCGAGCGCCAGGCCACCGCCGTGCAGGAATCCATGCGCCGCATCACCACCGCCGTGCAACGTTCCAACACCTTCCAACTTCACCAGGGCCCGGCGCGTTTCTTCGGCGGTAGCAACAACGCCAACTCCCTTTTCAGCAAACCCAGCTACAACCCGCTCTCCCTCCAGACCAATCTCCGCATTCTTTGCCCCCTCACGCCCGACGCCGATTTTTTCGAGACCATCCGCCAGCTCACTCAATTTGTCGCCGCCATCCCCCTGCCCGGCGAGTCCGAGGTAAAGATCATTTCCGCCACTCTCGCGGTCGCCTCCGCCGAGCAGCGGCGCGACCGCCTCATGCAGCTGATCCGCGAGCAGATCGCCACTACCCGCGCCCAACTCGGCGCCAACGTCGTCACCGTCACCGGCCTCGACAGCCCCGTGCTCGTCCGCCAGCTCGACAACCTCAGCGTCGAACTTTTTCTCGACTACCAACTCAGCGCCACGCTTGAGAAATAAACGCGATGGCCACATCCGCCAAGTCGCTCCCTCAACTCACCGCCCGCGCCCGCCGCGTCCGCGACCTCTACACCGCGCAGGCCCTGGCCGCTGGCGCCCGCCCGTGGGGCTCCGCCGAACTCGCCCAAGGTTTCGTCGGCGATGTCGGTGATCTCATGAAACTCATCATGGCCAAGGAAGGTCTGCGCTCCGCTAAAGATCTTGACGCCGCTCTCGCTCACGAACTCGCCGATTGCCTCTGGTCGGTCCTGCTCCTCCCCGACGCCTACGGCGTGAAACTAGAACCCGCGTTCCTCACGACGATGCAACATCTCGAGCAAAAACTCACGGTGCCACGTCGAACCAAAACGGCACAAACGTCTCGCGCCCGTCAAGTTTGACCTGCGCCCAGATCACGTAGCGCCCCGCCGTTGGGATTGTGATTTTAAAAGAGAGCGCGGGCTTCACCGCATCCGGTGCGACGCTCACGTCCGCTTCCATCGGGTGCAGATGCGCGAAGCCACTGCGGCTCTCATCAAACGCCACCAGGTGCGCATACGCCTCCATCACCGGCTCCAGCGGCACCCGCCCGCCGTCCAACTTCGTCACGAGAAATTTTAAGTCCGCGAGCTGCCTGGCCCGGATGGTCTGAGTCGTCGGCACGAGCGCAAAACGATAACCCGCCCGCTCCGCCACCCATGCCGGTTGCCGGGCCGTCGCCAACTCCACTGCCGTGGGCTCCGCGCCCGTCACCGCGAGATCCGCATTGGCGTAGAGACTGCGATTCGTCGCCGCCGGCGTGAAATCTGCAAACACCCGGTAGGTGCCACCAAAGCGTGGCGTGAAAATAAAACTCCACTCGCCCGCCGTTCGCGTCGGCTCCGGATGCACGTGCTGATAATCCGTCAACGAAGGGTCGGCGATCAACAGGTGCAACTTCCTCGAATGCATCGTCACCAAATCTTCCGGAGCGATCGGTTTACCGCCCGCGGTGGCCAGCGTGAGGTTCACCCGCGCTTCGATCCCAAAGCCCGGCACGCCCGCCGGCCGGAGCACCATCCGCACCGGCGAGGTCGCCGCCACGACCGGAATGAACTGCGGATTCGCCGGGTCGCAAAAATCGATGGCGTTCCGCGCGTTCACGCGAAAATCCATATGGTTCAAATTCGTCCCGGTGGGTAGCAGACGAAACCCCACAAACACCGCGACCGCCGCCGCCGTGATCCATCCAATCTGCCGCCGCTCCCGTGTTCCAAGGTAGGGCGCGACCGCCGGGCGCGCCGCCGACGATGCGGGCATCGTGCCCTCTCCCTGATCCGGCATTTTTTTTCCCCCGCTCATCACTTCTTCATCTTCGTCACAAAATCTTTCGGCTCCCACGCGCTGCCGTCGGACCGGTGGATGATTTTCCCGCGCTCATCAATCAACAGCGTCGCGAGCGTGTGCTTCAACAGGTCACCCTCGAATTCCGCGATCACGCCGAACTGCGTGAGCAAATCTCGGATCGCGGCCTCCGGGCCCGTAAGAAACGAGAAATTCGCCGTGTCGATCCCCCGCGTCGTCGCGTAGTCCTTTAACACACCCGGTGTATCGAAGGCCGGGTCGAGCGTGATCGAGACAAACTCGATTTTACTCACGCCGGCTTCCTTCGCCAGTTTCTGCGTCGCGATCATCTTCAGCGTCGAGGCCGGGCACATCGTCGCCACGGGGCAGCGCGTGAAAATGAAATTCACCATCACAATCTTCCCGCGGAAATGTCCGCCCGCGATCACGCGGCCTTCCTGATCGTAGAGCGTGAAATCCGGGATCGTCTCGCCGACTTCGCGGTAGGCGTTCTTGCCGCGCGTCTGGGTATCTTCGCGCAATCCGCGCGCCCCCGCCGCGATCGCCGCAGTCGCGGTGCGATCATCCGGCCAGATTTTTTCCAACCGGAAATCGCCATCCTTACTTGGGATCATATCGGCACGGATGCGTTGCCCCACCTTCGCCGCGGCCACATCGCCCGCGCTCACGAGAAACTCCATCGTCATCGCCGGCATGTAGCCCTTGATCTCCTCATGTCGCACCACGAGGACTTTGCGCGCCACCTCGACGCCGGTGATCTCGCCCGTCAGCGGATAACGGTCCGCCACTGTTTTTCCCACCTTCGCCACCACCGGCGCATTCGCGGCCGGCTCCGCCTTCGGTGCCGCCGGTTTGCCGCAGCCCGCGAGCGCGACGAGTGCCGTCAGAGCGGCGACCGAGCCCCACGCCTGCGCATTAGATTTCATGCCACTACGGATTCGCCGCCGGATAACTTTGTCAAAGGGTTTGCCGCCGACAGCAGGCCCCGTTCTGTTCGCCAGTCGCTTTCCTCATGCCCGCCTCCGCCCATCCTCGACGCACCTCCGCCTACAAGCCCGCCGTCGCGTGGTTTGCCGTGCTCGGCAGCGCTTGGGTGTTCGTGCTCGTGGCGTTGGGCGCGTTCACGACGAGCATTGGCGCCGGCATGGCGTTTCCCGACTGGCCCCTCTCCAACGGCTCCGTCAATCCCCACGGCTGGCTCACCGAAATCGACAAATTCGCCGAGCACTCGCACCGCCTCAGTGCCGGCGTGATGAGCGCGGTGACCATCATTCTCACGATCTGGCTTTGGCGCACCGAGGCCCGCGCGTGGCTCCGTAAACTCGCGCTTTGCGCCGTGGTGCTCGTGCTGGTGCAAGCCGTTGTCGGCGGTCTGCGCGTGCTGCTGGAGCATCAACACATCGCCATGGTGGACACCAGTGTCGGCCGGCTCTTTGCGATGTTGCACGCCTGCCTCGCGCAACTTTTCGCCTGCGCGCTCATCGCCATCGCGGTCGCTCTCACCCGCGGCTGGATCGAGCGGCCCCGACCCGTCAGCCGCGCCGTCCGCCGAGCCGGCATGATCTGCTGCGTGCTGCTGTTCTGCCAACTCGCGATCGCCGCCATCATGCGTCACAGCTTTGCCGGCCTGGCGATCCCCACCTTCCCCGCGTCGTCGCCCGATGGCAGCCTCCTGCCGCCCGCTTGGGATTTCCGCGTCGCCATCCATTTCGCCCACCGCTGCATGGCCGCGGTCCTCACCGTGGCGCTCGTCGGGTTCGCGTGCAAAATCTGGTTCGACCGCGCCGCTTCCCTCGCCATGCGCTGCGCCGCTTCCCTGCTCGTGAGCCTGCTCGCCTTTCAAATTCTCCTCGGCGCCTGGATCATCTGGAGTCACCGCTCCGTCGCCATGACCACGGGTCACGTCCTGGTCGGCGCCGCCACCCTCGCCACCACCTTCTGGCTCACTTGGGTCGCGCATCGCGACGTTATCGAAAACGCTCCCGCCGCTCCATGACCATGACCGCCGAACCCGCCGTCGCGGCCCCGTCCGCAAAATTCTCCGACTACCTTGAGCTCACCAAGCCGCGCCTGAGCCTACTCTCCGTCCTCACCGCGCTCGCCGGCTACGCCGCCGCCCGCCCGGAGAACAATATCCCCCGTCTCCTCCTCGTCGCGCTCGGCACCTCCCTCGCCGCCGGCGGGGTCGCCGCGCTCAACCAGTGGCTCGAGTCCGATACCGATGCGCTCATGCATCGCACCGCCGACCGCCCCATCCCCACGGGAAAAATTCCCACCGGCTCCGCCTTTGTGCTCGGCGCGCTGATGTGCGTCGCCTCCCTGTTCATCCTGTTCTCTCGAGTCGGCTACCTCTGCGCCGGCATGGCCCTGCTCACCATGGTGGCCTACCTCTGCTGGTATACGCCGGCAAAACGCTGGTCGCGTTGGAGCACCGAGATCGGCGCCATCGCCGGCGCATTACCGCCGCTCATCGGCTGGACCGCTGCGGAAGGCCGCGTGAGCGAGCTCGGTTGGATTCTCTTCGGTGTGCTCTTTTTCTGGCAGATCCCGCACTTCATGGCCATCGCGTGGACCTACCGTCGCGACAACCCCGCGGTGCATTTTCCCATGCTCCCCTTGGGCGATAAAAAAGGGGGCTGGGACGCCGCCTGGTCGTTCGCCACTACCGTGGCTCTCGTCGCCGTGAGCCTGCTTCCCTGGATGCTCGGCCTCGCGACCGCCTGGTCCGGCGTCGTCGCCATCGCCGGCGGCCTGTGGTTCCTCGCCTGCGCCGCGATTTTCCTCCGGGCCGAGGGCCGCGACGTCGCCGCGCGAAAACTTTTCCTCTGCTCCATCGCGTATCTTCCGCTCGTGCTCGGAGCCCTCGTCGCCGATCGCATCGTTCACTTCTAACGCGCCTGTCCGCCCATGACCGTTAACGACATCCCGGCCCTCAACGCCTCCCTCAACGCCGCCGCGACGGTCCTCATCTCCGTCGGCTTCGTGCTCATCAAGACCGGCCACAGGGAAGCCCACCGCAAGGTCATGACGACCGCCATGGTCGTCTCCGCGATTTTCCTGATTGGCTACGTCACCCACAAGGTCCTCATCCGCGGCGTGCACACGCCCTTCGGCGGCGAGGGCCTGATCGCGAAGATTTACTACACGATGCTGATCTCGCACATCATCCTCGCGATCAGCGTCGCCTACATCGTGCCGCGCACTTTTCTCCTGGCGATTAAGGGCGACTACGTCCGTCATCAAAAATGGGCCCGCATCACCTTCCCCATTTGGTTCTACGTCTCCATCACCGGCGTGCTCGTTTACTTTTTCCTCTACCAGTGGTGGCCTGCCGCGCGTTGAGCGCCGGCTAGCTCACGCGCTTCCGACCACGCACCGGCACCGGCGAGTAACCCAGCCGCGCGAGCGCCGCCTCCGCGACGAGCAACACGGTCAGCGTCATCAAGACCCACGACCGCACCGCGCGCCACGCCACCGGCCGCGGCGCTTTCCACACTTCTGCGAGATCGAGCCGTTCCCGCCCACCACTGCCGGCGCCCAACGCCTGCAACTCCGCCAGCCGCGCGCGATCAAACGCCCACTCCGCCACGCCCGCCACCGTGATCGGCCCAAATGGCAGCGCCGTCGCCCCCACCCGCACCGCGCCCCGCGCGATTTTCCCCGGCTTCAGCGCCACCACCGTGCGAAACCGGCCCGGCTCGATCTTTTCCCAAACGAGCGTGCGCCGCATCACCGCCGCGGTCATGCCGCCGCTCTCCGCCAACATCGCCGTGGGCGCCGTCGCCGCATCGAGATCGCCCAGCAGCTCCACTGCGCGCGCGGCCCCTGCATCGGCGAGATCCATCTTCGTCAACCCGCCGCCCGCGCTCTGCGACATCGAGCCCGACCGATCCATCACGATGGCCATCGCCGTCGCGAGTTTCCGCTGCTCCTTCCGCAACTCCATCGACACGGGCAGCAACTCATCGATCGGCGACGCGAAATACCCGCCCGAACCAAAACTGTTTTCCCCGCCCGCCATCAACAATCCGCCGCCCTGCTCGCGCACAAAAAAATCCAGCGCGCCCAAAAACTCCCGCGACAACCGGTGCGCGGGCACGTTGTTGATCACCACCGCCCGTGCTCCCGTCAGCCGCGCCGCCGTGAGCGCGCCCGGCTCACCCACTCGGTCTACCGTCAGCCCCTGCGCGCCCAGCAACGTCGCCAGCGGATCATCCGGATAATTCGACACCAGCACCACGCGCCCGCCGCCCGTGATCTCGCACCACGCCTCGACGGCGTTGTTCTCCGGGTGCGCATCCTCCACGGGTTTCACCCGCGCCTCATAGCGCGTCGCGCCCGTCCCCGTGAGCCGGTCCGTCAACCGCACCCGCGCCACGCCCCCCCGCGCCGTCGCCGTTCCGCTCGCCGCCACGCGCCCGCCCCGCGTCACTTCCCACGGCACTCCGCCGTCGCCCGGACCGTTGATGGTAAACTCCACTAAAAACGATTCGCCCGACAGCACCCGCGCCGGCACCGCAAGAGCACTCACCCGCCAGTCGGGCGCCACCGGCTCCGTCAACAAGCGGAAGTCCAACGGCACCCGACTGCGCAACACCGCCTCGGTGGCGACGCCCAGCGGCTCCGTCGCAAACCCATCCGTGATTACGAGCATGCGCGCCGCCCGTCCCGCCGGCATCTGCGCAAGCGTGTATTCCAACGCCGCCCCGATTTTTGTCTGGTGCAGTTCGCCCTCAAATACCGGATCGCCCCGATCACGCCGCACCGCATTGCCGGCGAAGTCGATAAAGTGCAGCCGGTCTTCCCGACCGCGGGATTTCTCCAAAATCGTTTCGATCTCCTGCGCCTGCTGCCCCATCGCCGCCGCCGCC
>JACMRG010000071.1 GCA_014376585.1 Opitutaceae bacterium | reverse complement strand
GACAGTTCCGCTCACTTCCCGCTTTGCTTCCACATGCGCACCGCCTGCCGCCGGAACACTTCGTCATGTCTGGGCGATTTCATCTCTGTCTTCTTCGGTTCTTTCATTGGTTGAGTCCTTCTTTAGTTGCTCAACTCGTGTCCGTCGATTCGGGGCAACCTCAACGGGCAGCAGGCACGCGAACTATGAAGTCCTTAACCTTATCGGATACGGACTCGCAAAATTTGAGGGCGACTTGGTTGCTGCGCTAGGCTTCAAAACAAAGAGTTTGCTCTTCAATCGCTTGATCGAGCGCGGCGTCGCCGGGACAAGAGAAACCCTCAAGAATCGTCAGGATCTGTTCAATCCCTTGGTAAGAAATACGAAGGTTGGTTGGTGGCAGAACGGCGACCGGTATCTTCACCGCAAAATACTGCTGGATTCACTCTTCGGAGACCTCGACGCAACCCGCTATGCGGCGATACTCGAGAACTACCTTCAGACCTACTTTCCAATAGCCGGAGAATCGCCCAAGCAAATTAGCCCGATTCTCAAAAGCAAGTTCAGGCAGCTCCAAGAGACTGGTAACGAGGCCGAGCTTTTCTTTATGAATAATTTTCGGACGATCGCCCCTTTCGCTTCTGGTCTGTTGCAAGATGCGCGGCTCTTCGGCGACGGCTACGATTTTCAAATCGCCGTCGAAACCGACTATTTCCTAGCTGAAGTAAAAGGTGTTCGAGCGCAGTCAGGTGGAATTCGCCTTACCAGCAACGAGTTCGCTAAAGCTGATGAGTTTCGCGATAAGTTCTGCTTGGCGGTCATCAGCGGCTTGGAAGCGGTGCCTCGCATCAACGTTTTCTTTGATCCGCTCAGCACACTGAAATTCAGCAAGCAGTCTCTGACGAGCGAGCAAGTATTTTACTCAGTTCCATCCAGGCGGTGGTAGACGTGAATCGAGCGTCCCGCGTTCTATCAAATTGGTATCGAAATATACTTTGCCACATTTCCTAATCGCAGGGTAACGGCTAGCAAGCACTCGGGAGGGACGCCGGCACGCGTCGATCCGCACTGTTTGAACGACAAATTCCTCCCACCGAACCAGTATCGTTCCATGAGTCTCGCCGCGTTCCCGACGAGGTTTTGGCAGCATCATAGCAGCAGCAATGAGCGCCGATGGATGTGCGTTCCGAGCTAGTTGGGTAAGCCGAATACGAGGCTTTCCGTCCTTCAATACACACTGGCTGCGTGCATTGATCGTAACGCCCGGAATTACCTCAATGTGCATCGCGAGACCGAAAAGGTCATGCACTTGCAGCGCTCCGTGCCTACCGGCGAGTTCGTATTCGCCTCTGCCTCCGCTCGGCCGAAGGGTGATATTCATTTAGATGGTGTTGTGCTACTTCAGCTTCATTTTCGAGTCTTTGTTTCCAAATCGGTTATGTGCTTATCATGAATTTTCCGAGGCTGCACCTAGGCCGCTTGATCTGAGAAAATCCCGAACCTCTTTTTGATTCCCTCCTGCACCCTCCCCATCAAAGCCATCCCCAACGCCCCGCGCAGCGCGGTCGTCGGCTGGCTCGGTGACGCGCTGAAGATAAAAATCCACGCACCTGCACTCGAAGGCCGCGCCAACGACGAGCTCTGCGAATTCCTCGCCGACACCCTCGCCCTTCCTTACCGCGCCGTAACCGTCCTTCAGGGAGAAAAATCCCGTCAAAAAGTCCTCCACATCGCCGGCCTCACCCTCGCCGAGGTGAAAGCCCGGCTCACAGTTTAATCCCTCTCCCGCGCACCGTCGCGCGCCCGCCGTAGCTTCAGCGAAGGCGGGTCAGCCGCACGAACCGCCACGCCAAAAACACCGCGGCGACGCCGAGCCCCGCCGCCAGCGCCATCCATATGCCCACGGCCCCGAACTTGCCGTGCACGCCGAAAACATAACCGCCCGGGATCGCCACCAGCCAATACGCCACAAACGTGATCACTGCCGGCAACTTCACATCCGTCAGCCCGCGCAGCAGCGCCGCGCCGATCACCTGCGCCCCGTCGGCCACCTGAAACAGCGCCGCCACCACGAGCAGCTGCGCCGCCAGCGCGACCACCGCCGCATCATCGACGAACCAGCCCGCGACCATCCGACCCGCCGCAAAATACACGGTCATGAAGAACACCGAAATCACCACGCCCAGCGCGAGCGCACTGTAACCGATCGGCCGCAACCGCGCGGTTTCCCCGGCGCCCACCGCCCCGCTCACCCGCATCCCCGCCGCCATCGAGAGCCCGAGCGAAACCATGAACGTCGTCGAGACGCACGAGAGCGCGATCTGGTGCGCCGCCAGCGGGGCCGCGCCCAGCCAGCCCATCATGATCGCCGCCGCCGCAAACGCCCCGCTCTCGAAAAACAAGATCCCCGAAGCCGGCAGACCCAGCTTCAGCATCTCCTTCAACCGCGCGCGCTCCAACGGCGCCCACCATCGCCGCGGCCACGCCCCGCGCGTCGCCGGATCACGCCGCAGCCACTCGAAAATCACCCACCCCCCGATCACGCGCGAAATCAGCGTCGCGAGCCCCGCCCCCGCCAGCCCCATCGCGGGCGCGCCCAATTTCCCCCAAATAAAGACCCAGTTCAAAAACACATTCAGTCCCACGCTCCCCAGCATGATGAACATCGGCGCCCAAGGCCGCCCCATCGCCTCCGCAAACTGCCGCAGCGCCAAATACACGAGCACCGGCGTGATCGACGCCCCGATCAGCCAGAAAAACGGATTCACCGCCGCCAGCACCTCCGGCGGCTGTTGAAACCAGTGCAGCTGCGCCCCGAGCGCCACCATCGCGAGCGTCTCGATAACGCCGAAGCCCAACGCCAGCGCGAGTCCGTGCCGCAGGTATTCGCCGCACTCCTCCGGCCGCCCCGCCCCGCGCGCCCGCGCGACGAAAATCGCCACCGGAATCATCAACCCGATCCCGACCACGTAAAACACGCCGAACACATTCCCGCCAAACGACGACGCCGCCAGCGGCACCGTCCCCGTCTGCCCGATCATCACGCTGTCCGCGATCCCCATGAGCATCTGGCTCACCTGCCCCACGATGATCGGCACCGCGAGCGCGAGCGTCGGACGGACTTCCGCGAAATAGTTTTTGAACCGGCTCATGGCAAAGATCGCGGACTGTTTTACCCCACCCCGCCCCGCGCAACCCGCATCTCTCAACGCCTTCACCTCGTTCACGCAGTTAAACCACAAAGCCACTGAGGCACAAAGGAAAGAAACCGGAAAAATACCGGGGAAAAATTTCACCCGCCAAGTCAATCTCCCTCAACCTCGCATGCTCCGAAAGAGGTTTTCTCTGTGTCTCTGTGCCTCTGTGGTTCAATTTCCTTCAATTCCCCCGCGCCATCTGAGCTCCTTGAAAACGAGGCGCCCCCGCCCACGTTCCGGACCTCGCACCCGCCCCGCCCCCCTACTGTCTCCGACCCACCGCCTGCTCTTGCTCCGCCCATGCGCCGTCTTTTGCTCCCCGCCCTCCCCGCCTTGTTACTCGCCCTCCCCTCCCCGTTGCCCGCGCAAACCGGCACCGGCTACCAAAAACCCTCGCCCGCCCTCGCCGCGCTCATCGACGCGCCGCTCACACCCAACGTCAGCCTCAGCCCCGACAAGCAGACGCTCCTCCTCCTCGAACGCTCCTCTTTCCCTTCCCTCGCCGAACTCGCCCAACCCGAGCTGCGCCTTGCCGGCCTCCGCCTCAATCCCGCCACCAACGGCCCGAGCCGCGAACTCTACACCACCGGCCTCCTCCTCAAGCCCCTCGCCGGCGGCACCGAGCGCCGCATCGCCGGCCTCCCCGCCGACGCCCGCCTCAACCACATCATTTGGTCCCGCGACGGCCGCCACCTCGCCTTCACCGTCACCCTCGAAACCACCATCGAGCTCTGGGTCGCCGATCCCGCCACTGCGAAGGCCCGCCGCCTCACCGCCCGTTTCCTCAATCTCACCACCGAAACCCCCGGCTGGCTCGACGCCACCACGCTCATCGTGCCGTTCATTCCCGCCGAGCGCGGCGCGCCCCCGCCCGAGCCGCGCGTCCCCGCCGGCCCCGTCGTGCAGGAAAATCTCGGCGAGAAACGCCCCTCGCGCACCTACCAGGACCTTCTCACCAACGCGCACGACGAGGCCCTCTTCGACTATTACGCCACGTCCGACCTCGCCCTCGTCACCCTCGACGGCACCGTCACCCCGCTCAACCAGCGCGGCATCTTCACCTTCGCCGCGCCCTCGCCCGACGGCCGCTTCATCCTCACCTACGCCCTGCGCCGCCCCTATTCTTACCTCGTCACCGGCGGCCGCTTCCCCACCCGCATCACCGTCCTCGACCGCACCGGCAAGCTCGTCCACTCCGTCGCCGATCTCCCGCTCGCCGAAAGCATCCCGATTGCCACCGGCTCTGTCCGCACCGGTCCCCGCGCCGTCTCCTGGCGTGCCGACGTGCCCGCGACCCTGAGCTGGCTCGAAGCCCTCGACGGCGGCGACGCCGGCAAACCCGCCGAGCTCCGCGACGCCTGGTTCACCCTCGCCGCGCCCTTCACCCAAAAGCCCGTCGCCCAACACCGCTTCGCCCTCCGCGTCGCCGGCCCAGTCACTTGGGGCGACGACCAGCACGCCATCGTCAACGAGTCCTGGTGGAAGACCCGCACCGTCCGCACCTGGCTCGTGGCCCCCGGCGCGCCCGAGTCCGCGCCCACCCTCCTCTTCGAACGCTCCTCCGAAGACCGCTACCAAAACCCCGGCAGCCCCGTCCTCGCGCGCAACGCCCTCGGTCGCCTCACCCTCCTCCTCAGCGCCGACCGCACCAAAATCTACCTCGACGGCGAAGGCGCCTCGCCCGAAGGCAACCAGCCCTTCCTCGACGAATTCACCCTCGCCACGAAAACCACGCGCCGCCTCTGGCGCTCCGCCGCCCCGCACTACGAGAGCTTCATCACCTTCGCCGACGCCGCGCTCAACCGCGTGCTCACCTCCCGCGAATCCGTCACCGAATCGCCCAACTATTTCATCCGCGATCTCGCCGCCGGCACGCTCACGCCTGTCACCACCTTCCCCAACCCCTACCCCGCCTTCGCCGCCGTCCGTAAAGAGCTCATCCAATATAAACGCCCCGACGGCGTGACCCTCTCCGGCACCCTGTATCTGCCGCCCGGCTACAAGTCCGCCGACGGCCCGCTGCCCACTCTCCTATGGGCCTACCCGCAGGAATTCAAAAGCGCCGACGCCGCCGGCCAGATCAAAGACTCGCCGTTTCGCTTCATCCGCGTCGCCCCGACCGGCCCGTTGCCTTTTCTCCTCGCGGGCTACGCGGTGCTCGACGACCCCACCATGCCCATCGTCGGCGAGGGCAAGACCGAGCCCAACGACACCTATATCCCGCAACTCGTCGCCAGCGCCAAAGCCGCCATCGACGAGCTCGTCCGCCGCGGCGTGACCGACCGCACGCGCGTCGCCGTCGGCGGCCACAGCTACGGCGCGTTCATGACCGCCAATCTCCTCGCCCACTCCGATCTCTTCCGCGCCGGCATCGCCCGCAGCGGCGCCTACAACCGCACGCTCACGCCCTTCGGTTTCCAATCGGAAGAACGCACCATCTGGCAGGCGCCCGAAATCTACGCCGCGATGTCGCCCTTCAACCACGCCGACAAAGTGAAGGACCCGATCCTCCTCATCCACGGCGAGGCCGACAACAACGCCGGCACCTTCCCGATTCAGAGCGAGCGTTTCTACAACGCCCTCAAAGGTCACGGCGCCACCACGCGCTTCGTGCTCCTCCCGCACGAGTCCCACGGCTACCGCGCCCGCGAAAACGTCAGCCACATGCTCTGGGAAATGGAGCACTGGCTCGACTCCTACGTGAAGCCCCCCGCCAAAGACAAAAAAAGCTGAGGGCTTGAGGTAGGGCGGGTTATTCTTAACCCACCGCTTCGCCCCCGCTTTCCAGGTGCCTGCGAATGACGCGAATCAACGCGAATAGACCGAGTAGTTGCCGCCCCAAATGTCCGTGATTTCCGACCTTAATTTTCTTCTCCACTATCCGCGCTCATTCGCGTGATTCTCGGGCCCCTCTCCCCGCATGACCGGCTTCGCCCTCGCGCTCATCCTCCTCGCCGCCGCCCTGCACGCGACGTGGAACCTCGCCGCCAAGCGCGCCGCGAGCGGGCTGCCCTTCGTGTGGATCTCGGGCGTGCTTTCACTCGCCCTGTGGACGCCGGTCACGCTCATCTACCTCTGGCGTTATCCCCATCAACTCACGGGCCTAGGCGTCGGTTTCATGGTGTTGAGCGGCGTGCTCCACGCGGGTTATTCGCTGTTCCTTCAGCGCGCCTACCGCGCGGGAGATTTCTCACTCGTCTACCCCGTGGCGCGCGGCACCGGCCCGCTTCTCTCCTCCATCGCCGCCATCGCCTTCCTCGGCGAACGCCCGTCACCCCTCGCTCTCGCCGGCGGCCTCACGATCATCTCCAGCATCTTCTGGCTCACCGGCGGCTTTGAGAAGGTAGGGCGCGTTATCCTTAACGCGCCGGGATTGCGTCGCCACCGCAAAGCCTCCGCGCCCGCCGCCGCCGCCCAATCGTCGCACCTCGCCGCCATCGGCTACGGCGTCGGCACCGGCGCGTTCATCGCCGCCTACACCGTTGCCGACCGCCAGGGCGTCACCCTCGCCGCCGTCCCGCCGCTCCTTTTGGACTGGGGCGGCGGACTCGCGCGCACGGCCCTGTTCGCCCCCTTTGCGGTAGCGCGCTGGCCGGAGGTCCGCACCGTCTGGCGCGATCATAAACTTGCCTGCTACGCCGTCGCCGTGCTCGGCCCGCTGGCCTACATCCTCGTGCTGTGGGCGATGACATTTACTCCGCTCACCGCCGTCGCCCCCGCGCGCGAAGTGAGCATCCTCTTCGCCGCGATGCTCGGCGCCCGCGTGCTCAACGAAGGCGACACCCGCCGCCGCCTCACCGCCGCCGCCGCGATGGCCCTCGGCGTGGTCGCACTCGCGCTCGGCTGAATTTTCCTTACCGTCCTCTCCATGAAAAAGCCCGGCCTCATCCTCGCCCTCGTGGTTGTGCTGGTCGGCCTCGCGCTGATCTTCCGCGGTCGGAAACCCCACGGCGCACCCGCCGCAAATTCCGCGACGACCAACGCGCTTCCCACGACCGGTTCGACCAACCCCACCGCCACAACTCCTTCGACCACGGCCGTAGCGCCGAAGCAGACCGTCACGATCCGAGACGGCAAAACCCTCGATTTCTCGAGCGGGAAACCGGTCCTGAAAGACTCGGCCACCGAAAAGGCGATCATCGAGCAATCTTTGAAAGATATGAACGAAGCCGCCGCCGGCGTGACCTTCGGCCCGACGCCAAAATCGCCTGACCCCGACGCAAAAAAACCGGCACCACAGGAGTAGCGCCGGCTGAAGCTTTGGTAGCTTACAGGGCGTCTAAAAAGGTGGAGCCGGCTCTCCGAGCCGGCCTGGGTTCCAGAGTGATTGGCCACTCAGCCTTAGGGCGGCTCGGAGAGCCGCCCCCACCTTCACCAAGGCTCCTTAGACGCTCCTTAGATTATTTCGTCGGCGTTACAGCGGTCGCAGGTGTCGGCGGCGTGGCTGGAGTTACCGGCGCTGCCGTCACCGCCGGATTCGCCGACATCAGCATGTCTTCCATCAGCGCGAGCGCGGTCGCCTCGGTGATATCGGCCACCCCAAACTGTTTCGACGCGCGTCCGGCCGACTGGCCCAGCACATCGCTCGCAGAGGCCTGGCCGAGGATGGCCGCATCCTTCAGACGAATGGCGGTCATCTGAATGTCAGGCACCGCGACCGTGGTGTCACCGGAGACTTCCATGACCGGGAGATTGCGGCTGGAAATCAGAACTTCGACAGCGATGTCGGCGGACTGCGCGAGCGCCTCGCGCTCTTTGCCGGCCTGATCGCCGATGAGACGAGCGCCCGGTTGCGCGGTGAGCATCGAGCCGGCGATGCGCTGATCGGCGAGCTTGGCGCCGCCGTTGCGGAAGGCACGGCCCAACAGGCGCTCGATGTCGCGCACGGTCTGCTGGTCGGCAAGCGTGGGCGCTGCGGCGTCCTTCACGGCGTAGGTGTTGGTGCCGCTGGTCTTGGCGGTCGCGGGCTTACTATCCGTAGTTTTTTCGGAGTATTTTTCCGTGTGTCCCGTGAGTTTGAGACCGGACGCATCGACGAGCGCGCGGTTCACATAGACGACGATGCGGGGTGCGTTGGCTACACCGTAGGCGGCGCGGAATTTTTCGACGACCGAGCGGGCCGCTTCCGGTGCGATGAGCGTCGAGGAGCCGGGGCCGTAAAGACGCTGCTCGGCGGCCGCAACGGGCTGAGCGGCAGGCGCCGGCCAAGCTTGTGTAACAGGAACCGGCGGCTGGGGCGCGGGCTGGTTTTGCGCGAGCGCGACGAGGGTGAGCGCGGGAATGAAAAACGGCAGAAGGATGGGTTTCATGGCGGGGACAGAGAGGTGATCCTGCTCTTTCCTCTTTCTCTTAATCTTTCTCCGCTCCCATCATCGGACCGAGAGGGAGGAGAACGAGAAAGATTAAGAGAAAAGACGGGTTGAGTTCAACGCGCCTGACGGACGCGGATAGTGTATTTCTTCGCGAGGGTGTTCATCGCGGTGAAGCGCACGGCCTCGGTGGAGTTCTCGGCGAGAATGAGCGTTTGGAACGGCGTCTCGTCGTTGGTCGAGAAGCCCTGCTCGTCTTTGAAGACGGCGTTGATCTGCACCTGAATGCGGCGGTTCTCGCGGTTCTTCACGTTGGCCACGACTTCGAGGCGGCCGTCACCCAGCACGCGTTCCTGCAGGCCGGTGCAGGTGACGGAGGTCTGCGTGGGTTTGTCGAGGAGCACGAATTTCTCGGTGTTCTCAACGGTGTAACGCGTCGTGTCTTGCGGCGTGAACGGGCCGGGCTCGGTGGCGCAGCCGGCCAACAGCACGAGGCTGGCGGCAGCTGCGAGGAGGGAGAGGGATTTGATTTTCATGTCAGGATTCGGTGGTGGGCGTTAACGGTGTGACTCGTAGTCAGCGTTTAAGTTCGCTCAGAAATATCACGGTATCGCGCTCGGTCGCATCGACGTGAAGGCTGAGGGTTTGCGTGAGCCCAGCCAGCGTGCGCCCGCTGGCATCTTGGAATTCCAGGGTCGCCGGATAGTCGCCGGGAGCGAGGCGCAGCGCGGCAAAACTGAGGCGCTGCGGGAGATTATCCCACATCCGGATGTCGGCTTTTACGGTCGTCGCCGCGGAGGCGAGTTTGCTGAGAACACCGAACGCGCCGAGGGCCAGCGCGGTGGTGTCGGCATTGCGGCCGCGCTGATTGGCCGCGATGACCGCACCCACCAGCGCTACATCGCCCGCTTTATCGGCGCCGCTTTTGAACACGGCATGGTCACCGAGAATAAAATCCATGGTGCGACCGCCGCGCGTGGTGGCTTGGAAATTGAGATCGTCGTAGGCCGGCAGGCGCACGGTCTGGCCATTGATCGCGAGGGTGGCGGAATGCGCGGTGGAATCCTTGACGAAGAACTTGAGCTGCTCGCCGAATTCGCCGCCGCCGTATTTGCGCGGACCGGTGCCGTATTCGGCAAAGATCAGGACGTTGGCCGACGTATCGTAGGGCGGGAGTTTTTTACCCTTTGCGCCGGCCTGCGCGCGGGCGAAGGCGTCGGAGCCGTCGCTGGAGAGTTTCGCGGAGACGAAGCCATCGAGGTAATCGAGCAGCACGTAGTCGCCCTTGTATTCGGCCGTCTCGGCATCGCTGTCGATGAGCTGGCCGGTGCGATAGCAGGCGCGGGCGTTGTCCGGCTGACCGTCCCGCCAGTAGAGCACGGCACGGTAGTAGTAGGCCATCACGCGCTCGTAGGGCTCGCCGATGAAAGTCTTGTTGCTCTCACCGCCGAAAAAGAGGCGGCGGGCTTTTTTCGCGTCGTCGGTATTGGCCAGAATGCCGCCGATGAGCGGAATGGCGTCGTCGAGGTGCAGCTTCGCTTCAGCGTCGTTGTTCGCGCGCAGCGCGCTGGCGGCGATACGGAAATCCCAGAGCGCGCGGTCGCGCACGGGCGCGGCGGCGCGCTCGGCATTGCCGTCGACGATCGGGTCGCCCGTGTAGCGGATTTCTTTGCGCTCGGGCAGCGTGGCGCAGCCCGTAAGAACGAGCGCCACGGCACCGGCACCGGCGAGCGCGAGACGACGAAAGATGAAGCGTGAAAGGGATTTTACCATCGGACGGGTAAATGATGAAAAAGGCGGGCGCGGCGCAAGGCCGACGCCCGCCGTCGTTTTTCAGAATGGCAACGTGGAGCGGACGGCTCAGCGGTAAGCGGCGTCCTCGAGACCCTGCTTTTTGATCTCGGAAGAGCTCTCCCAAACGATCTCGCTCGTGCGGGCATCCGTGAGGCGGAAGCTGTAGAGGATGTAGTCGCTGGTGCCGGCGGAGGTCTTGGTGGTCAGGCCTTGGAGCTTGCCCGTGAGGAAATAATCGGCGCCGCGGAACTCGACGACGGAGGGATCGGCGCTGGCGGTGACCTGACCGCTGCGCTTGAGGTCACGCTCGCGCTCGAGAGTCTTCATCATCTCGCGGTCGAGAAAGCGCACCTTGCCCATCGACTTCTCGTTCAACTGCGAACGGATGCGCGTGAGGAAAATGTCCTTGTTGATTGGAAAACGCGTCTCGTTGACGACCGGATCGAGGACAATGCGGGGCGTGACTTTGGCGTTGGCGATCTCGGGAATCGCAAGGACGCCGCGGGCCATCTTGTCGGTGACCGCGACGAGGTCTTGCGACTCGACACCGGTGCCGGCGACGAAGCCGCGCTCGTCAGCCTTCATCTCGGTGACGGGCACGCCCGAAGGATTTTGAACGCCCGTGGCGCAGCCGGCCAAAAAGAGGGCGGGCGCGGTGATGCCGGTAAGGGCGAGAATACGGAGGGAGATTTTCATGGTGCTGGTGGAAATTGGACGACGGGAAAAATGAGAAACGGGCGGGCGCAATCAGTTCCGGCCAAACATGCTGTTCGCCGAAGCCATCGGAGAAGCCGGCGCGGAGTTGTAGTAGTTGTTATTGATGATCGTCGTAGCCTGCTGGCCGACGGGCGCGGCCTGCGTCGGCGTCGGCGTCGGCGTCGGCGCAGGCGTGGCGTAGGTGACGGCGGCGGCTTGAGCGGTGGCGGCTTCGCGGCGGCGGGCGCTATTTTCCGCGATGGAGCCGATCAGCAGCCCGGCGCCTGCACCGTAAGCGGCACCACGCCAGGCGTTGTGCCCGAGGCTGCCGCTGTTGTTACCGATAATGGCACCGGCGAGCGCACCGAGAAAAAGGCCGTTGCCGGCATAGTTCGGCCGCGAGGAAACGTAGTAATCGGAATCGTCGTAATAATAACCCGGCTCGGAACGGTAAACATAGGGGCGCGAAACGTAGCCGTAGCCGCCATATCCATACCCAGGACCATATCCATACCCAGAACCGTAGCCATACCCAGAACCGTAGCCATACCCAGAGCCGTAGCCATACCCAGAGCCGTAGCTGTAGCTGTAGCCACCGTAGCCGTAGCTGTGGGGCCGACCGTAATAAGGGGTGGCGGGGCGATGCGCGTTTGATCGGTAGTGAGACTCGCCGGCGACACTGCCGATGATGAGGCCGGCACCGGCGCCATACGCCGCACCGCGCCAGGCGTTGTGCCCGAGACTCCCGCTGTTGTGGCCGATGATGGCGCCGGCGGCGGCGCCGATGATCGCGCCGTTAACGGCTTCAGGACGGATTTGCGCTTGGGCCGGAATGAGTGCGGCCAATACAAGGGAGAGCGTAAGGAAAGTTTTCATGGCGGGTAACGGAAGGGTGAACATGGGAGACACGGCGGGTTTCGCAAGGTTTCAGCCGATTGTTGCGCCCAGCGCCGCGACCGTGCGGGAATCCGTCCGCGTCACCCCACTCTACCCCCACCATGAGCCGGCAATTCATCCTCGCCCTCGATCAAGGCACGACTTCCTCTCGCGCCCTCGTCTTCGACCACCGCGGCCGCGCCGTCGCCAAAGCCCAACAGGAATTCCCCCAACACTTCCCGCAACCCGGCTGGGTTGAGCACGACCCCGCCGATCTTTGGGAGACCATCCGCCGCACCGCCCTCGCCGCCGTCGCCGAGGCCAACCTCACCGGCGCGCACCTCGCCGCCCTCGGCCTCACCAACCAGCGCGAGACCACCCTCCTCTGGGAACGCGCCACCGGCCGCCCCCTCCACCGCGCCATCGTCTGGCAGGACCGCCGCACCGCCGCGCTATGCACGAAATTAAAAAACCGCGGACTTGAACCGCTCTTCCGCGAGAAAACCGGCCTCCTCCTCGACCCCTATTTCTCCGGCACCAAACTCGCCTGGCTCCTCGATAAAATTCCCGGCGCCCGCCGCCGCGCCGCCCGCGGTGAACTCGCCTTCGGCACCGTCGATACCTGGCTCCTCTGGCAGCTCACCGCCGGTAACGTCCACGCCACCGACGTCTCCAACGCCTCCCGCACGCTCCTCCTCAATCTTCACACCGGCGACTGGGACGCCGACCTCCTCAAACTCCTCCGCATCCCGCGCGAAGTCCTCCCTGCCGTCCGCTCCAGCAGCGAAGTTTACGGCCACGTCGAAACGATCCCCGCCCTCCGCGGCGTCCCAATCTCCGGCATCGCCGGCGACCAACAAGCCGCCCTCTTCGGCCAGGCCTGCTTCCGCCCCGGCCACGCCAAAAACACCTATGGCACCGGCTGTTTTCTGCTCCTCCACACCGGTCAAAAACCCGTCGCCTCGAAACACCAACTCCTCACCACCATCGCCTGGCGCCTCGGCCCCTCCGCCCCGCTCGAATACGCCCTCGAAGGCAGCGTCTTCATCGGCGGCGCCGTCGTGCAATGG
>JACMRG010000070.1 GCA_014376585.1 Opitutaceae bacterium | reverse complement strand
GGGGGGGGGGGGGGGGGGGGGGGGGGGGGGGGGGGGGGGGGGGGGGGGGCGTGAGATGGTAGAATGGGCGCGGGTCGCAAATGAATTTGCTCCTACGGGGCGCGGTTTTTCTCGAGGGTGATGATGATCACGGCGGTGACGATGATCGCCGAGGCGACGAGGGTGCGCGACGTGATGGGTTCGCCGAGGATGAGCCAGCCGAGGAGGACGGCGACGATGGGGTTGACGTAGCCGTAGGTGGCGACCTGCGCGGGCGGACAGTTTTTCATGAGCCAGACAAACGTCGAAAACCCGACGAGCGAACCGATCGTGACGAGGTAGGCGAAGGCGGTCCAGGAGCGGGTGCTGACGTCGCCGATTTGGAAGCCGGTGAAATCGCCGTGGAGAATCGCGACGAGAAACAGGGCGCCGCCACCGCCGAGCATTTGGAGCGCGGCGGCCATCGCGGGCGAGGCACCGTGTTTGGAGTGGCGGGAGGTGATCGAGCCGAGCGACCACGCGACGCAACCGATGAGAATCGCGACGACTCCACCGAAGTGGAGGCCGCCGTGCGCGGCGTTTTGCCAGGGGGCGGCGAGCCAGACGACGCCGGCAAAGCCGAGCAGCAGGGCGGCAAAGGTGCGCGCGGTGGGGCGGATGCCACCGGGCCACGCCCACTCGGTCAGCACGATGAAGAGCGGGCCGACGCCGATGAGCAGGGCGGTGAGGCCGGACGGGACGAACTGCTCGGCCCAGACGACGGCGCCGTTGCCGCCGAGGAGGAGGAAGGTGCCGATGACAGCGCTGGCGCGCCACTGGTGGGCGGTGGGCCACGGGGCGCCGCGCAGGCGGAGAAAGGCGAAGAGCGCGCCGCCGGCGAGGAGGAAGCGCACACCGGCCATCAGAAAGGGCGGCATGGTTTCGACGGCGACGCGGATTCCGAGATAGGTGCTGCCCCACACGAGATAGATCGTGGCGAAGGCGGCGATGATGGCGGTGCGGGAGGGCGGAGTGGCGGGAGTGATCACGGAATTTTTTACCAGGGAGGGACGCGGATAAGGATAGGGGTTAAAGGCCGGGGGAGAATTTAACCACGGAGGCACGGAGGCACAGAGAAGACGGGGAAAGAGGATTACGCCGGTGCGGGCTGGTGGTGGCGGTCGGTGAAGATTTTTTGACACGAATATCGAACCTCGAAAATCGAACGGTGATTTTTTAACGCCGAGCCGTGGGAACCGCGGCAGGCTGCCGCAGCCACTTCCTGGCTGAGGTCAGAGTTGGTTTTTGGCGAGGGTGCCGAGGGTGCGGAGGGCGGTCTCGATGGCGTCGCTCCAAGGGAGGCCGCAGTTCATGCGCAGGCAGTTTTTGTAGCGGTCTTTCACGGAGAAGAGCGGGCCGGGGGCGGTGCTGATGTGGTGTCGGAGGGCGTCGCGGTGGAGGCGGAGCGTATCGACGCCGGGCGGGAGTTCGCACCAGAGGACGAAGCCCCCGCTCGGGCGGCTGAGGCGCGTGCCTTCGGGGAAGTGGCGGAGGATCGCCTGCGAGAAGAGATGGAGCTGGTGCTGATACGCGCGGCGGATGGTGCGGAGGTGGTGGTCGTAGCCGCCGAGGCGGAGAAAATCGGCGATGGTTTTTTGGAGGACGAGGGGAGTGCCCAGGGTGTTGGTGAACTTGAGGCGGCGAACGCGTTCGAGATAACGGCCGGGGGCGCACCAGCCGACGCGGAGGGCGGGGGCGAGGGTTTTGCTGAAGGAGGAGCAGAGAAGGACGCGACCGTCGGTATCCCAGGCTTTGAGGGGCTTGGGGCGGCGTTCGTCGAAGTGGAGGTCGCCGTAGATGTCGTCTTCGATGGCGGGGAGGTCGAACTCGACGAGAAGTTGGTAGAGTTTTTCCTTGGCGGCGTCGGACATGGAGGTGCCGAGGGGGTTTTGAAAACTGGGGATGACGAAGAGGGCCTTCACGTCGTGTTGGACCAGGGCTTCGCGGAGGGCGTCGAGGCAGATGCCGTCGCGGGGGCTGGTGGGGATTTCAAGGACGCGGAGGCCGAGGCTCTGGATGGTCTCCAAGATACCGAAGTAAGTGGGCGTCTCGACGGCGACGGTGTCGCCAGGCTTGGTGACGGCGCGGAGGGAGAGATTGAGGGCTTCGGCGCAGCCGACGGTGACGACGAGTTCGTCGTGCGCGAGGGGCGTGCCGGCCTGGAGGTAGCGGCGGGAGATCTCGCGGGCGAGGGGTTCGTAGGCGGAGAGCATCGCGTAGCGGCCGAGGAGGGAGGGATCGTCGCGGCCGACGGCGCCGAGGAGGCGGGCGATTTTTTTGTTGGGAAAAAGCGAATGATGCGGACAGGCGGCGCCGAAAGGAACGTAGCGCGGATCGGTGGCGTGGGTGAAGACCTCGGCGGTGAGGTCGTTGACGCCGACGAAGCGGGGCGCGGCCATGGGGCGGGCCATGCGGGGCTCGGGCGCCTGGCTGGGCAGGCGTGCGCGGACGTAGTAACCGGACTGGGGCCGGGCTTCGAGGTAGCCGCGGCTTTCGAGCAGCGTGTAGGCTTGGAGGACGGTGGAGATGGAGACGTCGCGCTGGAGGGCCATGCGGCGGACGGAGGGGACGCGGTGGCCGGGACGGAGGGTGCCGGTGCCGATGAGCGACTGGAGGGAGTCAGCCAGCGCTGCGTAGAGGGTGACGGCACCGGCACCCGCGGCGGGTGGGGGCGAAGGGCGAAGGGTGGAGGGGCGAGGGAGTGTGGCGATCATGGCGGGGCGGAGCGGCATAGGGAGAGAGCGTAGCGGAAACGGACGGTCGTAAGCAGGAGCAGCACGGGGAAATTGCGGCCGGCACAGTTTTTTAAATAATAGATTGTAACCAGCACAATTTTGCGGCGGTCCGTCCACTCGCCGGCGCGCGCGGCTACGCGGTGAAGAAAAACGCTCTGTCGGCCGAGGGAGATTTTCGGATTCCGCCCAGAGGCGGGACTACGAACTTGGAGCAGATTGCCGGAGGCGGGGCGGCCGCCGCAGAGCGGGGCCGTGACCTCGTTGGCCACGAGGGCGTGCGGACGGTGATGAAATCTCGAGGGTCAAGTGCCGGTGGGAGCCCATACCCGTTTGAGCAAGTGCAGGATATAGGCTTGAAAGCGGGGCCGGGGGCTTCGATTTTCTGGGTCAACGTGGCCAAACGGGTAGTTATCATCGAAGACAATGCGGTATTCCGGCAGATGCTGGCGATGGCGCTGGGCCGGGTGCGCGGGCTTGTGGTCAGCGCTTCGTTCGAAAAAGGAAAAGAGGGTTTGGCGTATTGCCTGAAGACGAAACCCGACTTGTTGGCGGTGGATCTTTTTTTGCCGGATCTGCATGGATTGGAAATCGTGCGCGAAGTGCGGGCGCAGTTGCCGGCGACGCGGATTCTGGTGCTGACGGGGCACCCTGACGGTGAGTTGCCCGGACGGCTGGTGGCGCAGGGCGTGCATGGTTTCGTCGATAAGGCGGCGCCGCTGAGCTATATTTTGCAGGCGGTGGAATCGTTGATGGAGGGCGGGATGTTTTTCGCGACGCATGTGCCGCCAAAAGGTGCGAGCGGCGCGGTGCAGGCGGCGTTGCCCAGGGTGGCGGCCGGGGCCAGGGCCGATGTCGATACGGTGTCGGTCGATGCCGTGAAAGTTCTCTCCGCGCGTGAGATCGAGGTGGCGCGACTGGTGGCGGAAGGATTTTCCTCGAAGGAAGTGGCGTCGCGACTGGACCTGAGTGTGCGCACGGTCGAGAAGCACCGGGCGAACATCATGGACAAAATCGGCGTGCGCGAGGTGGCGAGTCTGGTGCGCTGGTGCGTGCAGACCGGCTTGGTGAAAATGTGAACCGGGGCGCGCCCGCGCGGCGCCGGTGGGTCACGAGGCGACAAACGGACCGAGGACCGTGCGGAAGCGCGCGAACTCGGCGCGGAAGATCTCGATCTCGGCGGGAGTGGGAGCGGGGCCGGCGGCGATAAGCCGGGCTTCAAGCGCGGCGGCCAGAGCGGAGAGCGCGTGGGCACCCACGAGCTGGGCGGTGCTTTTCAAGCTGTGGGCGGCGAGTTGGCAGGGAGAGTCTCCGGTCTCGGAGGCGATGACGCGGGCGAGATCGGCGATGAGCTGGGGCGTGTCGTGGAGAAACGTCCGCGTAACTTCTCGAGTGTTGGCCGGGCCGAGGACTGCGCTCAATTCGGCGAGTTCGAGCGTGGGGGGTGGGATGGCGGCGGCCATGAAGCGAGCTAACGCGCGGCGGGGAGGGGTTGCACGGGGAAATTTCTCACGGGCAGGATCGTGCTCGGTAAGCTTCCGCCCGGACTTCGGTCTTTCACGGCGGGCAACGCCGCGTGGATCCGAACACGAACCCCGTTCAGAAGCGGCGGTTAAGCGCGAGGGTGGCCCAGCCGACGCTGGCGCCCTTGAGGCGGTAGTTGCGGTCGGGGTAGTCGAAGCGGCGCGAGGCGGTGACACCGGCGTCGAAATCGAGCGAGAGGCCGTCGGCGAAGTTGTAGTTCAGGCCGGCGCCGACGCGGATCTCGGTGAGACTGAGATAAGTGTTGGCGAGTCGGGCGACGCCGGGGGCGGGAGTGCCGAGATTTTCCGTGATCCGGTAGTTGCCGCCGAGGAAGCTGAGGCCGGTGCGGAGGGAGAGTCGGGAATTCATCCGATAACTGACGCCGGTGCGGGGGAAGCCGAGATCGAGCTCCCAGTCGGGGGCAAATTTCCAGCGGACGCCGACGACCGGCAGGATGGGGTGGTCGTTAAAGGCGTTGGCGGCGACGCCGAAGGTCCAGGTGAGTTCGGGGCTGGGCGAGTAGAAGGCAGCGAGGAGGAGCGGGGCGTTGAAACCGTCGCCGACTTTCTTGAAGTCGCCGTAGAAGCCGGGGCGGAGGGCGGCCAGATAGGCCCATTCTCTGTTGATGAAACCGCGCAGGCCGAGGGAGAGGGCGAGCTCTTGGACGGAGCCGGGAAGAGGCACGCCGGCGGAGGCGTCGATGGTGGTGTGGGTGTAAGCGAGGCCGGGGATGAACATGAGACCCTCGCGGACGGGCACGCGTCCGGAGACGCTGAAATCGAAGCGGCTGAGGGCGACCTCGCCGGTTTTGACGCCACCGCGTGAGAGGTCGCCGCTGCCGGAGTAGGTGTAGCCGGCGGAAAACGAATCGACGAGCGCGGGGCGGAAGGTGGTGCTGGCCGGCTGGGCGCAGAGCGCGGAGCCGAGGGCGAGCAC
Organism: Opitutaceae bacterium; assembly: GCA_014376585.1. Taxonomy (GTDB): domain Bacteria; phylum Verrucomicrobiota; class Verrucomicrobiia; order Opitutales; family Opitutaceae; genus Tous-C4FEB. The sequence continues at coordinate 12,849 of JACMRG010000070.1, read as the reverse complement.
GGTCCCGATTGAAAACGCGGCGGAAGCAAGAGTTCGGCGGTGAAGAAAATGCATGATAGGTTTTGGCTACGAGCGACTGCGGGGGGCGGATGCGGGTTCCGGCCGATTTGTGAAAAAGAAGGAACGCAGGCGGTTTTTAGTGGGTGCCGAGAATCAGGAATACCGGGCGAGGGCGGGGCCGGCGAGTCGGCAGATGGTCCAATCGGTTTTACGTTCGGCGCCGATGGATTCGTAGAAGGCGATGGCGGGCTGGTTCCAATCGAGGACGGACCACTCCATGCGACCGCAGCCGATTTGGTTGGCGAGTTTCGCGAGATGGAGAAGCAGGGCTTTGCCGATACCGTCACCCCGGAATTCGGGTTTCACGAAGAGGTCTTCGAGGTAAAGGCCGGTTTTGGCGAGGAAGGTGGAGTAGTTGAAAAAATAGAGCGCGAAGCCGGCGGGCGCGCCGGTATCGGTGAACGCGAGAATGCACTCGGCCGCGGGGCGAGGGTTAGGCGCGGCGTCCGAGGGGAAAAGGGTGGTGCGGAGGGTTTCCTCGGTGGCGACGACCTCGTGAGAAAGTTTTTCGTAGTCGGCAAGGCCCCGGATGAATTCGAGAATGAGCGGGATGTCGGCGGCGGTGGCGGGGCGGATGAGGGCGGGCATTTTGAGGAGAAGGGCGAAAGGGAAAGTGGCCCGAGCGGGCTTGGGGTGGAGGGGAGAGCGGAGAGTTGGCGTGATTCCGCAGACATGGGCAAGATGCCCCCGCCACTTCGGCGGCGCCCCGTTGCAACCTGGGGCGAGTTCGGCATCATGACCGGCATGATGCGGATCTTGGGCAGGCTCGGGTTATTAATCGCGCTGATTTTCGCGGGCGGGGCGGCGTGGGCCGCGGAGCCGGGCGCACCGAAGGCGAGCAAGCCGGCGGTGAAGGCGGAGATCGTCGCGGCGATAGAAGGCCAGCTCGCGGCGTTTCGCGCGGGCGAGGCAGGTAAGGCGTATGCGTATGCTTCGGTGAACCTACAGTTGCAGATGCCGGTGAGGAGTTTCGCCCGGCTGGTGCGCGAGAGTTATCCGGAAATCTGGGCGAACACGCGGGTGGAGTTCGGGCTGGTGCGGGACAACGGGCGACTGGCGACGCTCGCGGCGCGGGTGTTTGCGAAGGACGGGACGAGCGCGGTGTATGACTACGTGATGGCGAAAGAAGAAGACGTGTGGCGGATCGCAGGCGTGCTGCGGCACGAGACGAAGGGGGAGAAAGGGATTTGAGGGGCGACGCACCGCAGGGGGGAACGTGCGGTGACGCGGTCGTGCGCGCGACGGCGGATTGAGGGGCTGGTGGTGCGATGTGAGAATCTGCGCCTGCGCCGAGTCGCGGTGAGTAACGCATTGCGTCGGCTGCTCCGAAAATCATTTTGGCAGAGGCCATGTTTCACTTCACGACCGTCTGTTTCTCATCCGGTATTTGCCCTCATGAAATCCCTGTCTATCGCCCAACGCCTCTTTGCGCTGCTCAGCCTCGTGCTGGCGCTCGTGCTCGCCGGTGTCGTCTTGCTCGTCCGCGCCGATCGTCGCGACAGCGAAGCGGCTGACCAGCACGACAATCTGCTCAAGGCGGCCGCCGAAATCCGTTACGAGATGCTGGAGGCGAGCGATGTGCTGAGGGGGCTTCTGCTTGATTCCAACAACCAGGCCGAACGCCAGCGCAAGGTCGCGTCCGACGAGCGCTTCGTGAAATCGGCCGAGACGACGCGCGCCCTGCTGCAGAATTTTCCGGAGATTCGTCGCTCCTTCGACGCCATCGTGGAATCTGACGAAAAAAAATTAAACCCGCTCGAAGACCAAATCGAACAACTGGCGGGCAAAGACAACCCCGCAGCCCTCGTCCTCTATAATGCCGCCTACCTCTCCGCGCGGCAGGAGCAAAACAAGCTGATCGAGAAATTTGTGCAGATCTCGGAGCAAACGACGAGCGCGTTGGTCGCCGAGGCCAAGGGGGAGCAGAAGATGGCCACGTTGATCTTGGGCTCACTTTTCGTGATCGCGGCAGTCGCCGGATTTTTCTTTGCCCGGGCGTTGTCAAACCCGTTGGTCGCGCTCACCCGCTCGACGAAGGTCATGGCGACCGGCGATCTGACGGTGGAGCTGCCGCAGCGCGAGGGCAGTGACGAAATCTCGCAGCTGGGCGGCTCGTTCAGCCAGCTCGTGCAGACGCTGCGGTCGTTCGTCGCCGACGTGCAACGCTCGGGCGTGGTCGTCGCGACCTCCATCAACGAGATCGCCGCGACGTCGAAGGAACAGGAGGCGACGGCCAACGAGGTCTCCGCGACCACGACGGAGATCAGCGCGACCGCGAGGGAAATTTCCGCCACCGCGCGCGACCTCGCGCAGACAATTTCTCAGGTGAATGACGGCTCACAACAGACCGCGGTGCTGGCGGAGGAAAGCCGTGCGTCGCTGACGCGCATGGATGAAACCATGCAACGCGTCAGCGGAGCCGCGTCGGGGATCAACTCGCGCCTGACCGTCTTGAACGAAAAGGCCACCAACATCAGTTCCGTCGTGACCACCATCGCGAAGGTCGCCGACCAGACCAATCTCCTGTCGCTCAACGCGGCGATCGAGGCCGAGAAGGCGGGCGAATACGGCCGCGGCTTCGCGGTGGTCGCCACCGAGATCCGCCGCCTCGCCGATCAGACGGCGGTGGCGACCGTGGACATCGGCCAGCTGGTGAAAGAAATTCAGAGCGCCGTCACCGCGGGCGTGATGGGCATGGACAAATTTTCCGAAGAGGTCCGCCGGGGAGTGACCGAAGTCGAGAAAGTAGCCACGCAGCTCACCCAAATTATCCAGCAGGTGCAGGCGACGACGCCGCGCATCGCGAGCGTGAGCGAGGGCATGCAGGCGCAATCTACCGGCGCGCAACAGATCAGCGAGGCGCTCGGGCAGCTCGGCGACGCGGTGCGCCAGACCGCGGAATCGCTGCGTCTTAGCAACGAGACGATCCGCAGCCTGGAGGAAGCGGGCCGCGGGTTGCGCACGGGCATCGAGCGTTTCAAGATCCGCAACAGCTGAATTCGCTGAATTCGCGTCATGCTCTACGTGCTCGTCCTGCTCGGCTCCGACCGTTACGCGGTGCCCGCGCGGGACATCGTCGAGGTGCTGCCGTTGGTCGCGCTCAAATCTCTGCCCGGCGCGCCGCGGGGCGTGGCGGGCCTGCTCGACTATCGCGGCACGCCCGTGCCCGTCATCGATCTCAGCGCACTCGCGTTCGGCACGCCGGCGGCACCACGCGTCAGCACACGCCTGCTGATGGTGCGCTATGCGCCGGCCCGCGGGGGTGAACAGCTCCTCGGTCTTATCGCGGAGCGCACGACCGAAACGCTGCAGCGCGCGCCGGAAGATTTCCGGCCGACGGAGGTGGAGGGCGGGGCGCGTTACCTGGGTCCGGTCGTCCACGACGCGCGGGGGCTCATTCAACGCGTCGAGATCTCGGCACTCCTCACCGATGAATTGCGCGCCGCACTCTTTCCGCCGGCGACGGAGGCCCGGCTATGAGCACGTCGGCGGTCGAGAGTTGGCTCCGTGAGCACACCGGCCTCGATGCCTCGACGCTCGGTCTCGGGGCCGTCGAGCGCGCCGTGCGGGCCCGGCTCGCGGCGCTGGGCGGGGAAAGCCCGGCCCGCTACGTCGAGCGTCTCGCGAATTCCGCCGAAGAGCGGCTGCAACTGATCGAGCGCGTGATCGTGCCGGAGACGTGGTTTTTCCGCGACCGGGCCGCGCTTGAAGCGGTCGCGCGGCATACCGCCGAGACGTGGGGACCGGCCCATGCGACCGAGACCTTTCGCGTGCTTTGCGTGCCGTGTTCGACGGGTGAGGAGCCGTATTCGCTCGCGATGGCGTTCTCCCGGGCCGGCTGGCCGCTGGAACGCCTGAGCATCGAGGCGCTCGACATCAGCCGAGAAAATATCACGCGGGCGCGCGAAGGCGTTTATCGCAAAAATTCGTTTCGCGGCGCCGACCTGTTGTTTCGCGACCTGTTTCTCGAGCCGGCCGGCCGCGACGCGTGGCGGGTAAGCGAGCGCGTGCGGGCGCCGGTCGCGTTTGCGGAAGGGAATCTCGTGGCGGCGGGCTTCGCGACGGGCCGGGCGTTCTACGACGCGATTTTCTGCCGCAACCTGCTCATATATTTCGACCGCCCGACGCAGGCGCGCGCGATCACGGCGCTCGGGACTTTACTGGCGGCCGACGGTTTTTTTGCCGTCGGGCCCGCGGAGCCGGTGCTGCTGTTCGAGCACGGGTTTTCCACGGTGAATATCCCGGGGGCGTTTCTCCTCCGCCGCACGCCGCCCCGCGCACCGGCGCCTTTGCCGGCGCCGGCGACGCGGGTGGTGACGAAACCGAAACACGAACTCCCGCCCACGCCACCGCGGCCGCATCCGCCGCGGGCGGTGGTGCCAGCGCGTCTCGCCCCCACCGGCCCGGATACACTGACCACGATTCAAGCGCTCGCAGATGCCGGGCAATTGGGCGACGCCGCCCGGCGGGGGACGGCGCTGCTGGCGAGCGGCGCGACTTCCGAACTGCTTTATCTGCTCGGCGCGATCGCCGATGCGACGGGTGACGGGACGAAGGCCGAAGCGTATTATCGCAAGGCGCTCTATCTTGATCCGCAGCATGCGGCCGCGCTCGCGCAGCTCGCCTTGCACGCCGAGAAACAAGGTGACCTCAGGTCGGCCCGCGCGTTGCGCGCCCGGGCCCAACGCACGTTGACGACGGAGACCGCATGAGCGCCGCCACGAACGACGCCTGTTGGAAACGCATCGGCATCTGGGGCGATCGCTCGTGCCCCGAACTGCCCACGCACGGGCATTGTCGCAACTGTCCCGTCTACTCGGCCGGGGCGGCGAGTCTCCTCGATACGGAGGTTTCCGCGGAGTATCTCGCCGCCGGTGCACGGCTCTACGCGCAGGCGAAAACCAGCACACGCATCGGCACCCAGTCGGCCGTGGTCTTTCGTGTCGCGGGCGAATGGCTCGCGTTGCCGGCCGGCGTTTTTCAGGAGATCGCGCCGATCCGCCCCGTGCATTCGCTGCCACATCGGCGTGATGCGCTGGTGAGCGGGCTCGTGAACGTCCGCGGCGAGCTGCTCGTGTGCGTGTCGCTGCCGGTGGCACTCGGTCTCGGCGCGGCGGGTGGGGCGGCGCCTGAGACGGCACGGCATGCGGTCGTCGGGCGTGGCGCGGAGCGGTTTGTGTTTGCGGCGGACGAAGTGGCCGCGTTGCACCGCTATGACGAGGCGGATGTCGCGCCGGTGCCCGCGACGCTGGCTCATGCGCAGGCGGTCCACACCCGCGGGATTTTGCAATGGCAGGGGAAGCCGGTGGGCCTGCTCGATGACGGCCTGCTCTTTCGTTCCCTCAACCGGGGCCTCGCATGAGTGAAGACTACAAAGATTTTTCGATGGCCGAACTCTTCCGCCTGGAGGCGGAGGGGCAACTCGCCGCGCTCACCGCGGGGTTGCTCGCGCTGGAGAGCGGCGGCGGCGATGCCGAGCAGCTCGAAGCGATGATGCGCGCGGCGCATTCGTTAAAGGGGGCGGCGCGGATCGTCGGCCTCGATCCGGCGGTGCAGGTGGCGCATGTGATGGAAGACGCGTTCGTGGCGGCGCAGCGCGGCGACCTGCGTCTAGCCCGGCCGCAGGTGGACTGCCTGCTCGTCGGGGTTGATTTGCTGACACGGATCGCCGCCACGCCCGAGTCGGAAATGGTATCGTGGACCACGACGGGGCTGGGTGAGATCGACGATTTTTTGCGCGAGCTCAAGGCGGCGATTACAGACGAAGGGAAAGAGGAGGCGCGGAACTCTTTCCCGACTGCGGCGAAGTTGCCTGAAAAACCAGCCGGGTCTCCGGCGGACGCTGCGGTGGAAGCACCGTTGCCGGCGGTCGCGCCCGTCGCAGCGAACGCGAGCGGAGCCGCACCGGCACCCGCATCCGCGGCGGGGGATTCGCGCTACCTTCGGGTCACCGCGGACAACCTCAACCGCCTCCTCGGGCTCGCGGGCGAGTCGTTGGTGGAATCGCGCTGGCTGCGGCCGTTCGGCGCCTCGGTCGGGCGCTTGAAGCGGCTCCACACGGGCGTGGCGGGTGCGCTCGAACAGCTTCGTGCCGAGGTTGATGCCGGGGCGTCGGCCGACCGCCTCGCGGCGACCCTGGCCGAGGCCCAACGCAGGCTGGGTGACGCGCGGGAGTTTCTGGCGGGACGCATCGAGGAGCTCGATACCTACGACCGGCGTTCGACGAATCTCGCGCACCGGCTTTACGGCGAGGCGCTGGCGGTGCGGATGCGGCCGTTTGCGGACGGGATCGGAGGTTTTCCGCGGATGGTGCGCGATGTCGCCCGCCAGCTCGGCAAGGATGCGCGGCTCGAAGTGATCGGAGAGAACACGCAGGTGGACCGCGACATTCTCGACAAGCTGGAGGCGCCGCTCGGGCATTTGTTGCGCAATGCGATCGATCACGGGCTTGAGTTTTCCGCCGACCGGGCGGCGGCGGGCAAGCCGCCCGCCGGCATGATCAAACTCGAGGCGCGGCACAGTGCGGGAAAGCTGCTCATCACGGTGAGCGATGACGGACGGGGCGCCGATGTGGAACAACTGCGGGCCGCGGTCGTGCGGAAAAAACTCGTCGGGCCGGAGATGGCGCCGCGATTGAGCGAAGCGGAATTATTGGAGTTTTTATTCCTGCCCGGCTTTTCGATGAAAGACACGGTCACGGAAATTTCCGGCCGTGGCGTGGGGCTCGACGTGGTGCAGAGCATGATCAAGGCGGTGCGCGGCGCGATTCGCGTGAGTTCGCAGCCGGGGCGGGGGATGCGGTTTACGTTGCAGCTTCCGCTCACGCTCTCGGTGGTGCGGGCGCTGCTCGTGGAGATCGCGGGCGAGCCGTATGCTTTTCCGCTTGGCTTTATCGCGCGCACCTTGCGGCTGGCGGAAAAAGACATGGCGACGACGGAGGGGCGGCAGCATTTCGCGTTCGACGGGCGGCGCGTGGGACTGGTCGCGGCGCACGAGGTGCTGGGCCAGACGGCGGGGCGGCGCCATGAAGGGGATTTGCCGGTGGTCGTGGTCGGCGACGGCGAGCACCGCTACGGGCTCGTGGTGGACAAGTTTTTCGGCGAACATGAGTTCGTCGTGCAGCCGCTGGATCCGCGGCTGGGCAAGGTGAGGGACATCGCGGCGGGGGCGCTGATGGAAAACGGCGCGCCGGTGCTCATCCTCGATGTGGAAGACATCGTGCGCTCGGTCGAGAAGACGACGGCGACAGGCGGCCAGATCGGCCGAGTGCAGACCTCGGCGGCCACGACGACGGCGGCGCGCAAGCGCGTGCTGGTGGTGGACGATTCGCTCACGGTGCGCGAACTGGAGCGCAAGCTGCTCGAGTCGCGCGGCTATGCGGTCGAGAGCGCGGTGGACGGGATGGACGGTTGGAATGCGGTGCGCACGGGGGTGTTTGACCTCGTGATCAGCGACGTGGACATGCCGCGGCTCGACGGCATCGAGTTGACGAAGCTCATCAAGGCCGACGGAAAGCTGCGCGCGATTCCGGTGATGATTGTTTCCTACAAAGATCGCGAAGAAGACCGGCGGCGCGGGCTCGATGCGGGGGCGGACTATTACCTCACGAAGGGCAGTTTCCATGACACGACGATGATCGACGCGGTGTGCGATCTCATCGGCGAAGCGGTGGAGGCGCCGGTTTGAGAATCGCGATCGTGAACGATCTGGCGCTCGCCACGGAAGCGATCCGGCGCGTGTTGGCGACGGCTGCGGCGCATCAGCTCGCGTGGACGGCGCGCGACGGGGCCGAGGCGGTGCGGCGCTGCGCGGAGGATCGCCCCGATCTGATTTTGATGGATCTCATCATGCCGGTGATGGACGGCGTGGAGGCCACGCGCCGCATCATGGCGGCGACGCCGTGCGCGATTCTGGTCGTGACGGCGACGGTGGACGGAAATTTCGGGCGCGTTTACGATGCGCTCGGCGCGGGGGCGCTCGACGCCGTTAACACGCCGACGCTCATGGGACCCGGGGGCACGGCGGGGGCGGCGGCGTTGCTCGCGAAGATCGACATCTTGGGGCGCATCACGGGTGCCGGCACCACGCCGCTCTTCCCGGGCGCAACGCGGCCCGCGGTGGTGGCATCCGTGCCTCCGGCGCCGACGGCGGGCGCGGGCCGCTGGCTTTTTGCGATCGGTTGCTCGGCAGGGGGACCGGCGGCACTGGCGGAGTTATTGAAAACGTTTCCGGCGGAATTTCCCGCGGCCTTCGTGGTCATCCAGCATTTGGACGAGAGCTTTGCGGCGGGACTGGCCGACTGGCTGGGCGGCCAGATCAAGCTGCCGGTGCGTATCGCTCGCAATGACGATGCGCCCGAGGCGGGCGTGGTGCTGCTGCCCGGGAGGGACGACCATCTCGTGCTGACGCCGGCCGGCCGGCTCACCTATACCCGGGAGCCGGTCAACGACCCCTACCGGCCGTCGGTCGATGCGTTTTTCGAAAGTGTGGCGCGGCACTGGCGGGCGCGCGCGGCGGGCGTGATCCTCACCGGGATGGGGCGCGACGGCGCACGCGGCCTGATGCTCCTGCGCACCGGTGGTTATCCGACAATCGCGCAAGATCGCGCGAGCTCGGCCGTCTATGGGATGCCCAAGGCGGCGGCCGAGGCGGGGGCCGCGATGCAAATCCTGCCGCTCGGGTCCATTGGAAGCGCGTTGCGACAATTGCTTTAGTGTTCTTGCCCCGCTCTGCTCCAAAGCATCACAAAACTCCGGTCATGCATTCCCAGCGTCCGATTTCCGATTATTCCATGATGGTTCTACTTGTTGACGATCAGGCCATCGTGGCCGAGGCGGTGCGGCGGTGCCTGGCGAATTTGCCAGACATGGATTTCCACTACTGCCCCGATCCCAGGCAGGCCGTCGCGCTGGCGACGCAGCTGAAGCCCACCGTAATTTTGCAGGACCTCGTGATGCCGGGGGTGGACGGACTCGAGCTGCTGAAGCAATACCGAGCCAATGCCGCGACCAAGGATGTGCCGGTGATCGTGCTCTCCACGAAGGAGGAGCCGAAGATAAAGGCCCAGGCATTCGAACTCGGGGCCAACGACTACCTCGTGAAGCTGCCCGACCGGGTCGAGCTCGTGGCACGCATCCGGTTTCACTCGCAGTTTTATACGAGCTCGAAGCAGCGCGACGAGGCCTACCGGGCGCTGCGCGAGAGCCAGCAGCAGCTCGTGGACAGCAACACGGCGCTCATCTCGCTCAACCAAAAACTGGAGGAGGCGACGCGAGCGAAATCGGAGTTTCTGGCCAACATGAGCCACGAAATCCGCACGCCGATGAACGGCGTGATCGGGATGACGACGCTGCTCCTCGACACCCCGCTCTCGGGCGAGCAGCACGACTTCGTGGAGACGATCAAGAGTTCAGGGGAGAGCCTGCTCACGATCATCAACGATATTTTGGATTTCTCGAAAATCGAGTCGGGCAAAATCGAACTCGAGACGCATCCCTACGATCTGCGGCAATGCGTCGAGGAGGCGACGGATCTGCTCGCGCCGAAGGCGGCGGAAAAAGGATTAAACCTCGTCGTGCTGATCGATCCGGCTTCGCAGCCAACGGTGGTCGGTGATGTGACGCGCCTGCGACAGGTGCTCGTGAATCTGATCGGTAACGCGGTGAAATTTACGGCGAAAGGCGAAGTCGTCATCTCCGCCCATACGGCACCGTCGGCGAAGCCGGGCGAACTGGGGCTGCACTTTACCGTGACCGACACGGGCATAGGCATCGCCGTGGAAAAGCAGGACAAGCTTTTCCAGAGTTTTTCGCAGGTGGACAGCTCGACCACGCGGCATTTTGGCGGGACCGGGCTCGGGCTCGCGATCAGCAAGCGGCTGGTCGAGCTGATGGGGGGCACGATGTGGGTGCAGAGCGAAGCAGGAAAGGGGGCTGAATTTCATTTCAATCTCACCGTGAGGCCCGGCGGCGGCGGTGCATCCGAATGGCGGCAGGCTCCGGTCGGCATACGCGGAAAACGCGTGTTACTGGTGGAAGATAATGCCGCGCAGCGGCGGGCGATCGCGCAGTTTGCGGGGCTGTGGGCGCTGGAACTCACGGAGGCGGAGACCCTCGCCGACGCCGAACGGGCGCTCGCGGAACCAGGGGCGCGGTTCGATTTATTGCTGGTCGACGGGGATCAATTTTGGCCCGAGCCCGCGGCGGGCGTGACTCTTCTGCGGGCGAAGAGCGGTGGCGCGCCGGTGTTGTTGATGTCCGCGCAACGTCTCCGCGCGGGCGATGCAACCGTGCTCGGCGTGGACGGCTTTGTCGTGAAGCCGCCGCGTCCCGCACAACTGCTCGAGGCGGTGGTGCGAGCGCTGACCGGAGGTGCGGCGCAGGAAAAGCGTCCGCCGGCGACGTCGCCGTTTGTGGAGTCGTTTGCGGTGCGACTGCCGCTGCGACTGCTCGTGGCCGATGATAACGCGGTGAACCAAAAGGTGGGACTCATGCTGCTGAAACGCCTCGGTTACACGGCCGATGCGGTGGGTAATGGCGTGGAAGTGCTGCGGGCGCTCGACGCGAAAATCTACGACCTCATCTTCCTCGATGTGCAGATGCCCGAGATGGACGGTTACGAGGCGGCCCGCCAGATTTGCGCAAAGTGGGCGGGCGACGAGCCGGCGCGCCCACGGATAATCGCGATGACGGGAAACGCCATGCAGGGTGATCGCGAGAAGTGCCTGGAGGCGGGAATGGACGATTATATTTCGAAGCCCGTGCGGGTGGAGGAGCTCAAGGGGATGCTCGAACGCTGGGGTGCCCGGCGGGAGGCCGGAGTGTCGTGAGAGCGAGTGACCAGAGGTTTTCAGGCATCTGCGGGTGATGGCGCCGGCCTTCGTTGCGGGGGACGCCAAGCGCATTTCGCGAAATAAACGCGGCGACCGCCTGTGCGTTTGTAGAAATGGGTTACCCGGAAATCTGAACGAAGGGGTGGGCGGAGTCCGGGCCGGTGCGGGACGATGGCCGGCGGGCGATGCTCGCGATGCGGGTGTTTCGGAGGAGAAGATGAGCGCAGAGTGTAAACACGTGCTGTAAAGGAGATGGGGTGTTTGGGGTCGCCGGCCTGCGACGGCATGAGGCGCGGGGAGGGACGAGAACCTGAAGTGGCACGGCGCCGAAAGCGGAAGGCGTTGCGTCCTTGCGCGTGAAGGCGGTTTGAGCAGTTGATGGTGCGATGCTGCCACTCGCCGATACGGCCAAACAGAAGCGGACGCCCGTCGTGACGATGGTGCTCGTGGCGGCGAATTTTTCGGCGTTTGCGTGGGAGCTTTGGCTGGGGTTCGACCGTGGGGCGCGGGCGCAGGCGGGCTTAATCGAGACACATGCGCTGGTGGCGAAGCGGATGTTTGCGCACTGGGACACGGCGCAGCAGTGGCAGACGGTGCTCACGCACATGTTTCTTCACGGCGGTTGGGCGCATGTGATCGGGAACATGTGGTTCCTGTGGATCTTTGGCGGCAACGTGGAGGACCGGCTGGGGGCGGTGCGCTACTTTTTATTTTACGTCCTCGCGGGATTTGCAGCGGCGGTGGCGCAGGTGGCGGTCGATCCGGGATCGGCGGTGCCGATGGTGGGAGCGAGCGGGGCGATTTCGGGGGTGCTGGGGGCGTATCTGATTTTATTTCCGACGGCGTGGGTGTGGTCGCTGGTGCCGTGGATTGTGCCGGTGCTGCCGATTCCGGCGGTCGTGTTTCTCGTGCTGTGGTTCGTCGTGCAGACGCTCAGCGGGCTGGGGGCGATGGCGCTCGGCGATACGGGCGGGGTCGCGTGGTGGGCGCACGCGGGCGGATTCGCGGCGGGCGTGGCGATGATCGCGTGGGCAAAGAACGCGGGTTGGGTGGGGAAGAAGTGAGGCCAACTTATTTTGAAGCTTGCTAAGCGGCAAAAGTGTTCTAGTCAAATAGGACACTATGAATCTCTTGGAGGACACTTGGAAGCTCGAGTTCCACTCGGGCATTCCCGTTTACAAGCAGATCATCCACCACGTGCAGGCGGCGGTGGCGGCGGGGAGGCTCGTTGACGGCGATCAGTTGCCGACAATCCGGGCGTTGCATCAGCAGTTGAACGTCAATCCGAACACGGTCGCGAAGGCCTACCGTGAGCTCCAACATCTGGGCGTCCTTTCCGCGGAGCACGGCAGCGGCTGTTACATCGCGCCCGGCGCCGCGGAAAAATCGGACGGCCTGTCCGCGCGGGAAAAAAAAGCGAAGCTCACGGACCTTTGTGCGCGGTTCGCCGCCGAGGCGCGCAGCCATGGAATTTCCTTCGACGATCTCGTCGCACAGCTAAAACGCCAACACCCCGCCTAACATGAACCTCGCCCAGAAATTCCAGAACAGTTGGGAACTCATGAAGACCTCCCTACGCGTCATCCGCGACAATCCGCGGCTAGCGCTGTTTCCGATCGTGAGCTTTTTCGGCACCCCGGTGCTCGTCCTGTTTTTCATGGCCCCGATCCTCGTGATGATGGCGGCAAAATTTCAGGGTGGGGCAGCTTGGATGGACGCCCAAGTTTGGCTCGCAGCCCGCGACGCGGCGCTTCAGCAGCCGTTCCGTTGGGTGTTCTATTCCTACGGTGCCGTGATCTATCTGGTTTCGCTGTTCGCGGCGGCGTTTTTCAATGTCGCGCTCTATCACGAAATCCTGCGCGCGCTGGCGGGCGAACGGGTGTCGCTGAAGAACGGCCTGCGTTTCGCGTCCGGCCGCCTCGGCTCCATCCTGATGTGGAGCCTGCTGGCCGGCACGG
>JACMRG010000069.1 GCA_014376585.1 Opitutaceae bacterium | reverse complement strand
GTGCTTGGCGGCGGCTTCGGTGAGGGTGGTGTCGATGACGCCGGCGGGTAGGGCGGGCGTGGGCGTGGAAGGGGTCAGGGTGTTGTTGAGGAAGGTGAGAGCGGCGGGGCCGAAGGGGATCGGATCTTCGATTTTCGATTTCGGATTTTCGATTGGTGAGTGCGTGAAACCGGCGAGGGTGAGGGTGGCGATGGAGCTGAAGCGCCACATTTCATCCGTGCGCACGGGCATGGGCAGGGCGGCGAATTTTTCGTAGGCGGCGCGCTTGCGGTCGAGCCACCACGCGGGCGCGGCGGACTGCTCGGCCAAAGCGGCGGCGAAGGCTTCAGGCGTGAAGGCGCCGACTAGGGATTTGGTTTCGGTCAACGAGGTCATCTCAGGAAATTATTTTTTGAACCACAGAGGCACAGAGACACGGAGGAGAGGCAGGAATTTTCGTTCTCTGTGCCTCTGGGTCTCTGTGGTTAATTCTCTCAATCAGCCGACGCTGCCTTCCATTTCGAGGTCGATGAGGCGTTTGAGTTCAACGCTGTATTCCATGGGGAACTGGCGCGCGAGGTCGTTGATGAAGCCATTCACGGCGAGGCTCATCGCCTGGCCTTCGGTGAGGCCGCGCTGCTGCATGTAGAAGATCATGTCGGCGCTGACTTTCGAAACGCTCGCCTCGTGCTGCGTGGAGTTTTGGTCGCCGCGCACGGTGATGGCGGGATAGGTGTCGGTGCGGCTGTTGGTGTTGATCAGGAGCGCGTCGCACTCGGTGTTGTTTTTGCAGCCCTTGAGGTGCTTCGGGATGTGGACGACGCCGCGATAGGTGCTGCGGCCCTGGCCGACGGAGATGGATTTTGCGACGATGTTGGACGTCGTGTTGTTGGCGGCGTGGATCATTTTCGCGCCGGTGTCCTGGTGCTGGCCGTCGTTGGCGAGGGCGATGGAGATGACTTCGCCGCGGGCGCGTTCGCCCTTCAGGACGACTCCGGGGTATTTCATGGTGAGGCGGCTACCGATGTTGCAGTCGATCCACTTGATCTCGGCGTCCTCGTGGGCGATGCCGCGCTTGGTGACGAGGTTGAAAACGTTGTTCGCCCAGTTCTGGACGGTGATGTATTGGATCTTGGCGCCCTTGAGGGCGACGAGTTCGACGACGGCGCTGTGGAGCGTGGACGTGGAGAACTTCGGCGCGGTGCAGCCTTCCATGTAAACGACCTCGGAGCCTTCGTCCGCGATGATGAGGGTGCGCTCAAACTGGCCAAAGTTTTCGGCGTTGATGCGGAAGTAGGCTTGGAGGGGCTGCGCAACTTTCACGCCTTTCGGGACGTAGATGAACGAGCCGCCGGAGAAGACGGCGCTGTTCAGCGCGGAGAATTTGTTGTCGCCGGTGGGAATAACTTTACCGAAGAATTTTTTGAAAATCTCGGGATGCTCACGGAGGCCCTCGGTGGAGTTGACGAAGATGACGCCTTGTTTCGCGACGATGTCCTTGATGTTCGAGTAGGCGGCCTCGGAATCGAACTGCGCTTCGACGCCTGCGAGGAATTTGCGCTCCTGCTCGGGGATGCCGAGGCGCTCAAAGGTTTTTTTGATGTCGTCGGGGACTTCGTCCCACGTGCGCTTCGGTTTCTGGCCCTGCGAGAGGTAATAGCGGATTTTTTGAAAATCGATAGCTTCGAGGTCCTTCGTGGCCCAGTGGGTGGGCAGCGGCATCGAGAAAAATTTCTTCAGCGCAGCGAGGCGGAATTCAAGAATCCACGGCGCTTCTTTTTTAACGGAGCTGATGTAACGGATGGTGTCTTCGCTCAGGCCAGTGCCGGCGTCGAAGGCGTAATCCATCTTGTAGGAGAAGTTACCGGCGGTCTGGTCGATGCCGACGGCGGGATTTTCGACGGGGGCGAGTTCGGCGGGAGCGGTGAGGGTGTCAGTGTCGGTGGGTGGCTTCATGGTGGTGGGCGCAGTAGAGGGCCGCGGAACGCTCAACGCTTAACGTTCAACGCTGAACGTTTAAGGGCGGAAGAGTGGGCGGGCATTGAGCGTTAAAAATTAAACGTTGAGCGTTCAGGCGGTCGCGGCCTGCAGTTCTTTTTTGATCCAGTCGTAGCCCTTGGCCTCGAGTTCGAGGGCGAGGGATTTGTCGCCGGACTTCACGATGCGGCCGTCATACATGACGTGCACGTGATCGGGCACAATGTAGTCGAGGAGACGTTGGTAGTGGGTGATGAGGAGGACGCCGAGATTGGGGCCGCGCATGGTGTTGATGCCGTCGGCGACGATGCGCAGGGCGTCGATGTCGAGGCCGGAATCGGTCTCGTCCATGAGGGCGAACTTGGGCTCAAGCATCGCCATCTGGAGGATTTCGCAGCGTTTCTTTTCGCCGCCGGAGAACCCGTCGTTGACGGCGCGAGAGGTGAACTTCCGGTCGATCTTCAGCAGATCCATTTTGGAATAGAGGCGCTTGTAATAAGCGGAGGCGTCGAGCTCTTCGCCTTCGGCCATGCGGGCCTGTTGGGCGGCGCGGAGGAAGTTGGCGATGGAGACGCCGGGGATTTCGCTGGGGTATTGGAACGCGAGGAAGATACCGGCGCGGGCGCGTTCGTCGGCCTGCTGCGCGAGGATTGAGACGCCGTCGAGGAGGACGTCACCAGAGGTAATCGTGTAGTCGGGATGGCCGGCGATGGCTTTGGAAAGCGTGGATTTGCCGGTGCCGTTGGGCCCCATGACGGCATGGACCTCGCCGCTCCGGATGGTCAGCGAAAGGCCTTTGACGATTTCCTTGTCGCCGATGGAGACGTGGAGGTTGTTGATTTCGAGCGTGGACATGAATGGGTCGGAAAAGTTGAGAGCTGAGCGTTGAGAGCTGAGAGGTCGCAAATGAGGGCGACTCAGTTGACCGAAGAGGCGATGAATTTGCCGCGGAAGGTAATTTCGACGGCGTTGGCGTCGAAGCCGGCGGGGACAACCGCTTTCAATTTGGCGAAGAGCGCGGGCGGGAGGTCGATGTCGTGAGTCTGCCCGGTGACCTCGTCGTGAAAGTGCGCGTGGGGAATTAGGTTCGGGCAGTATCGCGTCGGACCGCGCTCGAAATTGACGGCGCGGACGAGGTCGCACTGCACGAGCGTTTCGAGGCAGTTGTAAACCGTGGCGAGCGAGATGCTAGGCAGCTCGGGTTTCACGCGGGTAAAGACTTCGTCGGCGGTGGGGTGGTCGCGGCGTTTCAGCAGGACTTCGTAAACGACCTCGCGCTGGGGGGTGGAGCGCAGGCCGCTGTCGGCGAGTTTTCGCGCGAGCCCGGCGGGATGTGGGGCGGTGGTGGTGGCGGAGGACATGGTTTTTGAGGAAGGCGCAACCAATTGGAATGATTCTAAGGCGCAAGCGATAATTAGAACTATTCCAAAGAAGGGGCGGGGAGGGGAGGCGCAAACCCGTTGGGTTTTGGAATCAAACGGGCCATGATTCGGCGCGACGCGGAGTGGCGCTTTGGCGGATGTTTTCCCAAGAGGGATCAAGACCGGGCCCGGTGACCGAGACCACGTTGCCGAGGGAGCTTTTATTTTTGAATTCGTTGCGGTCCATCTGGGCGTCGCCCCCCCGACGACGGCGAGGTGAGGTCCGGGGACGTTACATGCAAAGACGCAACGCGTGAAACGGCACTGGCTGGTGCCGGCACCGATGGCGGTCTGGCTGGAACTGTGTGCGAATACGAAGCCTTCGACGGTGACATGGGCGGCGGGGCCGGCGAATTTGATACCCGAGGGGCCGGTGAGGGTGACGCCGCCGACGGTCTCAGCGGTCGCCGTGATGGGTTTCGCGGCGGTGCCGACCCGGAAAATATTGAGAGGAGCCGCGGTGGTGTAGGTGCCGCGGCGTGCTGCGCGTAGATGGTCGTTACGATTTGCGATGAGGCGGAGGCGTGGGTAGGGAGAAACGCGAGGACGGCGGCGGCGCGGAGCAGGAGAGGCAGGGGCAACGCAATCATGGAAAATGGGGCTAACCTTATTTCCGATGGGGCGAGCCGTGCGCACAAGGGCGCGGTCGGTTTTGTCGTTAAGCGGGAGGGCGCCAGCACCAGTGCCACGGTTCGTAGGCGATGCCGTGGGGATTGTTGCGCGGAAACGAAAGATGAAAGCCAAACGAGGCGGCGTGAATCGTGAGCCACGTAGAGGCGGGGGTGAGGGCGAAGCCTTCCACGAGCGGTGGATCGTCAGGCGCGGTGATGTCGATGGCGCGTCCGGTGTGGTGTTCGCTGTAGCCCGGGGCGGCGACGAGGGTGAGGATTTCGTCGATGACGCGTCCCGCGTCGAGGTGGGCGCGGATGATTGCGGCTTGGCGCGCGATACTGCGGAAGCCGGAGACCGGGATGAGCGTAAGTCCGGCTGCCCTGGCTGTGAGGTGCATGCCGGCCCACGCGGCGGCGGTAGCGGGGGTGAGCTGGATCGGGCGATGGTCGTCGGTGTGCGCGATGGTGACGAGGGTGGCGAGGTCGGGCTCGGATTGCAGGACGAGGCCACGGCGGATGGCGTAGTCGGCGGGCAGGCCGAGGTCGGCGTGAAGTCCGGTGGGCGGGGACGGGGGCATGCGTTACCGGGCAGGCCGATCAAGCACGGTGCGGAGAAGGCGGAGCACGGTGTCGGCGCTGTAGGGCTTGGGGAGGAAATCACTGAAACCGGCTTGGGCAAGCGCGGCGGCGAGGCGGTTGGTGTTGATGCCGCTGGCCGCGATGATGCGGGTGCCGGGCCTGATGCGGCGGAGGGCGTGGATGGTGGCGGGGCCATCCATGATCGGCATCATCAGATCGGTGATGACGGCGGCGATCTGGTCGGGTTGTTGGGCGAAGAGGGCCACGCCTTCGGCGCCGTCGGCGGCGGTGAGCACGCGGTAGCCGAAGGTTTCGAGGGTCTGTCGGGTGACGGTGCGGATGACGGCCTCGTCGTCGATGACGAGGATGAGTTCACCGCGGCCATGCGGCAGAACGGCGGGGGGCATTTCCGAAGGCGCGGGCGCAGGGTCGGCCGGGGCTTCGGCGGGCAGGTAGATCTTAAAGTTAGAACCGAGGCCGGGCTCGCTGGTGGCCTGGACGCAGCCGGCGTGGCTTTTGACAATCGCGAGGACGGTGGAGAGGCCGAGCCCCGTGCCCTGGCCGGCGGCTTTGGTGGTGAAAAACGGTTCGAAGATGCGGTCGAGAACTTCCGGCGGGATGCCCTGGCCGGTGTCCTTGACTTGGACGAGGACGTAGGAGCCGGGACGGACTTCACGACTGGTGCTGGCGTATTGGGCGTCGATGCGAAGATTGGCGGCGGTGAGCGTGAGGGTGCCGCCCGTAGGCATGGCGTCGCGAGAGTTGAGCGCCAGATTCATGACCACCTGATAGAGTTGCGTGGTATCGCCGGGCACGGTCCAGAGATCGCGCGCGCAGTCCACCGTGACGGTGATAGCGCGGGGAAAGGTCTCGCGAGCGATGCGTTTGAGCTCAAGGAGCAGGTGGCGAAAGTTGACGAGGCCGCGTTCCCCGTCGAAACCCCGGGCGATGGAAAGCACCTGGCGCACCAGGCTGGCGCCGCGCTTGGTGCTGGCTTCGATGCCGGTGAGGATTTCGAGATCGTCGGGATTGTGCCCGAGGGAGTTTTTGAGCAGCCCGATCGACATGAGAACGGGGGTGAGGACGTTGTTGAGGTCGTGGGCGATGCCGCCGGCGAGCGTGCCGATGCTCTCCATGCGTTGGGCGCGGAGGTATTGGGACTCGATTTGTTTGCGTTCGGTGATGTCGGAAGCAGCGCCGATGACGCGCACGGCACGGCCGGTGGCGTCGCGAAGGATGCGGGCGCGGTCGAGAAGGTTGAGGTAGGTGCCGTTCGCGGAGAGGAAGCGGTATTCGGCGGACCAATGCTCGGCGGACGAGGCGACGGCGGCTTCGAGGCTCTGCAAGACTTGAGCGCGGTCATCCGGGTGGACGCGTTCGCGCCAGCCATTGAAGCTGGCGGGGATGGAACCGCGATCCAGCCCGATCAGGGCATAGAGGGCGTCGCTCCACCACGCGCGGCCCGACGCGAGATCGACGTCCCAAAGGCCGTCGCGGGTGGCTTGGGTGACGAGTTGAAAGCGTTCCTCGCCGGCGTGGGGGGCCGCGTTGGCACGTTCCTGCTCGGTCATGTCCACTGCAAGCACGAGGCGGGCGCGCTGGCCGGCGTAGGTGATGGCGTGCGAGTGGAGCGCGACCGGGGAAAATGGAACCGTCCTTGCGGCGGTGGCGAACCGCAGTGGACGAGTGGTAAACGGGCGGCGCGAGGGCGTTAAGTTCAAGCAGATCGGCGAGATCATCGGTATGATCCGGAGATAGGTGACACTTTGTCCGGGGTGATAGGTGACACTTTTGTAGTGGGTGGAGGGTGAGGAGGACGAAGTTTTAAAGGCCGGGCGGGATAAAAATCAAGGGAGGGGCGCGGGGGAGGGAGCTGGCTCCCTCCCCGCCCCGGCGGGGGGGGGGGGGGGCGGGGGGGGGGGGGGGGGGGGGGGGGCGCGGCGGGAGGCGGCGGGGAGAGCCCACGGGGCGGGGAAAACGCCCACATGGCGGGGGAAACCGTCGGATGT
>JACMRG010000068.1 GCA_014376585.1 Opitutaceae bacterium | reverse complement strand
TGGGACCGGCGGCGCGGATGAGCACGGGCTTCGGTGTCGTGCCGGCGATGGTGAAGCCGGCGATGGCGACATCGCCGCCGTTGGCGGCGCGGACGCGGGAGGAGAGGTTGACGAGGCGCTGCGCAACAGCGTCGCCGGCGAAAAGGCCGGTGCCGGTGGTGAGATTGACCGCGAGGTCGTCGATGCGCCAGTTGGCGGTGCTCCCCCCGGCGTTGCCCGCGCCGCCGTAGCCGTAGAGGCGGAACGTGAGGGGCGCGGCGGCGACGCTCACGATGGGGAGGAAGGCCGGCGTGATCAGGGTCCACACGCTGTTGTTGGCGAGCGGGCCGCTGGCGATGAGTGCGGCATCGCCCGAGCCGTTGACGGCTAAGAGCGCGTAAGCTTGGGGGCCGGTGGCGGTGCTGCGCGCGCCGAAATTGAGGCCGGTGACAGCAAGCTGGCGGCCGGCGGCAGGGGTCAGCGTGAACTCGAAAAACGCGGAGCCGCCTTCGGCGAGGTTGAGCGGACCCACACGGGCGGCGGCGCCGGCGTTGGAAGTGCCGCTGACGCCGGGGTAGCCGCCGGAGGCGGAGACCGTAGTGAGGGTGAGTGTGGTGCCGTTGTTGTTGCGCTGGACGACGGTGCCGCCCGTGACGTCGGCAGGCAGGCCGCTCTTGGGTACGGCGGCCACGAAATCCCACAGGAGGGCGGGCGGAGGCGTCACGGTTACGTCGAGGGTGATCGCGGCGCTGGTGGTGGTGCCGAGGCTGTTGGTGATGACGACCTCGTAACTACCGGAGTCGGCGACGGTCGCGACGGGGAGCGTAAGCGTGGCGGTGGTGGCGCTGGCATTACCGGTGATCGCGACGCCGGTTTTGCGCCATTGGTAGGTGAAGGGGCCGCTGCCGCTGGCGACGACGGAGAGCGTGGCGGTGCCGCCGGGTGTGACGGTCTGGGCGGCGGGGGCGGTGGCGATGCTGGGCGCGGCGGGAGTGACGGCGAGCAGCGCGGCGGCACTCGTCACGGAGCCGACAGAATTTGTGACGACGACATCGTAGCTGGCGGCGTCGGCGGCCTGCGCGCGGGCGAGCGTGAGGGTGGCGGTGGAGGCGCTGGCGTTCGTGGACGCGGGGATGGGGAGGCCGGCGCGACGCCATTGGTAGCTGAGCGTGGGTGAGCCGCTGGTGACCACGGCGAAGGTGGCGGCGGTGCCGGCGGAGACGGTGCGCGCGGCGGGCGGCGTCACGATGACGGGAGGCAGACCGGTAATAACGAGAGAAACGGCCGCGCTGGTGATGGAGCCAACGGAGTTTTTGATGACGACGGAGTAGTTGCCCGCGTCGGTCGCTTTGAGATTCGTGAGGGTAAGCGTGGCGGTGGTAGCCGTGGCGCCGGTGAGTTCGACCTCATCGCGTGACCATTGGTAGGTGAGGGTCGCATCGCCGGCGGCGGCGACGGTGAAGGTGGCGTTGCCACCGACGGCGGCGGTCTGCGCGGCCGGCTGCGTCGTCACGGTGGGCGAACCAACGGCGGCGGCGCCATCGACCTTGGTGCGAAGGGCTGCGGCAACAGTGGCCGGGACCTCGCTGAAGAATGTGTAACCGGTGTCGGACTGGATCTGCGCGGCGGTCGTAATGTAGTTCTGCCAAGGGTTGCTGCGGACGCCGGCGATGTTGGGGATCTTGATGGCGATGACGCGCGTGGTGGCTGTGATGCGGCTGAGGGCGGTGCCGGGACCGAGCGGAACGACGACGGCGATCTTCCACGTGTAGCCGGCGACGGCGACGCCGCTGGCAATGGTGGTGCCGGTGAAACCGCTGGGGCCGCTGGTGATAAGGATCTCGTTCCCGGCGGCGGCGAGGGTGCGGCACTCGCTCTCAAAATTGGCCCAGACGCCCTGGTTGTTGTCGGGCGCCTGCGGGATCATGTTCGACATGAAAAATGTAACCTCGTTGTCGGCGTCGGTGACCGTGCGATCGCCGGAGGGGCACATGTGACCGCGGTCGTAGCCGGAGCCGGAGTAATCGGTGGTGAGGACCTGATAAAAACCGGCGGGCAGCGTGATATCCTGGAAAAAATTGGCCGAGCGGCCGCTGGAGCCCACGTCAGCGGTGGTGAGGTCCCAGCTCACCCAATTGGGCTCACGCGTGGTATTGTTGTGGGAGAGGGCGTATTGGGGGCGGGCGATGAGGTAATTGGTCGCCGCGGTGGGCGCGGCGGTGGCGCCGCTGGGGTTACCGAGCTGACTCTGGAGCGCGGGACCGAGGGTGGCCCGGGCGACACCGGCGAGTTGGAGGAGGGCCAGAGTGAATGGCAGCAGGCGACGCGGGAAGGGCATGCCGTGAAGGTGCCGCACGCGAAGCGGGAAAAGCAACTGCGCGGAGTGAAAAGCCGGCGACAAAGCGGGGCCGGAGCGGCTTCAAGTCTGGACGACAACTGGCTCGAAAAATTTACCTTCGATAAGGCCGAGGCAGAAGTCACGGAGGACACAGGGCAAGACAGCGTGATCGCTGCGTGGGCTCCGGGCCGACCTCTGGGCGCTCTCCGGCCAAATAGTGTGACTTGTTCGGCCTAGATCGGGGCCGCCGGCGCGTGGAGTTGCAGAAGGTCCCACTTGTTGCCGTAGAGATCGCGAAAGACGGCCACGGTGCAGTAGCTTTCCGCGCGCGGTGTTTCGAGGAATTCAACGCCGCGGGTTTTGAAGACGGCGTGGTCGCGGTGAAAATCGTCGGTGTGCAAAAATAGAAATACCCGGCCGCCGCATTGATTGCCCACGGCGGCGGATTCGGCGGCGTTTTTGGCGCGGGCGAGGAGGAGGCAGGCACCGGCGTTGAGCGCGGAGGCGGACCCGGATGCGGGAGGGAGCGACGAGCACCCAGCGTCTGCCAGGCTCGAGCGGCGTGTCTTCGACGAGCCTGAAGCCGAGGGCTCCCGTGTAATAGGCGATGGCTTCGTCATAGTCGCGGACAAGAAGCGAAACGTGGCCGATGCGTTGAGGCATGGCGGGAACGGAAGCGATGGCGGTAATGCTGGCGAGATTTTGCGCAAAGGCCGCGCAGCCCCCTCGGGGCGGCGGCGCTCAGCTCGCTCTCACCGTTTCACGCACGGCCTTTACCATGCGTTTTTGGCGGGCCTCGACGGTGGCCATGATCGACTTCACTTTCGCACGGGCGGCGGCGGGGTCTTTGTGGATCGCCTCAAGGCGCGACCAGAGTTGCGCGCCGCCCGTCTCGTCCACTTCGAAGAACCAATCATCGGCGCCGATGTCGCGATACATTTGGCCTTTGCAGGTATCGGTGGGCTGGCGGACGTAGAAGGTGGGCGTGCCGTGGTGCAGTGCGATGAGCGGCGAGTGACATTCCACGCCGATCACGGCCTCGGCCTTCGCGTAAACGGCGGTGCAGGCAAGGAAGCGGCGGCGGCTCGTGGGGAGGGCCCGGTTTTTTAGGGGGCGGTCTGATCAAAATTCACACGCGAGGCGCCGATGGTCTTTCAATGTGCCACCCGAGAGCGCGGCAAATCTCAAAAAAGACTACTTCGAACTGCTATCCCGGCGCTGCCATAGCCACACCCCGACGACCAGCAGCACGACGATCGCCAGTGTGCCCCACAGCGTATAGGCGTGCGTGCGCCGCAGCGCGTGTTCGAGTTGCGCAAAGTCATCCTCAAATCGCCGCCACAGCCACCGGCCCAGCCACACAAAAAACGGCACGCTTAACAGAGCGGCCAGCCCGTCCAGCACGAGAAATTTGAGAAAGGAAACCTTCAGCGAGCCCGCGCTGAAAAAAATCGGCGCCCGCAGACCGGGCAAAAACCGGCCGATGAAAAGCCCCGTCGCACCGTGCTTCGCGAACAACTCCTCGACGCGGGCCTGTTTCACCGGTGGAAAAATCCGCCGAAACCACACCGTCCCGAGGAGCCGCGTCCCGAATCGCCGCCCCGCGAAAAAAATCATGCTGTCGCCGCACAGCACACCCGCATACATGAACGCGCTCACCTGCACCCACGACCGGCCGTCGATTTCCCCCAGCATGCCGGCCGTGATGAGCACGACATCCTCGGGCAACGGGAGCCCCAGCCCGCAGAGCAGCAGCAGGAAAAAGGGCCCCCAGAGCGACAGCGGCGTGCCCTGAAAATGGTCCAACAGGGTTTCAAACATGGGTTTGGTGCAACCGCTCGACACCGTTCGGAGCCGGCACCACGGGTGCGGGTCGAGATACGGCGGAGAAAATCAGCGATGGGGTCACCTCTCGCAGCAAACAGGCGGACGAAGCGCTGCCAAGGGGATTGTCGCGAGCGTTCCTGTTTTCAGCGTGGCGCGCCGGACCGGGCGCCGTAAGAACCACGGCTCGCTTGAAATCTCCCGAACACACCCGCGCCGTCGGCCTGCTCGTCGCGGCCGCGCTTTGCTGGAGCCTCGGCGGCCTGCTCATCAAGGCCGTCGCGTGGCCGCCGCTCGCCGTGGCGGGCGGACGCGGGCTCATCGCGGCGCTGTTTCTCGCGGTGGTGAGCCGCGGGCTGCGGTTTCATTTTTCCCGCGCACAACTGCTCGGCGCCGTCGGCTACGCCGCGTGCACGATCACGTTTTGCGCGGCGACCAAACTCACCACCGCCGCCAACGCCATCCTCCTCCAATACACCGCGCCCGTGTGGGTTGCGCTCTTCGGCGCGTGGCTGCTCGGCGAACGCGCCACGCGCGCGGACTGGTTCACCATCATCGCCGTGCTCGGCGGCATGGCCCTGTTCTTCGCCGACAATCTCGCGCTCAGCGGGATGTTGGGCAACGCCCTCGCCGTGCTCAGCGGCGTCTTTTTCGCCGGCATGACCATCGCGCTCCGCCGGCAAAAAGACGGCTCGCCCGTCGAGTCCATCATCCTCGGCAACCTCCTCGCTTTCCTCGTTGGTTTGCCGTGGATCATCGGCGCGCCCGCGTTGCCCGCGACGGGCTGGGGCGCGCTGCTGTTGCTGGGCGTTGTGCAGCTCGGGATTTCCTACTGGCTCTACGCGCACGCCATCCGCCACGTGACCGCGCTTGAGGCCGTCCTGATTCCCGTGATCGAGCCGTTGCTCAACCCGCTCTGGGTGCTCCTCGCGCTCGGCGAGCGCCCGACGCCGAATGCTTTAGCCGGCGGTGCCATTGTGCTCGGTGCGATCACCCTGCGCGGCGTGGCCGGCCTGCGCCGGAATTCACCACGCGCAACTTCCTGAGTTCCCCGCGGTCGCACCTCCCGCGATGGTCCGCCGCCTGCTCCTCATTTTTTCTCTCCTGATGCCCGCCGCCGCCCACGCCGAAAAAGAGACCGTCGTGCTGCTCCACGGCCTCGGCCTCGGCGGCTGGGCGATGGCCCGGCTCGGCCACGCCCTCACGCGCGACGGCTACCGCGTGGTCAATCTTACCTACCCTTCGCGCAGCGTGCCGCTGGAGACGCTCGCACGCGACTGGCTGCCCGCCCAACTCCGCGCGCATCGCGTCCACGCCGCTCCGCGCCTGCACTTCGTCACGCACTCGATGGGCGGTATCCTGATACGCACGTGGCTCGACCAACAACTTCGCGCCGGCACCGCCTTGCCCGCCAACCTCGGCCGCACCGTCATGATCGCGCCACCCAACGCCGGCAGCGCCGTCGCGGAAAAACTCCGAAACTTTCCGCCCTTCCGCTGGTTCACCGGCGTCAACGGCCGCCGCCTCGGCACCGCGCCGGTGAGTTTGCCCAACACCCTCGGCCCCTGGCCCACCGTCGCCGGCGAACTCGGCATCGTCGCCGGCGACCGCTCGCTCAACCCGTTCTTCTCCGCGTGGCTCGCCGGTCCCAACGACGGCAAGGTCACCGTCGCCAGCACGCACCTCACCGGCGAGACCGCGCACCGTGTGCTCCACCATTCGCACACGTGGCTCCAGTGGCGCGCAGACACCGCGCGCATCGTGAGCACTTTTTTGCGCTCCGCCCAGTTCAAGTGAAGCCTCCCTCCGAAGTCGGCGACCCGCGGGAATCCAGAAAGTAGATTTTTTCAAATATCTCCTATCACTACTCCGTTAAGCCTAGATTCCGCAGTTGAAGTGCGGATTTAGGCGCCGGCGGGGGCGGGATTCGCGGTGTTGTGGCGGTGGTCTGGAACAATATATTTCAACTGCGGCGCAGTTGTGCGGATCCATTCGTGGAGGCGGAGATAACCATCGCGTAATTGTTCAGCCCAGCCACCGCTTATAGAGACTTGTAGTTCTTTTTGACGACCCGATTGCACGAGTCTGGCGGCGATCAAAAGAAACCAGCGTCGACCGCGTTTGGCCTCGGTATGTTTTTGGGGCACGATGAAGCGCACGAACAGAGTCCACAGGTTGTAAACGACGAGCAGCAGCCGCGCCGCCAGTTCGGTCGTCGCCCTGGACTTCGCGCAGAAGCCGCTGAAGCCCCACTGATTTTTGAGTTCGTCGAACACGTTCTCGGTGTCGGCGCGCTGGCGGTAGAGTTCTTGGATCTGCCAGCCGTTCACCGCGTCGGGCAGGTTGGTGACGCAGACCGCAAACTCATGTTTGTGCTGGTCCCAAAACTCGGCCCGGCCAGCCGCCGGCACGACGCCTTGCAAGGTGCGGGCGAAGATCACCCGCCGGGAAGCTTTCCAGCCCGTGAGTTGGATCCGGCCCTCGGCCATCTGACAGGCCCCGAGGATCGCCGGGCCCTGCCAGTCGCCTTCCTTGATCCGATGCAGGGCCGAGCGCACCAGGTTCGTCAGCTTGAGTTTGAACAGGAACTTTGGGCGACCGGGAGCCGCTTCATGCCAGCTCATGATCGCGTCGTGGCCGAAGCCCAGATCTCCGCGGTTGAGTTCGACCCGACGATCCCCGAGCCACCGCTCGGCAGCCGCCATCGCCTCCTGCCACTGGCTCGCGCTCACCGTGTCGCCGGAGCGAAACCGATAGACCGGGCACAACCGGGTCTTCGCGACGACAGCCAACAGCGGATGAAAACTGCGGCGACCCTGCTTGCCGGGGTTGTAGCCGATCTCTGCCCCTTCTTGGTGCCCATACTTCGGCTGCACCGTCGAATCCCAGTCCAGGATGATCGGGTCGGGCAACGCGCCCCACATCGGCTTCGCGTGCCGGGCGATCCACTCTGCGCCGAGCACCGGATCGACGGACTTAAAGAAGCGCCGCACCGTGTCATCGCCGACGACCGACTCCATCCCGAACAACTCCGGAATCGTCGGATCTTCCCGCAATCGCTCAATATGCGAGAACCGGCGACCATCGGTGAGCGCCGTCAACATGAACGATTGCAGCACGTCATAGACCGGAGCCGCGTTCGGGCTCGTCCGTCGCACCGGGCAGTCGGCTGCCATCGTATCTATAATCCCTATATGCTTTGTATGGGCCGCCCATGGCACCAGTCCGCCGAACGGCGTCAGCGCGTCTTTTGTCACCGACATCCGCACCCGTCCTCCGGGTGTCGCGAAGCTAAAATCTCCCTCACCCAGCGGGTGAATCGCCTCCGTCTTCTT
>JACMRG010000067.1 GCA_014376585.1 Opitutaceae bacterium | reverse complement strand
TGCGGCGGAAGCCCCTGAGGCGGCGGAAGAGTCGTTCGACGTGATTGCGCTCCCGATAAACCGCCTTGTTCAGCTTCCAGGGCTTGAGACGCCGAGGGTTGGGCGGGACTACCGGCTTGAAGCCAAGCAAGCTGGCCAGGCCGCGGGTCTCGTCGCCCTCGTAGGCCATGTCCATCACCAAGGCGCAGCCGGGCGCGGGGCAGCCCAGATCGCCGATCAGCTCGCGGCCCTCTGGGCCGTCTCCGTGCTGACCAGGGGAAAGACGGAAGCCGACGGCGTGGACATCATTCGCGGCAACCAGATGAATCTTGGTGTTCCAGCCGCCGCGGGATTTGCCGATGGCCTGCGGACCGTTTTTTTCTCCGCCCCGGTCCCGTCGGGATGCACTTTCACGCTGGTGCCGTCCAACGACACCACTCTCAGCTCAACCGCCAGAACCCCCTCTTGCCGCAATCTCGCAAAGAGCCGGTCCCACACTCCGCTTTTGCTCCACCGGTTCATTCGCGTGTAGATTGTGCGCCACTTGCCGAAGCGCTCCGGCAGACGCCGCCACTTGCAGCCGTTCTCCATCACATACAGCACCGCATTCAGGAAGTTCAGCACCTCCATGCTCACATTGCCCCGCTCAACGGGCAAACTGTCCTGGATTCGTTGCAGATGCGCCTCGGTCAGTTCCATTCCTCCTGCCTACACTTCTACCCCACTTTGGCAATTGTGTTAACAGGCCCTAACGCAACCTCGGCGCCGCGAGGAACTGTTATCGTCCGGCAACGTGGTGTTGGTGATGACCACGCCGTTGAAGCGGCTCGCGTGCAGCAGCCCCGCCATCTCGCGGAACCGGCCCGCGTGAAACATCGCGATCGACACGGAAAATTTTCGCCCCGGGCCGGTGCGCGCGTCCGCCATCCGCTGCACCTGCCGGAGCACGCGGCTCACGAGAAAAAGCGGCGCCTCAAACGAGGTCAGGATGCCGAGCTCGATGTGGTGGACATCGGGGACGTGTGCCCGCAGCCGGCGCGCGGCGACATTGGGGACATAGCCGAGATCGCGCACCGCCTTGCGAATCTTTTCCACGGTGGCGGGCGCGAGCCGGCGCTCCTTGTGGCGGTCGGCGAGCACGGTCGAAACCGCCGATGCCGAAACCCCCACGTGTTCCGCGATGATGTGGACGGTGACCGGACGTTTTTCCTCGCGCGCCATGATTCGCATCTGGCCCGGGCGGGCCGCCCGCCGCAAGGGGCAATGCGCCGCGCAGGACCGCGGCCTACCAGGCCAACCCGTAATTGACGTTTAGCTCGCGCCCGGCGCCGGCGCGTGCGACTTGGGCGAGGAGGTCGCGGTCGAGGGCGTTGCGCAGGCTCAGCGTCACGCCGTGGTTGTATTTCCCCACCTTGAGCCGGTAGCTCACGCTCACCTGCAGCAACGTGTAGGCCGGATACGCGAGGTAGGCGTGCGTGGCGTTTTCGTAGCTCGCGACCGTGTCACTCACGTAGGTCACGCCCGCACCGACACTGAGCCCAGCCTGCTTGCCCTCGTTGCCGAAAGCATAGCGCGTGCTGAGCCCCCCGGTGAGCCGCGGGAAACGCGTCAGCGCCCGGCCGATTTCCTCCGGCAGATCGGGCGACTGCGTGGTGATCGCGTGGTTGAAGGTCGCCTTGCCGCCGATCGTCCAAGCGTCCGAAACCTTGAATTTCCCCTCGAGCGCACCGCCGGTGAAACGCTCCTCGCCCGCGGCCACGAGTTGCGGCTGCGTCTGATTGGCATCGAAGACCGGGTCGTCGTAACGCGGATTCCGACGCGAGATATTCTGGTTGAAATACGCGAAGCCCATGCCGATCAGCGCGAGCCGGCGCTGGAAGAAAAGGCCCTTCGCCCCGGCCTCGTAGCCGAGGGTCGTCTCGTTGCCCTGCACGCGGCCCGTGCGGGCATCGACGCGCGAGGAGGGCTCGAAGGCCGTGCTCGTGTTGGCGAACGCCAGGATGCGGCCCGGCACCACGACGTAGTTGGCCCCGAAGTGGCTGGAGATTTCAGCGGTCTTGTCGCGCACGTGCGGCGAGGTCGCGCCGACGCGGCGATCCGTGACGTCGATGGTGACAAAATCTTTCCGCAGGCCGGCGGTCACGACCAGCCGGCCTTTCATAAAGGCGGTGCGTTCGCTCACGAAGACGCCCGTGTAATCGTTCAACTCCTCGCGGTTGGTGATGAACCGGGAGAAGCGGGCGGGCGAATAATCCGGGCGGTCGTAGTTCGGCGCCGCAGGATCGAAAACGCGGATATCCGGCGGCTGCGCGTTGCGGTCCGCCGTGCTGAGTGCGCGCTGCACGCGCTGGTAGTCCGTGTGCGTGCTGTCGAGGGCGACGGTGACCTTGTGGTCGGCGTGCAGGGCAAAAAACCTTGTCGTCACATCGACCTGTCCCGTCCACGCCGAAAAAGGCTGCTCGGTGTGCTGCGGCTCGCGGACGCCGCCGATTTTTTTCGTATCGAGCAGATACTGGCCCGCGGTCCAGCGGTCTTCGTCGATGTCCCGCGTGAGGCCCTGCACGCTCGCGCGCACGCTCACGCGCCGGCCGATCTGCCCCTCGACCTGGATGATCGCGCTGGTGGTGCGCTTGCGGAAACCGGCGTTCGGCCCGTAAAGGTTGAAATAGCCGAGGGGGCGATATGGCGCGATGATTTTGCCGGCGGCCGTCGCGCGATACTCCGGAATCCCGGGGGATGAATTCGCCGCGCGCGCATCGTAGTCGATCTGAATCATCGAACTCCACGCGCGGTTGAATTTCCAAATAAACGCCGCGTCGAGCGCATGGTGCCGGCCATAGGTGAACGGCTCCGGCCCGCTGCGTTGATCCCAGCCGAAGGCCAGCCGGTGCCACGCATGCTTCGGCACCGCGAGACCGCTGATCTCGCCGTTCACGCTTTGCTGCGCATGACTCGTCGCAGTGAAATCGAGGCGCGAGCCGCGCTTCCCCCGCGGGCGGGCGGTGAGCGTGTTTTGAATACCGCCGGGCGCGGCGCGGCCCACGACCGGCGTGAGCGGACCCTGGATTGATTCGGAACCGCTCGTGTTGAGAATCTCGGGCATGCCGACCTGCGTGAAACCGTTGCGCTGGCGCGGCGTGGGGAAGCCCTTGAGGTTGAC
This sequence comes from Opitutaceae bacterium, assembly GCA_014376585.1. Taxonomy (GTDB): domain Bacteria; phylum Verrucomicrobiota; class Verrucomicrobiia; order Opitutales; family Opitutaceae; genus Tous-C4FEB. Next base: position 7,687 of record JACMRG010000067.1, on the reverse strand, counting down.
GCGGTTCACGCCCGCCGCCGCTTCAGCCGCGGGAACGGCGTTGATGGCGGAAAGCTCGGTGCCGATGTCGTCGAGCGCGTTTTCATCGACGGTCTCGGCCATGATGAGGTCGTTGGAAAAAGGCGATTCGCTGCGCTCCGCCTCGGGCCCATCCATGCCCGTGGGGTCGATAGCCTCGTCAAAAAGGTCCCCGGCGACACGGAACTTGCCCAGCTGGATCGGCTGGTCCGGAAGCGGCAGGCCGACGGGCAGGCCAATCGGCGTCAGCGACTGCCCGTGCAACCCGAGCGCAGTCATGAAACTGAACGCGGTAAACCACCGTCTAAAAATTGTGCCGTGCGGATAAGACAAGAAACTCGATTGCGCGAAGAAATTGCCCTCCTTTCAATCCCCAACCTAGGTTTATCTTAACCTTCTTCATGTCCGACGCATCACGTCCCCGCCGCCCGCCCCTCGTTATCTTGGGGTTCCTGTTCATCGCCCTCTTCGCGGCCCTGCCTTTCATCGCGCCGCCCGATGGTCACGAGCGCGCGGCGCTCGCCCAATTCGTCGGGCGCTTTCATCCCGTGCTGGTGCACCTCCCCATCGGCCTGCTATCGCTCGTGCCGCTCTTGGAACTACTCGGCTTACTGCATATCTGGATTCATCTGCAAAAATCCGCCGGGCTCATCCTCATCCTCGCCACCTTGGGCGTCCTGGGCGCCACCGCAGTCGGCTGGCTCCTCGCGTGGAGCGGCGGTTATCGGGGGGAGACGGTGATGAACCATTTGTGGGGCGGCATCGGGCTCAGCGTCTGCTGCCTCCTGCTCTTGGCGCTGCGGCCCAGCTACATCGCCGGCGAGGGCTTCGTGCTCGCGCGGCTGCTCTACATCCCGCTGCTCCTCACCACCCTCGGCGTGATGTCGTGGACCAGCCACCAAGGCAGCATCATCACCCACGGCGAAGACTATCTCACGAAATACATGCCCGGCGGCTTACGCTCGCTCTTCGGCATCGCCCCCGCGCCCGTTCCGGCCGCGAAATCCACGGCCGCCGGCGGCGTGGTCGCACCGGCCTCGATGTTCGTCACGCAGGTCGCGCCCATTCTCGATAAACACTGCGTCGCTTGCCACAAACCCTCCAAGCACAAGGCCGACCTGCGCATGGACACCCACGAACTGCTCATGAAGGGCGGCGAAAGCGGCCCTCCCGTAGTTGCCGGTTCCCTCGAAAAGAGCGATCTCTACCGCCGTATCACGCTGCGCTCCGACGACGAGGAGTTCATGCCCACCGACGGCAAACCCGCGCTCTCGCCCGCCGAGGTGAAGCTCGTCGGCGAGTGGATTACCGCCGGCGCGAAACCGTAACGCAGAGCCGGCGAGGGATCGGTCACGCGGGCGCCCCTAGGTTCGCCTCCATCGCTTCGCTCACGACGCGCTCGTGCACACGGGCATCGATGTTTCGACCGCAGATCGGTAGCACCACGGCGCGCGTCCGCACCCGCCCGACGAGAAGCGCCGCGAGGGTCGCCGCCCCCGCGCCCTCTGCGACCACGCCCGCCTGCCGCGCGAGCAACGCGATCGCCGCCGCGATTGCGGCTTCGATCACCGTCACCACGTCGTCCACCAACGGCGCCGCGAGCGCGAAGGTCGTCGCCCCCACGCGCGCCACCGCCAGTCCATCAGCGAGGGTGGGCGGCACGCTCACGCGCACCGGCTCACCACGCACACGCGCCGCGACAAATCCCGCCGCATTCTCCGGCTCGACCGCCACCACGCGCATACCGGGACGCAGCGCCTTCACCACGGTCGCCACGCCCGTGAGCAACCCGCCACCGCCCACCGGCACGATCACCGTATCAAGCTCCGGCGCCTGTTCCAAAAACTCCAACGCCATCGTCGCCTGTCCCGCGATCACGCGCAGATCGTCAAACGGATGCACCAGCGTCGCGTCGCTCACCGCCGCGAGCCGGATCGCGTGCGCGTGCGTCATTTCAAAATTCTCCCCGTGCAACACCACCTCGGCCCCGAGTCCGCGGCAGCGCGCGACCTTCACCGCGGGCGCGTTGACCGGCATCATCACCGTCACCCGCACCCCGAGTTGCGCCCCATGATAGGCGAGCCCGAGCGCGTGGTTGCCCGCCGACGCCGCGATCACGCCACGCGCTCGCGAAACTTCCTCGAGGCACAGCAACGCGTGCCGCGCCCCGCGTTCCTTGAACGAGCCGGTCCGCTGCGAATCGTCACGCTTCAGCCACATCTTTACGCCCGCGATCTCCGACAGCGCCCGTGCGATCAGGCACGGCGTTCGTCGGAGCCCGGTCGCGAGGCGAATTTGGGCGGCTAAAACATCGGCGAGCGTGAGGCTCGGTGCAAGGGAGGGCGTGTTCATGGGGAAAAGGGCGAACCGCGAGCCCGGGCCGATAAAAAGCCCCGAGCGTTGCGGCTCAGGGCTTCGGAGAGGGGTGACTTGGTTTATCGAGTTATGCCGTCACGCGCCGCCGCCCTGATTCGCGAGGAATCATAATAATGGCGGCAATAACTACGGCGCGGAGGCTCATGTGAGAGCCGCCAACAAAGCGACCACGCGCGTTTTGTCCAGCCGTCAGTCGGCGGACAGAAACTGGCGTTCGCCCGCGCGTCCATTTAACTTACGCTGATGCCACGCCCTCTCGCCGGTCCTCTCCCCCGCATCCGCCTCCTCGCCACGGGCGGCACCATCGCCGGCGCCCAGACCGCCGGCCGCGGCTACCGTGCCGCCGCGCTCTCGATCGAGGCGCTCGTCGCCGCCGTGCCGCAGCTCGCCATCCTCGCGCAGATCGAAGTCGAGCAGGTCGCGAAACTCGGCAGCCAGGACATGACCGAAGCCGTCTGGCGCAAACTCGCCGCGCGCGCGCAGGCCGCCGTCGCCGATCCGGCCATCGCCGGCGTCGTCATCACCCACGGCACCGATACGATGGAGGAGACCGCCTATTTTCTGAGCCTCGTCGCGCGCACCGAGAACCCCGTCGTGCTCGACGGCGCGATGCGCCCCGCCAACGCCATGAGCGCCGACGGGCCGATGAATCTTTTCAACGCCATCGCCGTCGCCATCACGCCCGCCGCCCGCAGTCGCGGCGTGCTCGTCGTCGCCAACGATGAAATCCACTTCGCCCGCGAAGTGACCAAGACCAACACCACGCAACTGGGCACGTTTCACAGCGGCCAGCGCGTCCTCGCCGGCCTCGCCAACGCCGGTCGGCCACACTTCTACGCACCGCCCGTCCGCCGCCACACCGCCGCGAGCGAGTTCACGTTGCCCGCGCGCACCGCGTTACCCCGCGTGGACATCATCTTCGCGCACGCCGGCATGGACCGCGCGCTCATCGAAGCCGCCGTCGCCGCGGGTGCGCGCGGCCTCGTGATCGCCGGCGTGGGCGACGGCAACCTCGGCGCACCCGCCCTCGCCGCCTGCGCCGCCGCCGCAAAAAAAGGCGTCGCCGTCGTCCGCAGCTCCCGCACCGGCGGCGGCGTGGTCGAGCGCAACATCGAGATCGACGACGACCGCCTCGGCTTCATCGCCGCCGACGAACTGAACCCCGAAAAAGCCCGCGTCCTCCTCACGCTCGGCCTCACGCGCACGCGCGATCCGCGCGCATTGCAGGAATTCTTCCTCGCCTACTGAACCCCGAGATTCCGCCGCGCAACAGCGCCGGCCGGATTACTTTTTAGCCTTCCTCGATTCCACCACTTCGACGAAGTCGGCGCCTTCCTGCGGCGTGGCGAAATACGAAACGAGTGCGGCCTCATTGGGCGGCAGCGCGCCGCCGTGCGCCATGCGGTAGGCGTCCACCGCTTTCAAGACTGACGGCTGGATTTTCATTTCACGCGCAACCTCGGGCGGCACTTCCGGCTTGGTCGTCGTCGCACCCGTAGGATCGAAAATCACGTTCACACCGTCAGGCGTCGTCACGCTCAGCACGTCGGTGCCGACCATCGAGAGATCGGCGTAGTTCTCACCGCCCACGGTGCGCACGGTTCGGATCATGCCTTTGGGCCCCACGAGTTCACTCAGCGAAGCCGCCGGATGACCCTTCTCCAGCTCGTATTGTTTTCGCGCCGCGTTGATCTGTCGGAGGTTGTTCAGGACCGCGCCCTGAAGGTCCCACACCGGCACTCCGATGATAGGGCTTTTCGCCGCCGCCTTTGCCATGGCCGCTATGCGTTGAGCCGCAACTGTAGCAGCCGCGCGATCTGCTTCGGCCGCAGCGTTCAGCCGGGCAACATCGGCCTGCAAAGCAGAGACCTCTGCGGTGAGACGCTGATTATCCCGCCGCATCGCCGCCAATGCCTGCGTCTGTTGCGAAGATTCGTGCACTTGCGGTGCCGATTGAGCCGAAGTCTCGCGATGATTGCCGACGTAGGTGCCGACACTGAACGCCACGAGCGCACTCAGTAGGGCGGTGGTAATGAGTTTGGTAGACATAAAAGTAACGGCCGCCCCCGCCGCGAGGCCGACCCCCGCGCTCGCGAGCGACTCCAGCGCCAACGCCGCGCCCAGCCCGGCCGGCGCCGCGACCAGCGGCTGGCCCGCCATGATCGCGCCGAGCGCGGCCCCCGTGGAAGTGATGCCACGCCGCACCAACGCCGTGCGCAGTTTGTCCAGCGCACGATCCGTGCGCACCCGCGCCGCATCCTCCGACACCTTCAACGCCGCACCGATCTCCGCAAACGGCCGGCGCTCGAGAAATCTCAACACCACCGCCACGCGATCCGTCTCGGGCAGCTCGTCGATCGCCGCATCCAGCAACGCCTGCAACTGTTCCCAAGCGGGGCCGGACGCGCCGATACCGCCGCCGACTGATTCGAGCGCGAGTGCCGCCGTCTCGCGCGCCTGCCGGCGTTGTTCGGAGATCATGAGATTGAGCGACGCGTTGCGCGTGGCGGTGTGTAACCACGCCGCAAGCTGCGGGTGGCGCGCCAGTTTTCGCGCCTCGCGGGCCAGCGTGGTAAACACCTGCTGCGCCACCTCCGCCGCGCGATGCGGATCGCCACCCACACGCCGCAACGCCGCGCCGTAAACCAGATCGACATGCCGCCGCACGAGCGCGGTGAAGGCCGGCTCCGAGCCCTCCTCAACGTAGCAGCGAAGCAGTGCGGCATCATCGTTCATGCGGTTCACTTACTAAACAGTGCCGAATCCCGAACCGAACAAAGAATCGCAAATCCGGGAACCCACGAGCTTCCGCCCCCCCAACTGTCTACAAACCCAGCACCCGAACCAACTCCTCAACATTCAGCCGATGATGCGCGGCAACACTCTTGAGAATGCCCGAGAGCGTGCCGGTCTTGATCGGGTGGTGGTTGGGAACGACCTCGTGATGCTCGCCGTTACGTTGGGTCGTCACCCGCACATGCGATCCCTTTTGCCGACTCACACTGTAGCCAAGGACTCCCAGAGCTTTGACTAACCCTGGGCCCGATACGTCCCGCGGCAATTTCATCGCGCCAAGACTTCGTCACGCACGAAATGAAGTCGGATCACTTTCGGCGCCACCATCGTCTCATCGAAGTAGCAATCCACCGCTCCCTTCACGTTGGCGCGTAACTCTTCGAGCGTCTCCCCCTGCGTATGGATACCGACGCCCAGCGCCGTGGCGGTGTAGCCGCCGTCCACCTCGTCCTCACGCACATCAAAAATGATCTCCGTCATAGCTACCAAAGTGGTGCGACCGGTGAATTTTTCAACCTTCGTGTTAGTCCGTGCTTAATCGCCCTACGCGAGCCGAATGCCCGTTGGTTCGATCACGATCTGCTTCGCCTTGAACAGCACGCCGATCGCCTGCTTAAACGCCTTCTTGCTCACCTCAAACGTCGCGCGGATCTCCGCCGGCGGGCTGCCGTCGTGCAAATCCAGCCGCTTGCTCGGCGCCGCCTTGAGCGCCGCCAAAATCGTGTCCGCCAGCGGCGCGATTTTTTGATAACCCACGCGTCCGCCGTTAAGCGTCAGATCAATTTTCCCGTCTTCGCGCACCGCGCGAATAAAACCATCGAGCGCCTGCCCCACCGCCAGAGGCCCCGATAAATCGCTGAAATAAAGCAGCCCGCGGTGCGTATTATTTACGACCGCGTTATAGCCGAGCGGTGACTCGCTGAAGACGAGCAACTGCACCGGCTGGCCCGCGATAAACTTCGGCGGCGCGACGTTGAGATGCCGGTTCAACCGCGAACTCGCGATGATCCGGTCCGTCTTCACATCGAGGGTGACATACACCACCAGCCACGCGCCCTCGCGCAACGGCACCGTCTGCTCGCGGATCGGCAGCAAGAGGTCTTTCTCCAGACCCCAGTCGAGAAAAACGCCGATGCGCGGGTTCACGCTCGCCACGCGCAGGTAGGCGAACTCGCCCGCCATCGCATACGGCGCCGCCGTCGTCGCGACGATCCGGTCTTCCGAATCACGATACACAAAAACATCCACGAGTTCGCCCACCGCCGGCCGTTTTTTCAGTTGGCGGCCCGGCAGGAGAATCTCCCCGTGCGTTCCGCCGTTGAGATAAAATCCCGGCGTCGCCTCGTGCAGGAAAGGGAGCTGGTTGCGTTTGCCGATGAAAGCCATGTGGCCGATCAACGTGCCCGAATCCGCCCGCATGAGGAGGCAAATCTCGCACCCTCCCGGTTGCAGGGCGGGGGCCCCGAACCCCGCCTTCGTTCTGCAGCGGCGCCACCCTCGGTCACCTTAGACGAACGACCGCACGCATCGGGCTACGCGGGGGCGAAATATTTTCCCGCACCCCGCGCTTGCTTGGCCGCGCACGCGCCCGCCTCATCACGCTTTGTCACCACCCCAGTGAACACCCCCAAGTCAGAAAACACCCGCTGGTTTGCCGAAGAGGTCCAGCCGCATGAGCCCTCCCTCCGCTCCTACCTGCGCGCGGTCTTCCCATCGTTGCCCGACATCGACGACCTCGTGCAGGAATCCTACGCCCGCCTCATCCACGCCCGCGCCGCCGGCCGCATCGGCTACGCAAAGGCCTTCCTGTTCACCACCGCCCGCAACGCCGCGCTCGATTTCTTTCGCCGCCGCAAAGTCGTTTCCATCGAGGGCGTGGACGACCTCTCCGCCCTACCCGTCGCCGAAGACCGCCCCGACGTCGCCGCCGCCGTCAACAAACAGCAGGAGTTGGCGATGCTCTCCGCCGCCGTGAGCGACCTCCCCGAGCGCTGCCGCCAAGTCCTCACACTCCGCCTGCTCTACGCCCTTTCGCACAAGGAAATCGCCGCCGAACTCCGCATCTCCGAGCACACCGTGAAGGCCCAACTCGCCAAAGGCATGCGCCGCTGTGCCGAGTATTTTGAACAACGCGGCGTCAGCACCCTGCGCCGCCCGGGCGCCGAGGATACGCCATGAAACTTCCCGCCGGCCCCGATTCCCCGCGCCCGTCCGAGGACGAGTCCATCGCCGCCACCGCCGCCGCCTGGCTCGCGCAGCGCGACGACACGCTCACGCCCAACGAAGCCGCCGTCTTCGCCCGCTGGCGCGCCGCCGACCCCCGCCACGAAGCCGCCGTCGCCCGCTTGGAAAATGCTTGGACTACGTTGCAGCCATTGCGCGATTTTCGCCCTGCTGCGCGCCGCCACCCCGACCGGGATCTCCTCGCCGCACCGGCCCGGCGCGCCTTCCTCCCCTTCCCCGTCCGCGCCCGCGTAGCTGCCCTCGCCGCCGCCGC
>JACMRG010000066.1 GCA_014376585.1 Opitutaceae bacterium | reverse complement strand
TTTTATCCCGCCAAGTTCAAAAAACCTCGAAAAAACCTCGCCCTCCTCACCTTTCAACCACCACAAAAAGTGTCACCCATCACCCCGGACAAAGTGTCACCTATCACCGGATCGCACCGGGACGAAAAAAGGGACGAAAAAAGGGGTCAAACTTTGCACTTTGTCATTTGGTCAGTGAGTGCACAATTTGAACCCTTCGGCCCGTTTCGGTATCCGGCGCGATCTCCGCACCGCCGCGCCCGCGCTCCTTTCCTCCTCCGACCCGTGGGCGCAAAGCCGTGGCTGGCGCGTGTCGGTGTAGGCAAACAACACGCGCTCCGCGTCGGCCGCGACGATGGGCTCGTCCGAGATCGCGGTGCTCCCGCAAGCCCCGGCCCGCGCCGGAAAATCCTTGCCGCATTTTTTCCACACCCGCCGTGCCGGCGCCTCGGCCGCGAGCATCCCAGCCCCATAAAAATCCAGTTTGCTCGCACGCGCCGGGGCCTTGCCGGACTCAGTTTATTTTCGCTTGGCCTCCTCGTCTGCGCCGGTCCGGCGGCGGGCGCCAGCGCGGCCGCAGCGGTGCCCGCTATCATCGTCGTCGGCGCCGGGCTTTCCGGCCTTACGACGGCGAAGGACCTTCTTCGCTCCGGGAAAACCGTGCGGGTGCTTGAGGCCACGGGCCGGATCGGCGGGCGCGCCGTGACCGACACCAGTTTCGCCGCGCCCATCGACCTCGGCGCCGCGTGGCTTCACGGCGCCGGTCACAATCCCCTCACAGCGCCCGTCGATGGGATGGATTTCTCGCGGGCCCCGAGCAGGCTCGATGGAGCGGTGTTCATCGGCAACCGCCGGCTGGCGCCCCACGAGCAGCATGCATTTCGGGCCGCCCTGCACCAATCCGAGGGGGCCATGGAAAAGGCGCACAATGCCGGCCTCGACCGGCCCGCGGCCGAGTTTCTCCCTAAAAGCTCGGCCTACCGCGCCTTGGTCGGCGCCAACGTCGGGCCCCTCGAAAGCGGGCGGACATCACCCAGATCTCCAGCGTGGAGGCGGTCGCCCTCGCGACCGACCCCGACGATTTCATCCGCGAAGGCGTCGGCACGTTCTTGGCGCGCTTCGGCCGCGACGTGCCGGTGCAGCTCAACTCGCCGGTAACCGCGATCCGGTAAGGCGCCGCGGCCGGCGGCGGGGTGCTGGTCGAAACTGCCGGCGGTGGGAAATACCGCGCGCGGCGGGTGGTGGTGACAGTTTCAACCGGAGTCCTCGCCGCACGCCGCATCGCCTTTGCCCCCGAGCTGCCCGCGTGGAAATGGGAGGCCATCCGCAGCCTTCCGATGGGCTTCCTGAACAAAATTATTTTGCAGTTCAACGGCGACATTTTCCCACACGAAGCGGCCAGCGAGTGGGTGCTGCACCAGCCGTCCGCCCCGGCCGAGGGCGGCGAACCCGAGGTGATGGCTTTCGTCATGAAGCCGCTCGACACCAACATCGTGGTCGGTTTCTCCGGTGCCACCCAGGCCCGCCGCTTCGAAACGCTCGGCGACAAAGCCGCCATCGACCACGCCAAGGCTGCCCTCGCCGAGATGTATGGTCCCGCTCTGGTCGCCGGCATCCGGGACGACCTGACCAAGGTCACGCATTGGGGGCAGAATCCCTGGACTCTCGGCGCGTATTCGGCAGCGCTGCCCGGGGCGTCAAAAATGCATGCTGAACTCGCGAAGCCTGTTGATGACCTCGTTTTCTTCGCCGGCGAAGCGAGCGGCCCGGTGGAATTCAACGGCAGTCTCCCCGCGGCTCATGTCTCCGGGCTGCAGGCGAGCCGCGCCGTGCGAGCGTCGCTGGCCGGCCCGCCGGCTGCCGCGCACGCGAGCGGTCCGGCCGGAGTCGCGCCGAAAATCTAGGCCAAGGCCATCCCCTGAACGCCTTGGCACCAGCTGCCATCAAGAAAGATCCGCAGGCATGTCCGCATAACAAACAGGCTTGGCCAAATTTAGCGCAGCCCGAAAAACACCTCGTTCCGTGATGTGGACAAAATGACCGCCCTCGGCACGGGAGGCTCCGTCACTTCCCCTCGCCGCTTAGCACCGATTGCATCACTTCCGTCAGCGCTTCCATCGAGAACGGCTTTTGCAAGAAGCTCGCCAGCCCCTTGCCCGTGAATCGCGCCACCGCCTCCTGCCGGTTGAAGCCGCTCATCAGCACCACGCGCACATCGGGCTGCAGGCGGCGCAACTCCGTAAACGCCTGCTCGCCGTCCATGTGCGGCATCGTCAGGTCGAGCAGCACGAGCGCGTAGGCGCCCGGGTTTTCTCGGAACGCGTCCACGGCCTCGCGTCCGTTCGCGACGAGCGCCGTGTCGAAACCCAGCGCGCGCAGCATCCGCGCCGCCGTGCTGCGGATGGTCTCCTCGTCGTCGGCGATGAGCACGACACCCTGCCCGCGCCAGAGGGTCCGCGCCGGCGCCACGCTCGCGGGGGTCTCCGCCGGCCCGGTGGCGCAGGGGAAGAGCAGCTTGAACGTCGTGCCCCGCCCCAGCTCCGAGGAAACCTTCAGCGCGCCCCTGTGCCCGCGC